>JBCCCR010000002.1 GCA_039033415.1 Pseudomonadota bacterium | reverse complement strand
TGTTCTTGGCCAGAATCTCGGTGGTGTTCTTGGATCGGACCAGGCCCGACTCGAGCATCGTAAAGCCCGCCGCCATCCACATGACCAGCGCCCCGCAAACCAGAAAGTAAAAAGTGTCCAGGGCGTAACTTACCTGCGCCAGTTGTTCCACGTGTGAGCCTCTTATGTTGTGTTTGCTGACCGACGTCCGACCGCGCGCCGCTTCAGCCAAACCGTGACCGGGTTGGCACGTCAGGTACGCAAGTGCCGTGCCAACCCCTTTCGCGTCTCAAAGGGCTCTGTTCCCACAAACTGCACCGATTAAGGGCGAAAAACTGCACCAGAACGGTGCGTATTGGGCAGGCGATCGCACTACTTTGGGGCACCAATTGTCGGCAGGATCGTTGATCAGAGGCCGAAACCCACCAAATTCAGGGCTACGACGGCCGGCTCGGGTGGACCCTGCTGGAAGGTAGGGTGTGCCTGGACGTTCTCGAGCGGTATCCTTCGCGGTCTGCATGATTGTTGGATCTTGCCGGAGAGCATGGATGTTGGACCCGCAAAAAATTGACGAGCTGGCGACAGCACTGAATCGCCTGGTGCCCGAATCGCTGCGTGAGGCAGGCGACGACTTTAAGGCCAACTTCCGGGCCGTCGCTCAATCGTGGTTTGACCGGCTGGATCTGGTCACGCGCGAGGAGTTTGACGCACAGCAGGCGGTGCTGGCCCGCACGCGTCAAAAGCTGGATGAGCTGGAAAAACGGCTGGCGGACGCATCGGAGTAAGCCGCTTACTCGGCCGCCTGAACTCACGCGAAACGCTGAGCCCACCTCGGCTTCCAGCGCCTTTAGCGTTGCTGGTTATGTTGCCATAGCGCTTAAATCGTTTTTTTGCCAATGACCGCTGGTTAGTCTGACCATCCGATTCTTAGGATGAGTCAGTTATGTCAGCGGCAGTCCCCACACCGATCAGTGACCCAGCACGCGAACAGCTAGGCCAGCTCGCCGCGCAGTGGAGCGCGCAGCAGCAGCTCTGGGCCAGCGGCTACCTGGCGGGCCTGGCCGCCGCCGGCGGGGCTGCGTTGGTCGACGCGCCGGCGCAGGCCTCTCAGCCCACCGTTAGCGGCACCGTGCTCTATGGCTCCCAGACGGGGAATAGCCAGGGTGTCGCCGAGGCGCTGGCCGCCAGCGGCGCCTCCCTGGGTCTCAAGCTGCGGGCGGTCAATATGGCGGACTACGCACCGGCTCGGCTGGCCAAAGAGCAACATCTGCTGATTGTGGTCAGCACACACGGCGAGGGTGATCCGCCCGATGACGCCAAAGAGCTATTTGACGCTCTGGGTGATGGTGATGGTCCGTCCCTGAGTCAGCTCAAGTACGCCGTCCTGGCGCTGGGCGACAGCAGCTACGCGCAGTTCTGCCAAACCGGTCGCGATTTTGATGAGCGATTGGCTGCGCGCGGCGCGACCGCCCTAACGCCCCGCGTCGAGTGTGATCTCGACTACGAAACGCCGGCCGAGGCATGGCGACAAGAGGTGCTGGAGCAGCTGCGCCCCGAGCCGGTTCAAGCGCCTGTCCTGCATGCGGTTCCCGATCCGGTGCCGGTGACCTTCAGTCGAAAAAACCCCTTCCTGGCCAGCGTTGAGGTCAATCAGAAAATCACCGGCGACGATTCCGGCAAAGACGTGCGCCATCTGGAGCTATCGCTGGAAGACTCGGGCATCCGGTATCAGCCCGGTGACTCGTTGGCCGTTTTGGCCGACAACCCGCCGGAGCTCGTTTCTCGAGTGCTGGCCGCCACGGGGCTTGCGGACGAAGCTCCCGTTCAGCTGGACAACCAGACGCTGGCTCTGGCGGACGCACTACGATTAGAACGCGAGCTAACCCGGCTGACCCGACCGGTGCTGGAGCGCTATGCCGCCGTCAGCGACGCGGAGGCGTTGCGCCTCGCGCTCAGCCCCGACGGCAACCTGCGCCAGTTTCTCTTCGACCACCAGGTGGTAGACCTGCTGACCCAGTATCCGGTTGACCTCGAGCCGCAGGCCCTCATTGACCTGCTGGCGCCTCTGGCGCACCGGGCCTACTCGATCGCCTCCTCCCCGGCGATCGACGAAGCGTCCGTTCACCTGACCGTCGCCCGCCTGACGTTTGAGGCGTTCGATGAGCCCCACATCGGCGCCGCATCCAGCGCGCTGGCCGAGCTGAGCCCCGGGGACGAGCTGCGGGTATTCCTGGATCCCAACCCGCGGTTCCGTCTGCCGGAAAACCCTGAGACGCCCATCATCATGATTGGCCCCGGCACCGGTGTTGCCCCATTCCGCGCCTTTCTTCAAGAACGTGAGCAGCAGCGCGACACGCTGGGCAGGGTCGGCGACAACTGGCTGTTTTTCGGTGACCGTCATTTTGAAACGGACTTTCTCTACCAGATCGAATGGCTGCGCTGGCGCAAGAGCGGCCTGCTGAACCGACTCAGCGCCGCTTTCTCTCGCGACCAGGCGGAGAAGCGCTACGTGCAGCATCTGATGGAGGAGCAGGGGGAGACGTTCTTTGCCTGGCTGGAAGCGGGTGCCTGCGTCTACGTTTGCGGTGACGCTGAGCACATGGCGCCCGACGTGGACGCCGCGTTGACCCGACTGGTCCAGACCCATGGCGCCCTAAGCGATGAGCACACCGCGGCCTATATGGCCGAGCTCAAGCGCAGCGGTCGCTATCGCAGGGACGTGTACTAATGTCTGACGACGCCAAAAAAGCTGCGCTGAGCGACGTCGAGCGAATCAAGTCGGCGAGTCAAAACCTGCGCGGCACGTTGACCGAGAGCCTGCTGGATGACGTGACCGGCGCTATCGCGGACGACGACACGCAGCTCAGTAAGTTTCACGGCATCTACCAGCAGGATGACCGCGACAGCCGGGCGGCTCGCCGCCGTCAAAAGCTGGAGCCAGCATTCTCATTTATGATCCGGGCTCGCGTACCGGGTGGCATCTGCACGACCGCTCAGTGGCTGGCGATGGACAGGCTGGCGCAAACCCACGCCAACGGCACGCTGCGCCTCACAACCCGCCAGGCGTTCCAGTTCCACGGCGTCATCAAACGTCAGCTCAAAGACACGGTTGCGGGGATCAACGCCACCCTGCTCGACACCCTCGCCGCCTGCGGAGACGTCAACCGAAACGTGATGGCCACCCCGCTGGCCACCGGAGCGAAGGTGCAGGCGCAGGTTGCCCGGTGGGCAAAAGATCTCTCCGATCACCTGACGCCGGCGACCGGGGCTTATCACGAGATCTGGCTCGACGGAGAGAAGCAGCCCAGCGCGGAGCCGGCAACACTCCGGGAGCCGATCTACGGGGATACCTACCTGCCGCGGAAGTTCAAAATGGGGCTGGTCATTCCGCCCGTGAACGATATCGACATCTACACCCAGGACCTGGGTTTTATCGCCATTGTCGAAGACGACGAGCTGGTGGGTTTCAACGTCTCGGTGGGCGGCGGCATGGGCATGGCCCACGGCGTTCGCGAGACCTATCCGATGCTCGGTCAGGTGATCGGCTTTGTCGAGCCCGAGGCGCTCACCGCGATTAGCGAAGCGGTTGTGACCACTCAACGCGACTATGGCGATCGCACCAACCGCAAGCACGCGCGCCTGAAATACACTATCGACGATCGGGGAATCGAGTGGTTCGTCAATGAGGTCCAGCAGCGCTCGGGCGTGACGCTGGCGCCGGCCCGACCAGTGAAGTTCACCCATCGCGGCGACCTCCTGGGCTGGCTTCAGGACGACGCCGGGACATGGCACTTTGGCGTAAACGTCGAGAACGGTCGCATCAAAGATCTGCCGAAGCAGCAGCTGCTGACCGGTCTGAGGCAGATTGCCAAAGTCCACAAGGGTGAGTTCCGCCTCACGGCCAACCAGAACGTAATCATCAGCGGCATCGATCGACTCGACAAGGCGCACATCGAAGTGCTGATCGACGAGTACGGGCTCAGCGTTGCCGCCAGCCCCCTGCGCGCCAACGCGATGGCCTGCGTCGGTTTCCCCACCTGTGGGCTGGCAATGGCGGAGAGTGAGCGCTACTTGCCGACCCTGATCGATGAGCTCGACGATTCGCTGGCCAGTTATGGTCTTGAAGATGAGCCGATGGTCATTCGCATGACCGGCTGCCCCAACGGCTGCGCCCGGCCCTACGCTGCGGAGATTGGCCTGGTTGGGAAAAGTGAGGGCCGCTATGCGGTCTTCCTCGGCGGCGATAGCGAAGGCACGCGACTCAATCGACTCTATCGGGACAACGTGCCCGACAGCGACTTGCCAGGGCTGCTGGATCCGCTGTTTGCTCAATACGCCCGCGACCGAGGGCCCGAAGAACACTTCGGAGATTTCCTGGTTCGCAGCGGCGTGGTGGCGCCGGTGATGCACGGTCGGGAAATCCACGAGGTCACGCCATGAGCTTCACGGCCCTGTGCGAGGAGCAGACCCGGGAGGCGGCGGCTGCCTGTGCCAGCCAGACGATGGAAACCCTGACGCCTGAGCAGAGGGTCCGCTGGGCGCTGGAACACCTGCCTGGTCCGTTTATGCTGAGTTCGAGCTTCGGCGCGCAAAGCGCGGTGATGCTGCACCTGATGACCCAGGAATGGCCGGATATCCCGGTGGTGCTGATCGATACGGGTTACCTGTTTCCTGAGACCTATCGTTTCGTTGATGACCTGAGCGAACGCCTGAAACTGAACCTGCAGGTGTACCAACCGCGCATGAGTCCCGCCTGGCAGGAGGCCATGTACGGCCAGCGCTGGGAGCAGGGCCTGGCCGGCATCGAAGCCTACAACCGGGAAAACAAGGTCGCCCCGATGCGAAGAGCGCTGGACGAGCTCAACGTTCAAACCTGGTTTGCCGGCCTGCGCCGAAGCCAGTCGGACGGGCGCCGCGAACGAGACCTGGTGGAGCTCAACGGCCCGCGCTTCAAGGTTCACCCGATTGCCGACCTCGGCGACCGGCAGGTCCACGAATACCTGAAGACGCATGACCTGCCCTACCACCCCCTCTGGGATCAGGGTTACGTGTCGATCGGTGACTGGCACAGCACTCGATCACTGCACGAGGTGGACAGCGTTGAGCAAACCCGCTTCTTTGGGCTGAAGCGCGAATGCGGCCTGCACAGCGAAGTCTGACCGGGAGCTGCCTAACCTAGGCGGAAGTCTGTTCGATCAGCCGGCTCGCTGCCGCTTCGCAGGTGTGCTGGCGCACCCAGGCCACGGTGTTTTGCTGCAGCGCCTCGTAGCGGCCCTCCCGTTCGATGCGTTCGATCTTTTGCGCCAGCTCCTCGGCGGTGTCGAAGCTGACCACGTTCACCATGTCTTTGAGGCCGTGCGGCGCGCATCGATCGGGTTTATCCCCCAAGCGATAGAAGGCCTGGACCGTGTGGTTGGCGGCAATCTCGTAGTGACGCATACACTCCCAGCCGCCCTTTTTCATCGTGATGCCGTAGCGTGACTGCGCCAGATCCTGGTAGTAGTCGTGCTCCTGATCGAACAGATAGCCGCTGCCGCAATGCTGCTTGACCTCAGGCAGCTTGTAAGCCTCCTCACACTGGACGTGCCGCCCAAACAGCTGCGTCTTCGGAAGAGCGTCGTCGCGTACTTTCACAGCGGGAATGGAAAAATTTATCGGCTTGACGCGGCTTAAGGTTCGGCGCCCGAACTCCCGCTTAAAGTAGGGCCCGAAGGGTGCCGTGGCGGCAAACATGCGGTCGCCGTCCTGGCCATCCAGAAACACGAAGCGGCCCCTGCTGCGACCCCAGAAACGGCCGGCCCGGAGCATCTGCCAAAACAGGGGCCGCTGGCGCCGAACGTTGCCAAAAATAATGCGATCAAACTCACCGCGGGTGACGCGCTCTGAGATTTGACTGCGGTCGACGTCGATATCCTCGAGCAAGCGCCAGAGCGTGAACCCACGGCCGTAAAGCTCGCTGTCCCCGAGGTCGGCGTACATCACATCTTTGCGAGGATAATCGACCACGTCAGCGCCATAGAGCTGTCGCAGGCCATATAAAATCTGGTCCTGGAGGTAGTCTTCCCGGGGCTCGGTGAGATAGAGGATTCTCAAGCGCTGCGTATATCAGATCGCGTCTAACAACGCGTATGATGTCGGTGCAGCGCAGGGAAGTAAACGTTCGGCAAGGATCACCCATGGGGCAGACCAAAAAGACGCAGATCGTGGTGGTTGGCGGCGGCGCCGGCGGGCTCGAGCTGGTCTCCCGGCTTGGCAAGAAGCTGGGACGAAAAAAGTTTGACGTGGTGCTGGTCGACAAAAACCCGACCCACATCTGGAAGCCGCTGCTGCATGAAGTTGCGGCCGGTTCGCTGGACGCCAATCTGGATGAGGTGGGTTACCGCGCTCACGCCCATCGCAACGGGTTTCGATTCTTCCTTGGCACGATGCAGTCGATCAACCGCGACGACCGGGAAATTGTGCTCGCGCCGATCGAGGATGAAGACGGCAGCATCATCATGGACGAGCACCGGATTCGCTACGACTACCTGGTTCTGGCGGTCGGATCGGTAAGCAACAGTTTTGGCACCCGGGGGGTGGAGCAGCACTGCCTGATGCTGGACACCCGGGCCGAGGCCGATCGGTTTCGCCAAAAGCTGCTCAACCACTGTCTGCGGGTCAGCCGGACCATGACGTCGAAGCCCGCGAGCGATGAACATGTTCGAGTGGCGATAGTGGGCGGCGGCGCCACGGGCGTGGAGCTTGCAGCTGAGCTCTACAACTCCGCCGCCGAGCTGCGGCACTACGGTCTTGAGGTGTTTGACGAGAGCCGCCTCCAGGTGACGTTGATCGAGGCGGGCCCGAGAATCCTGCCGGCGCTGCCCAGAAAGCTCGCGGCAGCCGCCGAGGAGGAGCTGACCGCGCTGGGTGTCCGGGTAATCAGCAACGAGCCGGTCGTTGAAGCGACGTCGGACGGCATGCTGACCCGGGGCGGCGAACACATTCCGGCGGATATTCGGGTATGGGCGGCCGGGGTCAAAGGGCCGGATTACCTGCAGGGTATCGCTGGTCTGGAAACCAATCGGAACAACCGCCTGATTGTGACCCGCACGCTGCAAAGCACCCTGGACCCAACCATCTACGCGATTGGCGACTGCGCCTGCGTGATGATGCCGGGCGCAAAACTGCCGGTCCCGCCGCGCGCACAGGCGGCCCATCAAATGGCGGACACGGTCTACGCCAATATCCGGCGGGATATTGCGGGCAAGTCGTCACGCGATTTCCGCTACACCGATCATGGCTCGCTGGTGTCGCTCAGCCGCTTCTCGACCGTGGGCAGTCTCATGGGCAATCTGGTTGGTGGCCGAATGGCGGTGGAAGGTCGGCTCGCGCGGATGGTTTACGTTTCGCTCTACCGGATGCACCTGCTGGCCGTGCACGGGTGGTTGAAGGGCGCTTGTCTGATCGTTGTGAGCGCCGTCAATAAGGTGATCAGGCCACGCCTCAAACTTCACTGATAATAGGTGCTGATTCGAAGGTAGCCGGCGGAACAGCACGCTAGGGAGAACCGGCCGTCATGAACAACTTATACCTGCTGCTGTGCCTTGCCCTGGGTCCGACGATTGCCCTCAGCAATCCACTCACCGCGCCGAACTGGACGCGGGAACAGGCGTTCGCCGTTGAGCGCGGCTTCTCGACGAAAGAACAACTCGCAAAGCTGCTGGACCTTGCGCGCACCAATCCCGATGAGCTGGCAGCCTCCCTCGACTCGCTCGCCCGCGAGTCTTCGCTGCCTGCGCCGGTACGTGAGCGGCTGATGCTCGAGCTGGCGCAGGGCCTGAAAGACGTGCCGCCGCTGGGCGGCGACCTCAGCGGTCACCATCCGGCTATCGCGATGCTGCTGGCGCATGAGGCTCGGGTGCTCGTGCCGCACGAAGAACTCCCGGGCATGGGCGTCCCGCTTTACCCGGTCCGCGCGGCCGCGGCGGGTTCGTTACATCGGTGGCGCTATCGTTCGGCACTCGACGCCGGAACCACAATGCCAGCAGCGGATGCGTGGCTGGAAGCGTTTCTCACGGCCGGGTCAGCCGGTCGACGCGGCCTGAGCGACGCGCTGCGCGGTCGTTCTGAGGAGTTTATGCGCGAACTGCTGGCGCTAGGGCTGCCTCGGCTCGTGGATCAACCCGCTCTGACGCTGCCGATCGGCGAAGCGGCGCTGGCGCTAGGGGATCTGGCGGCGCTGTCCGAGGCCCTCAGGCAGGGTGGGGGTGCGGAGGTGACCGTCCTGGCCCGCCGATCCGCCGCGAGCCTGCCGGACGAAGAGCGCAAGCGGCTGCTGAAGCTGACGCGCTCCGGTGCCCGCCCGGCGACCGCAGCGATGCTCGAGGGGCTCCTGAATGCGACTGCCGGTCCTGGTGCGCACCAGGGTTGGCCCAAAGGAAGTGATGGGCAAATCGAACGGTGGACCGAAGCGGACGGCGTGCTTGGACTCGGCTACCCGGTGCCGGTGCCGGTGGACACGCCGCTGCCTTTCGACGGCTTTCGGACCTATGCCGGGCTGCGGCAGCGTCACGAGGCGCTGGCGGACGGCAGTACTCGGATCGAAGGATTTGTGCTGGACCAGACCGACAACGGTCGGGAGATCTGGGGCTATCGTCTGAGTGATCCAGACCCGCTGACGCGAGACCTGCTGGCGGAACCCGCCATGCTGACGAACGGCGGGATCCACGCCAGAGAGTGGCAGACCCCAGAGGTGGTGACCGCCGTGATGGAGCGGCTGTCTGACAATCAGGGCGACAACTACTTCCACGACTATCTCCTGGAAAATACCAACATCATCGTGCTGCCGGTGATGAACGTGGACGGATTTCTGCAAACTCAGCGTTTCCCGACAGAAAACTGGCTGCGTACCGATCCCTTTGACCTGCCTGACGACCCGTCACCGGCGCCTCGGGATGGGCGGATGCGACGCAAGAACATGCCTGGGGTCGACGAGGATCTCGAGAGCCGCGACGATCACCTGCTGGGGGTTGATCTGAATCGCAACAGCCCGCCTTTCCACGCAACCAATCCGAACCGTTCGTCGTCAGACGAACGCTCGCTGGTGCACCATGGGGCATTCCCACATTCTGAGCCTGAGCTACAGGCGCTGCTGAGCGCCGTCGAACTGGGGCCTGCCGAGCAGCTTCGGGCCTATACGGATGTGCATTCGTTCTCGCAGGTGTTTTATTTCAATCGCAGCGACAACGTACGCCTCACAAACAACACGGTGAGCGTGCTTGACGTGATGTCCAATCACAACGCGGCGTTGCCCGGCGGATCCCTATACCTTTTCGATCGAAGCCCGCTCAGCAACATCAACTCCGGTTTCGGGCTCAGCAACGAGTATTTCACCCAGGAGCTTGGCATCGTCGCCTGGGGTGTTGAGGTTGAGCCGACCGCCGGTCAGTCGGCATTTCCTGGCAATCCACCGGGCTGTGGCGCCGACTACGGAGGCCTGGGCCGCAACTGCCATGACGGATTCATCCTGCCCGAGTCCGAGATCCGCCGGGTGCGCAGCGAGCTGTCACAGAGTTTCCTGGCCGCCTATTTTCACCAGGCCGGCCCGCCGTCCGTGGCGGCGGTGCGCGTTGTCGATCGCGCCACTGATGCACTGGTGTTCCAGGCTGAATGGGATCCGGTGGATGCCACCTCCCGAGACCTCTACGTGGAACAGCTGGCGCCGCTGGTGCTCGATCGGGAATACACGCTGTGGATTGCACACGACCGCCCGATGCGCTGGCGAGACGCGGGGCAGACAGTGGTCTTCCCGGGCCAGCCGGCCAGCACGCTCGCTACGGAGCAGCGTTTTGCCGCGGTGGCGGACCCGATTGCCGCCAGTGTCGGCAATCCGCGCTGGGCGAGCCAGCCGGGCGACGCGCCCGAGGGCTACTTCCGCTATCAGGAAGACGCGCTGGTGGTCGATCTGGTGTTTCCCGGCAGCGCCGCAAACCTCGCTGCCATCGAGGACACTCGACAGGTGACTTTGAGCCACCGCACGCTGGGACTGACCGGCCACGGCCTCGATGCCAACCCCGGCACACCGATCGGCTGGGCTGACGGCGGCTGGTCTTTTCTCGAAGACGAGAACGGCCGCGCGGGTGACAGCGGCGGGGCTGACAGTACGGTTTCGTTTGAGGTCAGCCGCAACGAGGTCGCTGAACCGTTTTTGATCCAACCCGGTACCACCGCGGCTTGGTTTGATGAGGACAACACCGGGGAAGGTTTTGTGCTGGAAATCCTGGCTGACCGCCGGGCGGTGATGTACTGGTTTACCTATGACGTAGACGGCAACCAGGCCTGGTATGTGGCCAGCGGGGAAGTGCGGGGCAATCGGCTGGTGTTCCCTGAGCTGGTGGTGACCCGCGGAGGCCGGTTTGGGCCGGATTTTGATCCCGCTGAGGTTGAGCGGGAGGTTGTGGGCAGCGCCAGTTTTGTTTACAACAGCTGCGATAGCGGGACGATGGTATATGAGCTGCCCGGTAAAAAGGGGCGCCTTTCGCTCGAACGGCTGTCGCGGGTTGAGGGTCTCGGCTGCGGTTCGACGCCCGCCCCGGCCGGTGTCGCTCTTTCGACCGGTTCCTGGTTCAACCCGGACCAGTCCGGCCACGGATTTGTGGTGGAGGTGCTGGAGGGACAGCAGGCGCTGGTCTACTGGTTCACCTACGACCTGGAGGGCCGGCAGGCCTGGTTCTTCGGCGCCGGAGAGGTGGTGGACGGCACGCTGTCCATCGCGGATACCTTTGCGACCCGCGGACCCCGTTTTGGCCCCGACTTTGATCCCGATGATCTGGTCCTGGAGCCCTGGGGTGAACTGCTGCTGAATCTGGGGTGCAGCGAGGGGCAGGTGCAATATAACGGCGAGCCTTTCGGTTTTCCCGCCGCTACGCTGGCGCTGTCCCGTCTGACCGTGCCGGTTGGGCTTGAATGCGGATGACCGCGACGGCCTGAGGCGGCCGCCGGGCCGGGTTCCCTCAGGCGGCGTCGCTGCCGTTGGTGTCGCCGTGGCTCTGGCGTAGCGCCTGCACCTGGTGAGCCACTCCGACTGTGTCCTCAACGTCGATCTGCACGGCGATTCCTGCACCTGAATGCGTGTCAAATTCGGCGACCGTGTTGATCGTGTCCAGGACGGCACGACACTCCTGTTCGCCGACAACCATCAGCAGCAGGTCACGCTGCGTTTCCAGGGAGAGGCCAAAAAAGGTCTTCTGAGGTGTCAGCCCTTCTCCCCGTGCGTTGTTCAGCACCGTCACGCCCGTGGCGCCCGCCTCTCTGGCGGCGTGAATAACCGCCTCCGTGCGACCGTCTTCAACCAACGCCATGATCAGTTTGAATTTCATCAGACTATCCTCTTTCTTTCGCTCGGCGGGCACGCGCTTCCTGGAACTGGGCCAGCTGGGCATAACCCATCACCGTCATGATGGGGAACACGCTGGCGAAGGCGATCAGCCCAAACCCATCCAGCAGCGGACTGCGGCCCGGCACCGTTTCCGCAAGACCCAGCCCAAGGGCTGTTACCAGCGGCACCGTGACGGTGGAGGTGGTCACCCCGCCCGAATCATAGGCCAGGGCAATGATCATACGCGGCGCATAGACCGTCTGAATAATGACGATAATGTAGCCCGCGATAATGAAGTAGTGCAGCGGCAGCCCGGTGACGATACGCCACGCTCCGAGGGCGATACCCACCGCAACGCCGAGCGCCACGGCGGCCCGCAGCCCCCAAACCTTGACCGCTCCGCCGGAAACCTCGCTGGCTTTCATCGCCACCGCGATCAGCGCCGGTTCGGCGACCGTGGTGGCAAAGCCGATCGCAAAGGCGAAGATATAGATCCAGTAGTAGCGCTGCCAGCCGATCAGGGAACCGGCGCTGGTGTTGATGAACTCCGGGTCGGACAACTGGGTAGCCATCACCCGGCCGATGGGAAACAGCGCGCGCTCCAGGCCAACCAGGAACAGGGTCAGGCCGAGCAGCACCAGCACAAAGCCGGTTAGCACATTTTTCAGATTCGGAATCCGGCGTCGCAGCACCAGGCCCTGGAAGCCGAAGATAATCGCGGCAATCGGCGTGACGTCGCGGACGGTGGACAGCGATACGTCCAGCAGCTCCAGTAGCCAGTCCGTCATACCAGCATGCCGTAGGCCATGACAAAAACCATGGGCGTCAGCGAGGCAAACGCGATCAGGCCAAAGCCGTCGATCATCGGATTGCGGCCACGGATACTGCTGGCCAGCCCGACGCCCAGAGCGGTGACCAGAGGAACGGTAATCGTTGAAGTGGTGACGCCACCGGAATCGTAGGCGATACCGACAATCTCTTTGGGCGCCACGGCGGTCATCGCCACGACCAGGATGTAACCTCCGATGATCAGGTACTGGATGGGCCAGCCGCGCAGGATTCGCAGTACACCGATCAGGATCGCCGCCCCGACCGCAATCGCCACGGTCAAGCGCAGGCCCAGGGCGTAGCTGTCCATGGCCTCTTCGGTCCCTTCGATAAAGCTCGCCTCGGCGGCGACGCTGGCGGCTTCGGCGGCCACTGCGATCAGCGCAGGTTCAGCGACGGTGGTGCCAAAGCCGAGAGCAAACGCGAAGATCAGCAGCCAAACGACGCTGCCGCGCTTGGCGAAGCTATGCGCCATCGATTCGCCGATCGGAAACAGGCCCAGCTCCAGTCCCTGAACAAACAGCGACAGGCCCAGCACCACAAGCAGCAGCCCGGCTAAGGTTTCCAGCAGGTTAGGGAAAGGCTGCTGCAGCACCAGCAGCTGGAAGAAGCCGATCACCAGAATAATGGGCGTGATGTCTCGCAGGCTCTGCTGCAGCGACTTCAGCATGTGGCTTTCCCGATTTTCAGCTGATCACGCCCCCGGTCGCTGACTGGTGCTTTAAGTATGTCCCCGCCTGGCGTTTCATCAACCTCCGGCGGGTATCCCCGTTTGAGCCGCTCATTAGAGTCAGTGCCGCACCTAGCGACAATAGGCACTTATACCCATAGGTGAGTGCAACGTAAGGGTTTGCTGCATTGACCAAGGTACAGGCCGCTCCTACCATCGCTTGGACCCGAACCAGCCTTTCTTATGACACAGTCGTATTCCAGCCAGTCCACCGACTCTTTTGCTCAGCTGCTGCACCAGGCCGGCTGCTCGCTGCTGGTGTCGACCTATCAGGCCGGACAGCTCGTCCTGGTTCGCCCGCAGGCCCAGGATGGCAGCGGGGGCGTCAACACCCACTTTGTCAGCTTTGCCAAACCCATGGGGCTGGCGCTGAAGCCCGGGCAGCTGGCCGTCGGCGGCGCGAGCTCGATTACGGTCTTTCGAAATTTGCCGGCGGTGGCGCAAAAGCTCCAGCCCAATGGCAGCGAGGATGCCTGTTACCTGCCGCGCGCCAATAACATCACCGGCGATATCGACATCCACGAAATGGCCTACGACGGGGAGGGCGAGCTGTGGTTCGTCAACACGCGGATGTCGTGTCTGGCCGTGGCGGAAACCGCCTATTCCTTTACGCCACGCTGGCGGCCGCCGTTTATCAGCGCCTATGAGCTTAGCGACCGTTGCCATCTGAATGGTCTGGGCATGCGCGAAGGGAAACCCCGCTATGTGAGTATGCTGGGCGCCTCCGACAAGCCCGGCGGCTGGCGCGCAAAAAAGGTGTCCGGCGGACAGATCATGGATATCGTCAGCAACGAGGTGCTGGCTGCCGGGCTCTGTATGCCTCATTCGCCACGGTGGTACCACAATAAGCTGTGGTTTCTGTCGTCCGGGGCGGGTCAGCTGATGTGCGCCGACCCGGGTCGGCCGGCGGAAGTGGTGGCCGAGCTGCCGGGCTTCGCCCGAGGCCTGGCTTTTATCGATCGCTACGCGCTGATCGGCTTGTCTCAGGTCCGCGAGAGCGCCGTTTTTGCGGGGCTGCCGTTGACGCGGCGCGTGGCGGAACGCAAAAGCGGCGTCTGGGTCTTGGACATCAGCAGCGGCCAGACCGTGGCGTTTCTGCAGTTCACCGGCAACGTTCAGGAAGTGTTTGAGGTGAAGGTGCTCCCGCATCGCTGGCCGGTGCTGCTCGATGCCGACAGTCCGGTGTTGGCGACCTCCTATGAATTGCCGGACGAGGTGCTGAAGGACTTAGCGCCGCCGGACCCGGTAGCGCAGGCGCTCGAGCAGGCCACGCGGCAGCACCTGGACGGTGACCTCGACCGGGCGATTGAGGCCTATCGGCAGCTGCTGGCCGACTACCCTGAGCATCCTCGAACCCAGCATCAGCTTGGTCTATGTCTGGTGGACGCTGAGCGCTGGCACGACGCGGTAGCGGTGCTCGAGCAGGTTGTCGAGAGTCAGCCCGACAACGCGGAGGCTATGAACAGCCTGGGTTTGGCGTACACACGCCTCGGCGATTTCGACCGGGGGATGCATTGGCTCGAAGCGGCGGTCGCCACCGATAGTCAGTTTGCGTTGGCGCACTTCAATCGAGGGATCGTGCTGCTGAAGCAGGGCGACTACGCGCGCGGCTGGGAGGCTTATGACTGGCGTTGGCAGACGCCACAGTTTGTGCCCTTTCAGTGTCAGCAGCCCTGCTGGCAGGGTGAAGACATCAGCGGCCAGCGCCTTCTGGTGCACAGCGAGCAGGGCAATGGAGACCACGTTCAGTTCGTGCGTTTTCTGCCGCTGGCGGCGAAGCGATGCCGGGAACTGATCTATGTGGGGCCGGAAAACCTGGCGCCGCTGGTGGCGGAAATTGAGGGGGTGTCCGAGAGCCGCGTCCCTGGCCAGATACCGGCCGACCGCTTTGACGTCTATTGCCCGCTCATGAGTCTGCCGCGCTGGCTTGGCATCACGCTGGATAACCTGCCGGCACCGCGGCGCTATCTGACGGTCCCCGCCCAGACGACCGTGAGTCGCCTCGAGGGTGCTTTCCGAGTTGGCTTTTGCTGGTCCGGCTCGCCGACTCACAAAGAAAACCATCACCGCTCGATGGCGCTGGATCAGCTTGGGCCGCTGCTGGACCTGGCGGATATCCGTTTCTACTCGCTGCAGATGCCGGTCAGCAGCGACGAGGTTAGCTGGCTCAGCGCACGCCAGGTGATCAATCTCGAACCGGAGCTGCCCGGTTATGCCCGCACGGCGGCGCTGATCGAGCAGCTGGATCTGGTGATCACGGTGGACACCGCCGTCGGTCATGTCGCTGGCGCGTTGGGCATACCCACCCTCATCATGCTCAACTCAGATCCCGACTGGCGGTGGCAGCGCGAAGGGGAATCCTCGCCGTGGTATCCGAGCGTTCGGCTGGTTCGTCAGGCAACGCCAGGAGACTGGACAACGGTAGTGGATCAAGTGATAGCGCTCGTCGCCGAGGCGCGGGATGAGCAGCGGCCTTGATGGCCCGTCAGGGCATCGCTTCTAGAAAACCGAAGCGGCGATAAATCGCTTTGGCGTCGGGGGTGGAAAGGTACGCAAAAAAATCTTCAGCCGCTGGGTGTGGCCGGCTTTGTTGGATGAGCGCCGCCTCGTAGCGGATGACCACCGCATCTTCGGGTACGGCGAAGAGAACCCTTAGGTCCGGTGCGGCTGCCGCGTCGGTGCCGTACACAACCGCCAAGACAGACGGATCAGCGCTCGCCATCGCTAGAGCACGCCGGACGTCCGCCGCCGGCGCAAGGCGATCGGTCAGTGCCTGCCACAACGTCCCGGTGTCTAGCATGATCGAGTCCAGGAACTGTCGCGCATAGATCCCCGCCGGCACGCCCTGCGGGTCGGCTAAAGCCAGATAGCGAAAGGCCAGCTCGGGAAGCTGATCGATACGTGCCAGCGACCAGTCCGAATTCCGGTTGGCAACAATCACCAGCCGGTTGGCCAGCAGTTCTGACCGTCGACTCGTGACCAGCAGGCCCTCCCGGTCCAGCCGGTCAACCCAGTCTTTGTTGGCGCTGATGAACACGTCCGCTGTGGCACCTTTGCCGATCTGCCTGGCCAGCACGTTGGAACCGGCGAGGTTGAGGCGGAGCTCGGTTTCGGGGTGTTCTCGGCGGTAGGCGGTGGCAAGCTCTGCGGCCATCTCACCCAGGCTGGCGGCGGCAAAGAGCTGCAGCGGTCGCTCCGTCGCCGTTGGGCCGCAGGCGCAGAGCGCCAGCGCGAGGAGCAACGCCGGCAGGAAGCGGTAAGATGGCGGCCTCATGGCCAGAGAATTTTTTAGCATCCTGCCCGTGTCGTTGACGCTGTGGTGCGGGTCATGACCCGCTCGCCTCTGCGGCCAGCGCAGCTTAACACGCAGTTATGCCGGGCTCGGCGACGCACCGCGGAGCGCTGGGTACGATGAGTGCCACGGTGCTGAGCGCGCTATGGCTGACGCTCAAGATTGCGACTCTGGCAACCGTCCTGGCGTTCGCGGTTGCGCTGCCGCTGGCTCGCTGGCTAGCGAACCGAGACGGTATCGGCGCTCGCCTCATCTACATTCTGCTTAGTCTACCGATGGTGCTGCCGCCGACGGCTGTGGGTTTTGTGCTGCTGCAACTGCTCGCAGTCGATGGCCCGACGGGCACCACCGTGCTGGGTCTTCCGGCGAGCTGGCTGCTGACCTGGCAGGCGGCGGTGATCGCTGCTGGCGTGATGGCCTTTCCCATCGTGCTGCGAACCGCCAAAGCCGCTTTGGAGCAGGTTGATCCGCGCCTGCAGGAGGTGTCCCGCACGCTCGGACACAGCGCGCTTCAAACCTTCGTTGGCACCGTGCTGCCGCTGGCAAGTCGGGGCTTAAGCGCGGCAGCCATCATGGGATTTACGCGGGCGGCCAGCGAGTTTGGTGCTACGGTGACCGTCGCCGGCAACATCCCTTTTCAAACGCAGACGCTCGCCAGCGCGATCTATGCCGCCCAGCAGGTGGGCAAAGACACTGACGCGGCGATCCTGATCGGCGTGGCGCTCGCGCTCGGTTTTGCTGCGCTGGCGACCGCAGAATGGCTGATCAGCCGCACCCAGAAGCGGCGGCACGCTTGATGCCTGATACAGCGCTGGTCTTGAGTGAGCTGACGCTGGGCATCGGGAACTTGACCATCGAGCTGTCCTGCCAACTCGAGGAGGGGGTTATCGGGCTTGCCGGCCCGTCGGGTTCGGGGAAAAGCACGATTCTGCGCCTGGTAGCCGGTCTGGAGCCGGGCGCAACGGGACGCTTAGCGTTCGGTGGTGAGCTCTGGCAGGACAGCAGCAACGGCACGTTGTTGCCGCCGGAGGCGCGGCACATCGGCTACGTACCCCAAGAGAGTCTCCTGTTTCCAGGCCGATCGGTGGCTCGCCAGCTCACGGCGGGTCGGCGACTGCTGCAAGCCAGCGATCGCGAACGATTGATTCGGATGCTGGAGCTCGAGGACCTGGTGGGGCGGGACAGCGACGCCCTTTCCGGTGGCGAGCGCCAGCGAGTGGCGCTTGCGCGAGCGCTTTGTGCTGACCCCCGGCTGCTGCTGCTGGACGAACCGCTCAGCGCTGTTGACCCGACGCGACGGCTGCGCATCTGGCGCGGTCTCGGGCGCTGGCTGCGCGAACGCGGACTGCTAACGCTGTGGGTGTCCCACGATTCGACCGAGCTTCAGGCGTGCTGCCAGCGGGTGCTGATGCTCGACCAGGGACGGCTGACGGCTGACGGCAAACCGGCCGAGGTCTTGGCTGAAGCGGCGCTCGAGGCCGGCGACGGGATTCGGAACGATTTGCCGGGTTACGACAACGTCTTTCCTTGCCGGGTCGCCGGCGACGAAGACGCGGAGATGCTGCTGTCGCTGGGTGCCGCTGGCCCCACGCTGCGGGTACCAGGTCGAGCCGGTGCGCCGGCCGGTCAGGCTCTGCTAACCATTCCGGCTCGAAGCGTCACGCTGACCACGCTCGCCCCGGGTCTGACCTCCGCTCGGAACACCCTGCCGGCTACCGTCGCGGACGTGGTCGAAGCTGGCGAGCTGGCGATGGTGGAGGCCAGCGTAGACGGCCTTGAAGCCGCGATCCGCGTGGAGATCACCCGCCGGTCGCTCGATGAACTCGCGCTCAAGCGCGGCGACACCGTATTTCTCCTGATTAAATCGACCGCCTGTCGGGTGCTGCTGGCCTCCAAGGCGTCGAACCCTACTCCCACATAACGTGATCGCCGCGGGCTGCGGCCGCATCCAGCAGGTCGAGCAGGGGCTGGGCGCGCATCTGGCTACTCACCTTGGGTTCGCTGTCCGAATCCGAGCTTTTGCCTCCGTCGTCTTCCGGTGGTGCCTGTGCGGCCAGAGCCTCGCGCAGCTGCTCGGCGGCAGCCGCCACGTTTTCGGCGCGCAGGGCGCCCGGAACAAGGTCGGTCTGCCCCATCATCCGGAGCAGGCTGCGGGCGACATGATCAAGCTGCATGATCCGCGGGTGTGATGGCGTGCTGAACGTGACGGGCATACGTTTGGCTCTCGGCTGGGTGGTTTTGCTGGGCGGGCCGCAGACGTCAGCCGTCTAGCTGGCCCTCGTCGGAGTCTGAGTCGATCAGGCTATCCTCGGTCTGCTCCGCTTCCAGAGCGGCCTGGGTTCTGGCGAACTCATCCGCTGGCGCTGGCTCTGGCTCCAGCTTCTCCGGTGCCGCTGGGGCCTCCCGCGGCGGTGGCTGGTCGTCTTCCCTCTTCGAGGCAATCCGAAGATTATAGGTGGGCTCCGGCATGTCCAGCTGATGTGCTTCAAAGGCCTGCTTGACTTGGATCAGGCACTGGCTGCGCACCCAGCCGAAATCCGCCTGATCCTGGTTCACCCAGGCGAAGAAGGTGAGGGTGACCGTCGAGTCGCCGAGCGCGGATACGCGGCCCGCAGGCGCCGGGTCTTCGATGACGCCTTCGCTGGACCGAAGGATCTCAACCCCCAGATTGATGGCGGCCGCGAGATCGACGCTGTATCCCACTCCCACAGTGAAAGAAAACCGCCGCTCGGGATGGGTGGAGTAGTTCATGATGGTCGACTTGAAGACTTCACCGTTCGGAATCCGCAGGCGGTTGCCCTCGAAGGTCATCAGAATGGTCGACCGCGTAGTGAGGGTGGCAACAATCCCTTCGCGGCCCTCGATATCAACGTGATCTCCGGGCCGGAACGGCTGGCGAATCCCGAGCATGAGGCTGGCGATATAGTTTTCGATGAGGTCGCGGAAGGCAAATCCAACCGCGATGCCGACAATACCTGCGGCCCCCAAGATGCTGCCCACCAGGGCGGTGGCGTTCAGCGTGTCCAGCGCCAGCACAATACCCGCGATGACGATGGCGGTCTGCAGCAGCTGTACCACCAGGCGCCGAATCCAGGCGTTGCGCAGCACCTTGCCCAGGCCCGGTTCAACCCATCGAACCGTACCCGACAGCAGCCAGAAGCCAATCACAATCGCCAGCGCCGTACCGGCCAGTGGCAGGTAGGCCAGGAGCTTGTTCAGCATCTGCTGAAAGCGGGTGACGGTGGGCTCAAGGCCCGCCGGTGCAGCGGCCAGCGTGGTGTTATCGCGGATAGCAACGATGCCGGGCTGGCTGCGCAGGGCCTCCTGCAGACCGGCTGGCGTTGGGTCGTCTCGCCACTCGCCGTTGAGCACCACCACACCCTGGATCAGTTCCGCCCGGACAGCGTCCCCCGGATCACTAAACACATCCACCAGCGCCTGCAGCTGGGAGGTTTCCTGGGCTTGAAGCGGGGCAAGCGCCAGGCCGAGCGTTAGAATCAGTATCAGCCTGGAGAGGGTGTTCATGAGCGGCCGCCGAAATCTTAATGGGGGTAGTTTACTGGCGGTCCGGCGTCGGCCAAAACGATTGCTCTAATTACAGCAAGCTATCCTTAGAGCAGCTCTTCGAGCGCACCGATCAGCCGCTCGACCTCCGCCTCGTCGGTGTAGTGCAAAAAAGACAAGCGAAGCACACCGCGTCCCGGATCAAGCCCGAGCGCCTCGACCAAACGGTGCGCGTAAAAGTGGCCCGCGCTGACGCCGATCTTTCGCTCCGCCAGCGCTTCAGCCAGCTCGACAGGATGACGGTCGGGATCGATAGCCACCGTTGGCGCTCGCTCTTCGGCGCGCGTCCGACCGATCAGCCGGGCTCGCGGATGGGCGTCCAGGAAGTCCAGCAACGGCTGCAGCAGGTGATGCTCGTGATCCTGAAAAAGCTGCCGCACATGGGCTGACTGCTCCAACGCTGAGGCGTTGGGCGTGCCGCCGTGCCGTGCGTGGATGGACTCAAAATAATCGATCACGCCATTGCTGGCCGCGATCTGCGCGTGGTCCGGACCCGCCGGCAGCATCCGCGCAGTTGGCTTGGCGTCATTGAAAAAATGTCCCTGGTTGGGCAATGCGTCGTTCAGCTCCCGTTTCAGGGTCATCACCCCCTGGTGGGGTCCGTACACCTTGTATAGCGAGTACAGGTAGATATCGGCGCCGAGGGCCGCCACATCCGGCAGGCCGTGACCGCAGTAGGACACGCCGTCCACCACGGTGATTGCGCCGGCGCCCTTCGCCCGGTCGACGATGTCGCGCACCGGGTTGTAGCTCGCCACGATATTGGACGCATGGGTGAAGCACACCAGGCGCGTCCGGTCGTTAAGGAGTTCGTCGAGGATCAAAGGATCTAGTTCGCCGGTTTCCGGATCCACCTGCCACTCGCGCACGGTGAAGCCCTCATCACCCAGTCTTCGGAACACGCCGATATTGGCCTCGTGGTCCTGGTTGGTGACGATCACCTCATCGCCTGACTTGAAGTACCGACGAAACGCCTGAGCCAGCACATAGGTCTGCTGCGAGGTCGACGGACCGAAGTGACACTCATCCGGGGCGACGTTGAGCCACGCGGCCATTCGCTCGCGCGCCGCGTCCATGCGCCGACCCGCTTCGAGGGACGCCTCAGACCACGCGTACGGCTGTAGCTTCATCGCCGTGTAGTAGTGCTGGAGCAGCTCGATCACCGTGCCGCACGCATAGGAGCCGCCGGCATTTTCGAAATGAGCCCAGCCCGCGAGCGACGGTTCGGCGAAGGCGGGGAAACAGCTGCGGACAAAATCGATATCCAGGGGCATGGCAAATCCGAAGGCGGGCGGCGTCACGCATTGCACCGCGTGCCCGGGCCTGCGTCAACGCCGACCGCTCTTGCAGGGTTCGCGATGAGTATCGGCGTGGCGGTAGCTCCGCGCTGTATATCCAGTACACTTACGCGCACGCCCAAAGGGAAGAAGAGTTCATGTCGGAGCAAAGTCAGGCTGTCGAAGCCCGCGGTTTTCTCGGTGCCGTAGAGCGTATCGGCAATAAGCTGCCCGACCCCGCGATGCTCTTCGTGGGCCTACTGTTTATCGTCTGGCTCCTGTCCTGGCTCCTGTCCTACGTCAGCTTCTCGGTGGTCGATCCGCGTTCCGGGGAGCCGATTCAGATCATTAACCAGCTGTCGGGCGGAGCGATCACCGCGTTCCTGACTGGGCTGGTCACCAATTTTGTCACCTTTGGGCCGGTCGGGACGGTGCTGGTGGCGATGCTCGGCATCGGTGTAGCGGAACACTCCGGATTCATTACCACGGGAATCCGGGCCCTTCTGAACGTGACCGCACGCTGGCTCCTGACACCGATGGTGATTCTAGTGGGAATCGTTTCGCACTCGGCGGTCGACGCCGGGTACGTGCTGGTGATCCCGCTCGGTGGCGTGATCTTTTATGCGGCTGGCCGCCATCCGCTGGCGGGCATCGCAGCCGCTTTTGCGGGCGTATCCGGGGGCTTTTCTGCGAACTTTGTGCCCAGCGCCCTTGATCCGCTGCTGCAGGGGCTGACGCAAAGCGGCGCCCAGCTGCTCGATCCGAACATCGCGGTCAACACGCTCAACAACTATTTCTTTACCACCGCCTCTTCGGTGCTGATTATTTGCCTGGGCTGGTGGATCACCGACCGGATGGTCGAGCCCCGTCTCGCCGGGGTGGAGATCGACGGTGACGAGGAAGGTCTGCCGGAGATGCACGACCTTAAAGACAACGAGCGTAAGGGACTGCTCTGGGCGCTCTTGGTGATGGTGGGCGGGCTGGTGCTGCTCGGTCTGTCCATCGCCTTTGACTGGCTGCCATGGCGCGACGCCAACGGCGCGTTGGCAAGTTTTACGGCGCCGATCATGCGGTCGATTGTAGCCCTGATCTTCTTCCTGTTTCTTTTGCCGGGCGTGGTTTTCGGTTACGTCTCCGGCAGCTTCAAGAGCTCCAAGGACATGATCGAAGGCATGACGCAGGCCATGCACGCCATGGCGTATTACCTCGTCATCATGTTTTTCATCGCGCAGTTTGTCTATGCTTTCGGCGCGTCCAACCTGGGTACACTGCTCGCGCTGCAGGGCGCCGAAGCCCTCAAGCAGCTCGACCAGTTTCCGTCGGTTCTCATTGTAGGAATCGTGCTGCTGACCGCCTTCGTAAACCTTTTTGTGGGTTCCGCGAGCGGCAAGTGGGGCCTGCTGTCACCGATCTTTGTGCCCATGCTGATGACGCTGGGCATTTCCCCGGACCTGACGCAGGCCGCCTATCGGGTCGGCGACTCCAGCAGCAACATCATCACGCCGCTGATGCCGTATTTCCCGCTGGTGGTGGTCTACTGCCAGCGCTACGTAAAAAGCACCGGCATCGGCACGCTGGCCGCCATGATGCTGCCCTACTCGCTCTGGTTTATCTGCAGCTGGACGGTATTTTTGCTGGTCTACTACGCGCTGGGCCTGCCCCTGGGCATCCAGGCCAGCTATACCTACCCGGCCGGCTGATGTCGCAGCCGCTGCCCGTTGCCGCAGACGTCGATCTGGATCGGTTTATGGGTGCCTGGTTTGTCCAGGCGCATATCCCGCCGCCGCTGACCGGCGGCGCGTTCAACGCGGTCGAGACTTATACGCGGGTCAGTGAAGCGCGGGTCGACGCGCACTACCGTTACAACAAAGGTAGCCTCGACGGCCCTGAAAAGGTGATGCTGGCAAAAGGTTTCGTGACGGCAGGCACGGGGAACGCGATATGGCGCATGCAGTTTCTCTGGCCACTTAAGTCTGATTACCGAATCGGGTATCTGGACGATGACTATCGCGAAACGATCATCGCTCGGGAAAAGCGCGACTACGCGTGGATCATGACGCGCGATCAGCACATCAGCGAGGAGGCCTTGGCGAAGCTCAAGGAGCGAACCGAGGCGCTGGGCTACCGTCTGGACAAGCTGGAGATCATCCCGCACTCAGCATCGTAAGTGCTGTCACGCTAACGCGTACAACCGGTGCTAGGCGCCAGCACCGCGCGACGCCAGCCAGATGACCACCGCATAGCGAGCCGCTTTGCCCGCGAAGACCAGCACCACAAACCGTAGCCAACGCACGCGCAGGATACCGGCGATCACGGTGAGCGCGTCGCCGCCGACAGGCGCCCAGGCCAGCAGCAGGCTCCACTGGCCGTATTTCTGAAACCACTGTTCCGCTTTGGTGAACTGTTCGGGCTTCAGCCCCAGTAGTCGCCCGACCCGACCTCGGGGCAGCAGCCTGCCCAGGATAGCGTTCAGCACGGCACCCAGTGTGTTGCCGGCGCTGGCAACGGCCCACAGCAGCAGCGGCGAGGCACCGCCGAGCACGGCGCCTACCACCAGCACTTCCGAAGAGAACGGCAAGATTGTTGCCGCAAGAAAGGCCGCACCGAAGACCGAAAGGTAGATCACGGTGTTGGCGTCAGCAGGTAGCCTGGGGGATCGTCGACAACAGTGGCGGGGGCTCGGTTTGTCACGGGTGTGTGTCGAAATTCGGAAAGGTGACGGGCTTATATCACGCCGCCGGTTGCCAAACCGTTCACCTCGGCCGCAGGCGCTCATCCGCCAACTGACCTCTTAGGAGCTCTGATCGGGGTTTGACTGAGTTAAACTCAGCGGCTCTGGCATCCGCCGATAACCTGATGATGTAACCCGATGATCCCACTGGTCAGCGATACCGAAACCCAACCCACGCCCGCTATGCGGGAGGTGATCGCTCGCGCCGAGGTTGGGGATGAGCAGAAAGGAGAAGATCCTACGGTTAACCGGCTGCTCGCGCGCACCGCCGAACTGCTGAGCCAGGAGGCCGCCCTGTGGCTGCCCGGGGGAACGATGTGCAACATGATCGCGATCAAGGTTCACACCCGGCCCGGCGATGTCGTGTTTGCCGACACGATGTCGCATATTTTCCGCGCCGAGTCCGGTGGGGCGGCGATCACCTCGTCCGTGATGCTGGAGCCGGTCGACAGCGAGCGGGGGATCTTTACCGCCGAGCAGCTTGACGAGGCCCGCGCCCGGGCCCAGGCCTGTCCCGAACCCTACGCGGCGCCCCTTGGGCTGGTCTGCGTCGAGCAGACGCATAACTTTGGTGGCGGCTGTGTCTGGACCGAAGACCAGCTGACCTCAGTTGCCGGAGCGGCGAAGACCCTCGGCATGCCCATCCATATGGACGGGGCGCGGCTGCTGAACGCGGCGGTGGCCAGCGGCGTGCCGGCCAGCCGATTCGGCGGGCTGATGGACAGCGTCTGGATCGATTTCACCAAAGGGCTTGGTGCACCGATCGGTGCAGTGCTCGCGGGCAGCCAATCTTTCGTGGACCAGGCTCGACGATATAAGCAGGCGTTTGGCGGCGCCATGCGTCAGGCGGGGATTGCCGCCGCGGGCTGCCTGCATGCGCTGGAACACCACGTCGAGCGGCTGGCTGAGGATCACCATCACGCTCGAGTGCTGGCGCAGGCCCTGGCCGGGATGCCGGGCGTTCTCGTCACAAACCCTCAGCCGGAAACCAACATGGTGTTCTTTCGCGTCGACCCGGGTCTGATTAGCCACGGCGAGCTGATCGCTACGCTGATGCAACAGGGGGTAGCGCTGGGAGACGCAGGAGCAGAGATCCGGGCGGTGACGCATCTCGATGTGACGAGCGAAGCGCTGGCTTCGGCTATCGACAAGATCCGAGACGTCTTGAGCGCCGCCGAGGCGAGGGTGGCCTGATGAAGCTCAGTGACTTCACAACGTTAAGTTTTGACTGCTACGGCACGCTGATCGACTGGGAGACCGGCATGCTCGACGCGCTGATGCCGCTGACCTATCAAGTGTCGCCCGCGCCGGACCGCAACGACATTCTGGCGGCGCACGGTGAAGAGGAAACGCGGCAGCAGCAGGCTAATCCAACGATGTCGTATGCCGAGACGCTCGCGGTGGTTTACCGGCGCCTGGCGGAACGCTGGCGAATCCGAGTCAGCTGGGACGAGTGTCTCGAATACGGCCGCAGCGTTGGCCGCTGGGACCCGTTTTCCGACACCGTGGACGCGCTGACCCAGCTGGCGGAACACTACCAGCTAGTGATCCTGTCAAACGTCGACAACAACCTGTTTGCGGAGACGGAAAAAAAGCTACGGGCGTCGTTCACCGCCGTGTTTACGGCCCAGGATATCGGCTCTTACAAGCCGGACGAGCGGAATTTCCAGTACATGCTGGAGCACCTCGAGGCCATGGGTACCCGTCGGGATCAGATTCTGCACACGGCTCAGAGCCTGTATCACGACCATGAGCCGGCGGCGAAGCTGGGGTTAGCGCGATGCTGGATCCACCGCCGTTTCGACAAGACCGGGCCCGGTGCGACGCTGGATCTCGCCGACGCACCACAGCCGGATTTCATGTTCAACTCGCTGGCTGAGCTCGCGGACGCCCACCGTGCAGAGCTAGCCCAGTCGAACCCGGACGGCGTCTAGCCTCCCAGGACCAGCAGGCTAGCCAGACTGATCGGGCCCGGACCGTTCCTGCCACGGTGCAGCTTCGGCGTCGGAAAGGGTCAGGTCGCGGGTCAGTCGCTCAAAATTCGCCCCGCTGAGCGAGCCCGATCGGCGGGCGGCATCCAGCGCGCAGAGCGACAGGTGGTCCCGGCTGACTTCAAAGAAGGTTCGCAGATCGCGGCGCGTGTCGCTGCGGCCATAACCGTCGGTACCCAGCGCGACAAACGGGCACTCCAGATAGGCCCCGAGCGGCTCCACGACCGCTCTCACGTAGTCAGTTACCGCGACCACCGGAGCTGAACCCGCCAGCTCCCGTTCCAGCGTGCTCGTCAGATCTTTGGGCCCGCCGTGCCGACGCTGTCGCGCCACCTCGGCGGCATCGCGAACCACTTCGCTGGCTGAGGTGAGGCTGAATAGCTCAACGCGAATCCCAGCCTCGGCCAGCCAGCGAGCGCTGGCCAACGCCTCGATAAAAATGGTCCCGCTGGCCACAACCCTCACCTGCGTTTCGCCTTCGGGTCCGAGGCGCGCATAACGGTAGAGGCCGGAAATGACCCGCTCGGGAGAGACGTGCTTCGGCATAGCGGGCTGTTCGACGTTCTCGTTGCCGACGGTCAGGTAGTAAAACTCGTCGACGGTCTGCTCCAGCATGCGGCGCGCGCCGTAATCGAAGATTGCGGCCACCTCGTAGCCGAACGCTGGGTCGTAAGCCCGGCACGCTGGTACCGTTGCCGCGATGAGCTGGCTGGTGCCGTCCTGGTGCTGCAGCCCCTCGCCCGACAGGGTGGTGCGACCCGCCGTGGCACCGATCAGAAAACCGCGGGCCCGCTGGTCGGCGGCGGCCCAGATGAGGTCCCCCACCCGCTGGAAGCCGAACACGCTGTAAAAGATGTAGATCGGCAGGAGCGCCAGGTCGTGGGTGCTGTAAGCGGTGGCCGCGGCGCTCCAGGATGACAGCGCGCCAGCCTCGGTGATGCCCTCCTCGAGCAGCTGGCCGTCGCGCGACTCGCGATACACCATCAGCGACTGCTGATCTTCCGGCTGATACTGCTGGCCGTCCGGTGAGTAGATGCCGATTTGCCTGAACAAACCGGCCATGCCGAAGGTGCGCGCCTCGTCGGCCACAATCGGGACGATCTTCGGGCCGAGCTCTGGGTCTTTTAACAGCTTGGAAAGGTGCCGCACCAGGACGCTCGTGGTCGATACCGGACGTTTACTGCCGGCCAGCGCAAAGTCGGCGGTGGCCTTGAGCTCCGGTACCGGCAGCGGCACCGAGCGGCGGCGGCGCTGCGGCAGGAACCCGCCGAGGCTGCGGCGTCGCTCCATCAGGTATTCGTACTCGGCGGTACCCGCTTCGGGGCGGTAAAAGGTCATGCTGGCCGCCTGATCGTCGGTCAGGGGCAGATCGAAGCGATCCCGATAGGCCAGGAGGTCTTCCGAGCCCAGTTTCTTCTGCTGGTGGCTGGTCATCCTCGATTCGCCGACCGTGCCCATACCAAAACCTTTCTTGGTCTTGGCCAGGATCACCGTCGGCTGATCCGAAGGCAAGCGCGCCTGCGCCATGGCGGCAAAAAGCTTCTTCGGGTCGTGACCGCCGCGGTGGAGCTGGTTGATCTCGTCCGGGGACAGGTGGGCGACCAGCTCGCGAAGCGCTGGATCGAGGGAGAAAAAGTGCTCGACGTTGTACTGGCCGTCGTTGGCGCCCAGCGTCTGGTACTGACCGTCGACCGTGTTGGCAAAATGTTTGGCCAGCACGTGATCGGTGTCGGCGGCAAACAAGGTATCCCAGTCTGAGCCCCACAGAACCTTGATCACCCGCCAGCCGGCGCCGGTAAACGTTGCCTCCAGCTCCTGAATGATCTGACCGTTGCCGCGCACCGGTCCGTCCAGCCGCTGCAGGTTGCAGTTGACGATGAAGGTCACGTTGTCCAGCCGCTCGCGGGCGGCTATGGAGAGCCCCGCAAGCGACTCCGGTTCGTCCATTTCGCCGTCACCGAAGACACCCCACACGTGCCGTCCAGTGGTGTCGGCCAGGCCGCGCGCGTGCAGGTAGCGCATGAAGCGCGCCTGGTAAATCGCTGCCAGCGGGCCGATGCCCATGGAGCCGGTGGGGAACTGCCAGTAGTCCGGCATCAGCCACGGATGGGGATACGCGCTCAGGCCCTGGCCGGCGGCTTCCCGGCGAAACTTGAGCAGCTTGTCCTCATCGAAACGTCGCTCGACAAAAGAGCGTGCATAAATGCCGGGCGAGGAATGCGGCTGGTAGAACACCAGGTCGCCGCCGCCGGCGGCTTCCGGGCCGCGGAAAAAATGATGGAAACCGGTCTCGAAGATTTCCGCTGCCGACGCATAGGTGGCGATATGCCCGCCGAGCTCGGCGTGGGCCTTGTTGGCCCGACTGACCATACACAGCGCGTTCCACCGCATCATGGCGGTGAGCCGTTGCTCGATCGCGAGGTCGCCCGGGTAGGGCGGCTGGTCGTGCAGGTCGATAGAGTTCAGGTAAGCGGAAAAGCGGGCGGGCGGCCCGTCCACACCCTGCTCGCGGGCGTAGGCGTCCAGCGTGCCCATGAGAAAGCGGGCACGCTCAGGTCCGGCGTGGCGGATGACCGACGCCAATGAGTCCAGCCAGTCCTGCGTCTCTTCTGGATCGGTATCGTCAGTATTTTCAAACAGCGGATCGAATTGTTTCACAACATAACCTTGCTCGGGCGCAGAGCCCCAGGGTGTTGTAACTCTCCCCAGGTCCTCTGACAAACGAATTCTACGGATGATTCCATGCAGCAAAATCATGCCGAGCTGCTGCGATTGCCCCTAAACTGACGCCGCGCTTAAGGAGACATCCTCATGACCACCATCGATCGTCACTTTGTCCGGCTCGCAGAGGGCTTGGTGCACTACCGCGAGGCTGGCGCAGATCAGCCAGGCCTGCCGATCCTGATGATGCACGCTTCACCCGCCAGCTCGGTGTTTCTCGAGCCGCTGATGATGGAGCTGGGCCAGACCCGTCGCGTGATTGCGCCCGACACCCTGGGCAACGGCGACTCGGCCCCGCCCCTGCAGGACTCACCCGCGCTCCCGGACTACGCCGACAGCATGGCGCGATTCCTAGCTGCCCTCCATATTGAACGCTGTGACGTCTACGGAACGCATACGGGTTCTCACATCGGCGTCGAGCTAGCCCTGGCGCAGCCCGAGCGTGTGGCTCACCTGGCGATGCACGGAATTGCGGTTCTCTCGGACGAGGAGCGCGAAGAATTCTTAACACACTACGCGCCGCCGCAGGCGCCCGACGACATCGGGGGACAGTTCAATTGGGCGTTTCACTACGTTCGGGACCAGATGATCTTCTATCCTCACTTCCGCAAGACGCCCGCCCATATCCGATTCGGTGGTCACCTCGAGCCTGAGTTTCTGCACACGCTGGTGGTTGGGCTGCTGAAAAACCTGACCCACTACCACAAAACCTATCACGCCGTGTTCCGCCACCCCATCATCGAGCGGCTGGCGCTGCTGGGAGTACCCGCCTGCCTGCTGACCCACGCTGACGATCCGCTGCGGGATGCAACCGAGACGGTCTCCGCGCGGGTGTCGCAGGTTGAGGTGCTGGACCTGTCGGACCCAACGCCGGGCACCGAGGCGAAGACGCTGGTGCGCTGGCTGGCATAAAAAAACGCCGCGAGCGTTAAAGCTCGCGGCGCTGTTGCTGCGGCACTTGCCAGTGCCTCCTCCTAGTTCATATGCGCTCGCCAGCGCCTCCTCTCAGAAAGGCGGCGCAGCGGTGCGGGGTGATGCTCCGCTGCGCCTGGTGAGGTGCATGAATGCACCCAAAGTTGATCAATCGTCGTTGAGCTCCAGGCCGTTGCCGCGGTGCTGATACAGCGCGTTGGCGTTGACCACGTTGTTGGCCCAAAGGTAGCCATTGGCCCAGAGGTAACCGTTGGCCCAAAGGTAGCCGTTGGCCCAGAGATAGCCATTGGCCCAGAGATAGCCGTTAGCCCACAGATAGCCGTTGGCCCAGAGATAACCGTCGGACCAGACGTAGCCGTCAGAGGCTGAGTAGCCGTTGGCCCAGAGGTAACCGTTGGCCCACAGGTAGCCGTTGCCCCAGACCTCGTCACCCCACAGCAGGGCGGTGTCCTGAATGGTGATCACCTCACCCTCGTCAGAGCGGCCCATCTTGGGTGACAGTGCGTCACTGAAGACAAACCCGCCTTCGTTCAGGGCTGCCTGCACGTCCAGCACCCCGGCGCCGGCGTAAGTCGGGTCCTCATTCACCTTGCGGGCAGAGCGCATCAGGCGAGCTTTGACGGTCGCAGGCTCCAGGCTCGGGTCCTTCGATAGCATCAGGGCAGCGGCGCCGGAGACGGCTGCGGCCGCCATGCTGGTGCCGGAGAGCTCCATGTAGTTGTCGTCGCAGTCCGAGCATCCCTCGAGGCGCTCCGACAGGTCGGACGTCAGCTTGTCCCCGAGGCTGACCGAGGCCACCCACTTGTTCCCGGGAGCCACCAGATCGGGCTTGAGAAAGTGGTCGATGGCCGTCGGGCCTCGCGACGAATAGGTTGAGGTGTAGTCGTCACCGAAGCTGGTGGTACCGTTATCCGTAATGGATCCCACGGTGATCACCTTCGGGGAGTTACCCGGGCTGGTAATCGTGAAGTGACCCTCCCGGCCGAAGTTGCCCGCGGAGACCACCACGGTGATGCCGGCGTCCCAGACGCGCTCCACGGCTTGAACCAGCGGATCGGTTTCCGCCGATTCGTTGACCGGCTTGCCGAGCGACAGATTGACGACACGAATGTTGCGGTCGTCAGCGTTTTCGAGCACCCATTCCAGCCCCGAGATCACCTCAGCAACGGTTCCTCGGCCCGTGCTGTCCAGCACGCGCACCGGATGGATCTTGGCGCCGGGCGCAACACCCTTGAAGTCCTGGCTGGGCGCGTAGTCACCCTTGCCGCTGATCACGCCGGCGACGTGGGTGCCGTGTCCAAAACCATCGTGCTGCGAGCTGCTGGCGACGTCTACGTCAACCGAGACGTTGTCCAGATCGAAGCTTTGACCAGGCACCATGTTCCAGGCGCTGAAGCCGAACTGGACGTAGTGCTCGCCGGCGAACTGCGAAGCGTCGACCACGTGAGTCGTCCAGTCGCTGTTGCCCTGGGGATAGACGCGGTCCAGCGGCGTCCAGCCGTGCTGGTTGGACCAGCCCCAGATGTCGACGCCAGCCTGATTGTTGCTGCCGCTCGGTGCAGTGCCGCGCCAGTCGAAGCGCAGGGTCACCGACTGCACGCCACTCAGGTTGACCGCGCGCTTAATCGCATTCCAGTCGGGTGAATGGCCCAGGCGTGCAAAAAACCCGCCGTTGCCGTCACTGACCAGACGGATGTCGCCACGATTGTGATGGTTGTCGTCCTGGTCTTCCTCCCAGGAATATGACCAGTTCATGACGCCGTCCTGGTTGCTGTAGGAGCGGTTGTCGAAGCGATCGGAAAAGCCACCGCTCAGCTGAGTGGACACCACGGCCACGTTGTCGATCTCGACGTACTGGTCGTCAAAGCCGTTAAAACCGAAACCGATGTTGGTTTCTTCGGCAATGTAGGGTGTCAGGTCGATTTCCGCGTTGGTGAAGTCGGTGCTCTTATCGATCGGGAACTGGTAGATCACCGACCAGCCGGCGTTCGCCGACCACTGCCAGACGTCGAGCATGCCGTCTCGGGCACCTTCGGGATGATGAGCGCGCCAGTCAAAGCTGAGATACGCGGTGCGCGCGCCGTCCAGGTTTACCAGCCGGCTCAGGGTGGTATAGCCATCGTCGACTTTTAGCCGCGCGACGTAGTCGTGATCCGGATCGTAGACCAGGCGTACGTCGCCGCTGTGCGGACTGTTGTCGTCATGATCCTCATGCCACCGCCAATTGAACAGTGCGTCCCCTTCGTTGGCTTCGTAGCCATTGCTGGCGAAGCTATCGAAGCGCTGCAGGGCGTTGGTGGCCGGAATAATCTCGACCGGATCCTCCACGTCGAGATCGCTGTGCTGCGCAACGCCAGAATCCAAGACCGCTACCCCGACATTGCTGGCCGGAAACGCATTGGGACTGGACGCTGAGGGCAGGTTAACGGCAGCGCGAGCGCTGCGCGACATGGCTGCCACCGAATCGTTGGCGCTAAAGCCGACCACGTCATTGCTGGCCAGCAGCAGCTCTTCGGTTTGTGCCGGCAGCCTGACCTCAACCATGTTCAGCGTGCCGAACTGGCGGATGACCTCACCGCCGAGATCGTTGACCTGACAAGCGATGGCATCGAAAGATTCTGCCTTGTAGGAAACCACCAGTTCCGCCTGCTCCGGCTGCGAAACGGCATGAAACTGGCCGGCCGGCGGCGCTGGAATAGCCGGGACGCTGGGCCGCTCAGGTGCCGCAATCGCCGGCGCCGTGAACTCAACCGGGCTCACGACTAAAGACGATGCCGGCCGCTCGGTCGCCGCCTTGGTCGAAGCCTCAACGGCAGCGCTAAGGGCCGTTTGCCGGGAAGCCACCGGACCTGGTGTCTGTAGCTGCTTGGCGGCGGCGATGGTGGTCCGCGGGTCAGCGGCTCCTTCGGACTGCGGCTTTAGCGCCTGGTAGGCGACCGAGAGCGCGACGGCTGCGGTGGCGGTGACCAGATAACAATTCATGACTGACTTCCTGTCGGTGTCGATGCTGTCCGACATGTCGCAAGGCCTGTGCCAACAATCCATCTACTGGGCAGAAACGAAAAAAATCAATCAAAAACAACGGCTTTCGAGCGTTCGAGAATCGATTGAGCAACGAGGAGAAAAAGTGGTGGAGGGTTAATTTCGGCGGTTTGCACGCAAAAAGCGGCGTCTGCCCAAAAATGTGGTGTCTCAGCAAGCGCTGGTTTAAGGAAATCCTTTTGGTGGGTTGCCGATGTGAGTGTGGCCGCGTGGCCCGCGCCGCTTGGCGCAGCTCAGGGGGAGGCGCCGGCACCAGCAAACGGGTTTTCTCGGTCCTCAAATCCGTCACCGAAGAGAACGCTTCGCCGAGACACCTCGAAGTTGACCTCGGCGCCGTTCAGCAGATCGATGGATTCGACCACTGTTGTGGGCGCCGTCCAGGCCGTCGAGATCACGTTGAGCGTCATCTGATCAAAGTCTGTGACGAGTATCCGATATGCGCCATCTGTGGGTGAGGAGAAACCCGCCGAGTTGTCCTCGCCAAGGATAAAAACACCGCCGACCGGGTTCCCGCTACCCGCTTCGGTCACCGTTCCCCGGATCAGCAACGCCGGCGAGCAGACCACCGCGTCCGGCTGCAGCGAGTTAATCTCGTAGCGAATGGGGGCTGCCGGCGAAACGGTCGGGTTCTCGCAGTTTCGCAGACGGACAAAGCTGTCGATGATCGGCGGAATCACCAGTCGCTCGCGTGTCGCGCAGGAGCCGAATGTCTCGGTGGGCTGCGCCATGGGATCAGCCAGCGCGGCCTGCGGGTAGTATTCGACAATGGGCGCAAAACGCGGATCATCGGAGGAAACGACCAGCGCAGCGTTGCCGGTTTCGCCCCAGTAGTTGGGGATATCGCAGGGGACGCCGCCGTAGAGCCAGTCTTCGTCATCCGGCACGTGAAAGGTGCGAAAGCTCCCGGCCGGCCCGTTTTGACCAAGGTCGGCCCGGCTGGGCAAATTGTCGTTTTCGAATGGGTCAGCCCCGTCAGCGCTCAGTCTGGGTGGCGGTCCCTGCAGGCCGCTGATGTTCTGGAAAAGCTGGATGCGCGCCCAACGACCCAGTGGGTCTTCAACGCCGCCTGTGGTTTGGTCATCGACAAAAAAGTTCAACAGCTGATCGGCATCGGGCAGCGCGTCTTGCGCATTATCGATCACAAAAAGTTTGAACTCGGCGTCCAGCCGGATCCTAACGAGGTTGTCGATCCGCTCCACGACCAGCGACTGCCATGCGCCCTCGGCCAGATCTGATTGACCGCTGCTGGTGAACGGGAAGAAGCTGAGCTCCCCGTTGTTGGCATAGATGCCGTTGTCCGATTTCAGGTTCTTGAAGTCGAGTAGCTTGCGGAACCCCTGAGTGTCGTCCAGCCGCAGCAGGGCGGAAAGCACAAAATTGCCGGCGGGGATGAGTACAGAGGTCGGCAAGGCAACCCCGCCTGCCATATCGTGGGTGGGTACCAATCTGCCGTCGATCAGCTCATTGCTGGTACTGCCGAGGCTGGGGCCCGACAGCGGAGGCACGTTGTCGCCGTTGCCCTGGCCGCCGTTGCCAGCCTGATAGTCGGCGATCCGGTTTGGCGTTGGATTCAGAAAACTGGCGACAAAAGCAACGTCGCCAGGACCGGACGCCAATGACAGCGAACCCGACTCTGGCGCTGCGCAGTTGCTGTCCAGGATCGGTTGGCCGGCCGGATAATCATCGTCGCCCGACGCGGCACTGACCACCGCGGTGGCGCATTCGCTGAACACGGCAAACACCGGTTGATCGAACGGCAGCTCAAGCGGATCGATGCCATAGTCGCACGCCTGGCCCGGCCCACCGTCGCCGCGACAAATCCTGAGCGTTGCGCTGGCAAGCGCTCCCTCGCCAGACGTGGCCTGGGACGCGCTCGGCAGCTGGGCGAAGAAATGAATCATCGCCGGCGCCTGGGCGTCCGTCGCAATCCTTAGCGCAATGCCGCTCAGATAGGCCTGCCCGTTAAGCCCTAGCGGCGGGAACTGCTCGGACGGGAGGATGCGGTCGTCCGGCGTTACGCCGGGGCTGGACGGCACAAACACCTGACCCCGAAACTGGGCCGATCCGTTTTCCTGAATCGTGCCAATTTGATAGCTGGCTGCCGGTTCCGTCAGGAACAGCAGGGTGCAAACCAGCCCGAAAAAACGCTTCGTCAAACGACCACTCCCCTAAACCTGCTGCCCAAGCTAACGCGTATTGGGGCTGAGGCAAAGCTGAGGGGGGTCGGTTGCCGGATCAAGCGACTTGGGGCCTCAATTTCGCAAAGGCCGCATGGCAAGAGCCAACGACCCCTCGCTCTCAGGCGCTCAAACTTCACCGCTGCCGGTCGACACTTTCAAACTGCCGTTTTGGCAGAATTAGGGTGACGTGTCGTCGGTTCCTGCTGCTCGTCATAACGCTGGTCACGTTGCCAGCCGCCAGCCACAAATTGGTTCTGCTGGTGCCCGATCTACTTAGTCAGCCTTTCGCCAGCAGCGATGCTTCGGCCTGCAGCGCCAGTTCCAGCTGCTCGACGTCCGCGGCGTTGTTGTAAAAGTGTGGTGCGACTCGGATATTGTTATCGCGCTCGGTGAGAATCACGCCGCGCGCTTCGAGACGCTCGACCAGGGCCGGGGCATCCGTAGAGCGGATGGCAAGCATGGCGCCATGGTGATGATCCGGAGTCACAAGGTGCCAGCCGTTGCGAGCCACCATTTCTTTGAGCAGATCGGTTACGGCCGCGATGTTGGCCTCCACCGTCTCCATGCCGACATCCAGCAGCAGCTTGAGTCCAGCCTCCGCCGCAAATAGGCCAACGGCGTTTGGCGTGCCCGCCTCGAAGCGGCGCGCCGTATCGTGCGGCTCGTGATGATAAATGTCCATGGCGTAGGGATTGGACTGCGCGAACCAGCCGGTGGCGATTGGCTGCAGCCCGTTTCCTCGGGCGTCCCGGACGTACATGAAGCCAGTGCCCGCGCCGGCCAGCAGATACTTGGTACAGCCGCCGACCAGAAAATCTGCGCCGGACGCGCTGACGTCATAGGCGCGTGTCCCGATCGCCTGGTAGGCATCGACCAACACGAGGGCGCCCCGGGCATGCGCCAGTTCGATGATCGGATCGATATCGGTCCAGACGCCGTTGCGGTAGCAGACCAGCGGGACCTGGACCAGGAGCGTCTGCTTGTCGATCAGTTCATCGAACCGCGCCATGTTCAGCGCTGTGCCGGAATCGTCAGCCTTCACCCGCTTCACCTTCGCGCCGCGCCCTTCCTGCGCCAGCAGGATCTGGGCGGTGGTCGGGAAATCGAAGTCGGTCGTAACAATATTCCGGCGGGGGCCGTCAAAATCAAACGCCGACAGCAGCGTATTGAGCGACTGACTGACCGACGTTGAGATCGACACGTCGTTAGGGTCACAGCCGAGCAGCTCACCCAGCATCTGACGGGTGTTCTCAGCTTTGTCGACGTAAATATCCCAGCGCGCACCCTGCGCGTGGCGGATGTTCATGTATTCCTGAAGCGCCGCTTCAACCTCGACGGACAGCGGCCCGTAGGAGCACGCGTTGAAGTATGTTTTGCTGGCGAGGATCGGGAAATGGGCGCGCAGCACTTCCACGGCGTCGGCCGGTGCAGCGGCCAGAGAGCTAGCTGGTGATGGTGTCATAGATAGAACCCGCAACAATCGAAAACAGGGCGATCGGAATAAGGTAGCGCATCCAGAGAAAAAGCATGTGATGACGCCGTCCTGCCTGACCGCCGCTGAAGATCTCCGCCAGCGCGTCAGAGCGCGTGTACGACCAGGTGATCGCGATGACCGCCAGCATCCCGCCGGTCACCATGAACCACGAGCCGATAATCAGATCGAGCGGGCCGATAATTTCGGGACGCCAGGCCGGCCAGGCGATGAGCGCCGTCTCAGCCAGTCCGATCAGGATCAGCAGTCGCGCCCGGCCCAGCCGCGCGCCAATGCGCTGCTCGCCCAACGATACGGTGACGACCTGAAATACCGCGACAACCGACAGGAAAGCCACGAGCGACAGCGCGAGCAGCAGCAGCGACCCCACCCAGCGGCCGTTGTCCATCTGCGCCAGCAGGGTCGGTACCGTGTCAAAAAGCAGAGTCGGGCCTGAATCGAGCGGCAGGCCGAACACCATGATGGTCGGCACGATGAACACCGCGGCCAGCACGGAGGCTGAGGTGTCGCCGGCGGCGGCGATCAGCGCCAGCGACCCGACCTTCTGGTTCTCGCTGATGAATTTCCCATAGACCATGGCGAAGGTGGCGCCAAGCCCGAGCGAGAAGAAGCACTGGCCCAGCGCCGCCGACAGTTCCCGGATGCCGATCTGGGAGAAGTCGGGTCGCATGAACTCGGCTACGGCTTCCCTGGCGCCCGGCAACGTCAGCGCCACGTAGCCGAGATACACTGCGACCAGGAAAAAAAAGGGCACAAACGTGTCACTGACCCGCTCGATGCCGCCCTTCAGGCCGCGCCAGATTACGAACAGTGCGGCCCAGAGGACGGCCACTGCCACGAGATATTGCTGTCCCTCGCTCGCCAGGCTCGCGGCGAATTCACCCAGGTTGCCGTCGCTAAAGCCGTAGATCATCGAAAACCAGGCGCTGTAAAAGACGTTGGCCACCACAAGCGTGTAATAAGAGCCGGCGACAAAAACCGAGGCCACCAGCACGTAGCCGAGGAACCGGCCAAACGGGCCAAAGCTCTCCGTGAGCACCGTGATTGTTGCGCCCCGCTTGCTGCGAGCCAGCGCCAGTTCACACATCATGGCCGGGACGGCAATCACCACCATCAGCACGATAAACACGAGCAGAAACGCGCTGCCCCCGTTGGTGCCCATCATGTAAGGAAAGCGCCAAACGTTGCCCAGACCCAGCGCGACGCCGAGCAGCGTCATGACGGTCGTGAGAAAAGAAGAGAAGCGGGCTTTTTCCGATTTTTCCTGCATGCCTTTTATGTGTGGTCTGGGCCTAAAGCGATGCGGCGGGCGCGTAGGGGTGATTAAGAACCCCTGCGGTGACCGCGGCGCAGAGCGCGCATGGTAGCAGGCCGCGGATGGTGATGGGTTGGCGCGGCGTTGCTTTACAAGGGTTTTCCGGGCCGGCTAATCCGCGTATTCTGGGATGCTGCAACACCCGAGGGACTCGTCGTGGGACAGACGTCGGAAGCACCAGAAAAACCCGTCGAGGAAAACCTGTCTACCGCTGAACTGCCGGCGATCGCCGACGTCAAGCCAAGCTATCAGGAGCTTCGCCAAGGGCGGAAGTATTTCTGGTGCGCGTGCGGTCTGTCGAAGCGGCAGCCGTTCTGTGACGGTTCCCACAAGGGCACGGGCATTGAACCGGTGATGTACGAGGGGCAGCATGATGGTGAAGAGGTGCTGTTCTGCAACTGCAAAAAGACCCAAGATGGCCCCCACTGCGACGGCAGCCACAACGCCATTCCCGGTGCTTACCTGCTCGATGATCCGGGCAGCCCTGAAAATCGAGCGATCCCGCTGCGGCGCTTCGATGCCGCAACGTCGGCCTCAGCGCTCGACGACAACTGCTACGTTTTTTCCACCTCCCGCGCGGGTCGGTTCAAGGAGACGGGCTTAAGCTACTGCCGGGTGATCTCACCGGCCCAGGGCGCCGTTTATCAGTCCCAGTTTCACGCGCTGGCCGACCAGCGAACCGACTTCATCAGCTTCGGGGATCGGCATGTCGTGCTGTTCATCTCGGCGGGTCGCGGCACGATCAACATCGGCGGGAAACTGATGGACATCGAGGCCGACAGCGGCGTCTATATCCGCCCCGGAGAAGATTTTCAGCTGCACCCTGAGATCCAGCTGGAGGTTTACATCTCCGCCTGCTCGGCTGCCGATGAGCCGCAGTTTTCACCGACACAGGCGTCGGTTTTTGACGCTGATCACCCCCAGCGTCGTGTGTCGGTCGACGCCGGGAAACGCGATGAGATGGGGCCGCGCTATTTCCAGATGCTGGTCGACAAAACGATTGGCTCAGACGTGGCCACGCAGTTCATCGGCCACATCCCCGAGTCCAAGGCTGCACCGCACCGGCATCTCTATGAGGAGGCGCTGATCATTTTGCGCGGAGAAGGAATGATGTGGACCGAAACCGGGCGGGCACCGGTGGAGGCCGGCGACGTCATTTTTCTACCGGCCAAGTGCGAGCACTCGCTGCAGGCAACGAACGAAGCCGGGATGGACGTTGTCGGGGTCATCTATCCCGGTGACAATCCTTCGATTAACTACTGACCGTCGGCCGGGAACGCCGGGGGCACCGTCCAGGGAAACTCGCTATGAAGTGGCCAGCCAACCGTATTGCCGAGAGCACGCCGTCCAGTTTCGGCATGTATCAAAAAGCTCGTCAGCCAAAATACGCCGGCGTCGATCTGATTCATCTCGAGGTCGGCAAGCCGAATTTCGATACGCCAACCCACATTAAGGAGGCTACCAAGAAGGCCCTGGACGACGGCGTGGTCCACTATGGGGAGTTTCCCGGCGAGACGGTGCTGCGCGAGGCGATTGCCGATCGCCTGCGAAATGAGAAAAAGCTTGATGTCGACCCGGGTCAGATCATCGTCACCAATGGCCTCACCCACGCGTCGTTCGCGGTGTTTTTCGCGGCGATTGATCCCGGTGACGAAGCCATTATCCTGGAACCCTATTATCCGCAGCACATTAGCAAGATCGAGCTTGCCGGCGGCGTGCCGGTGTTTGCGCCGCTGGACCGGGAAAACGGGTATACCATCGACGCCGCGGCCATCGAAGCCAGAATCACACCGCGCACGCGCATGATCCTGCTGGTGAACCCGTCGAATCCGACCGGCCGGGTCTACACCCGCGAGGAGCTGCAGTCGGTTGCTGATCTGGCCATCAAGCACGACCTGCTTGTGCTGAGCGACGAGGTCTACGAGGAAATTGTCTTCGACGACGTTGAGCACGTCAGCATCGCCTCGCTGCCCGGCATGGCTGAGCGGACGTTTAGCCTGTTTGCCTTCACGAAGTCCCACGCGATGGACGGCTGGCGCCTCGGCTATATCGCTGCCAACCCGAGCTTCATTCCGGCGCTGCTGCAGATCACCATCGCCGACGTGACCCATGTAAACGTGTTTTCCCAGTACGGCGCGCTGGCGGCGCTGACCGGCGACCCGGCACCGCGCGCCGCGATCCATGCCGAGGACACGCGGCGCCGAGATCTGACGGTTGCTGGACTGAACGCGTTGACCGGCGTCGAGTGCCGCGCGCCCGAAGGATCGGTCTATGCCTTCCCCGACATTCGAGGCACGGGCCTGTCCTCGCAGGATTTTGCCGACGAGATGCTCGATCATGCCCACGTGGTGGTTGAGTCCGGCACCTTCTATGGACCCATGGGGGAAGGCCACGTGCGCCTGTGCTTCGGGTCTGAGCCCCATGAGCGTATCGAAGAAGCGCTCGACCGAATGGCGAAATATCTAAACAGCGGTTTCGCCCAGGTCAGGGCGGGAGGCTAGTGCCGCCGGGCCGTCAGGCGTCGCTGTACTCCACCAGCTCGATGGGATAACCGTCGGGGTCGTGGACAAAAGCGAGCCGCATGCCCGGGCGAACGATCTTGATCTGAGCTTCGCCCTCCGGCCCAGCGACGCCCTCGCTGGTTAGCCGTTCGGTTAGCGCCTCCAGATCGTCAACCACCAATGTCAGAAACGTATCAGCCAGCCGTGAACATTGCTCTGATCTGACGGCAGCCCGGTCCGACTGAGGGCCGGATCGTTTCAAAAGCTTAATCACCGTTCCGCAAGGGGCGATGAAGCGGTAGATAGTGAAGCCCTCTCTCGCTACGCCGGTTCGTGCGCCGACGTCGGCGCTGATCGAGATTTCCCGCTGAGGCTCAAGGCCCAGATAGTCGCCGTAGAAGGTCTTCGATGTCTCGAGATTGCTGACGATGATGCCCAGCTCCAGAGGTTTGAGGATCTGCGGCCCGCTGCTCATCCGGTCTTGGCGAAGTCGGGCTTGCGCCGTTCCAGGAAGGCATCAATACCTTCGCGCGCGGCGGCGGTCATGCCGGTGTCCCCGAAAGCGTGATAGCCGATTTCAAGCGCGTCGTTGAGGCTGCTGGCTCCCGCAGCATCGGTGATGGCCCTGGCCATGATCTGGGCCACCTCGGCGCTGAAGCGAGTCTCCGCGCTGACGGTTTCCACCGAGACCGGCGCATCCAGCGAGGGCTTGCCCTGCTCGTTGATGATAGTTGCTGCAGCCAGCGCCTGGTCAAAAAGCTCGCTCGGCGTGCCGGCCAGCGATTGCACGACGCCCAGGCTCTCGGCTTTCTCGGCCGACAGCCGCTCGGCCCTCATGATCATGTCGTGGAACGTGGTGGCAGCGCTCGGGTGGCGCCGATAGGGCACGGCCAGGGCGCCGATGCCCGGGGCAATACCGAGCGAGATCTCGGGAAACTGCAGGTACGCGCTGTCCATCATGACCATTGCGTCGCACCGCAGCGCAAGCTCCAGTCCGCCGCCGAGAGCGAACCCGTTGAGCGCGGCAATGATCGGCTTGCTGCAGGTGTCCATGCGTAGCAGTAGGCGCGAGCAGGCCCGGGCGTATTCCACGCACGCGTCGTGGTCGCCTAAGAGCTGTGGAAAGCGCCCGATATCCGCGCCGGAACAGAAGGCCTGGGTCCCGTAGCCGGTGATAATGATGGCGTTGATCTCCGGGTCGGCCTCCGCGCGCTCCAGCTCCACCAGGATTTCGTCGGTCATCTCGTCGTGCAGCGCGTTGAGCGCGTCGGGCCGGCGCAGCGTGATCAGCGCCGCATCGCGAAAGTGATCCACGCCAATAAAGCGGCGCGCCTTCATGGCCGTCTCAAGCGCTGAGTCACCGCGCGGCATCGCGGGCTTCCATTGCGCAAACTCGTCGGCGATGCGCGTGACTTCGTCTCCGCCGAGCTGCTGCATCATCGCGAGGGGGCCATCGCGGAAGCCAAAGGCCAGGCGGCACCCAAGGTCGAGATCTTCGGGCGCGCCGATGTTGCGGCTCAGTATGTCGGCGCTCTGGGAAAACAGAATGCCGAGCAGGCGATCGCTAATCCGGCGGGCCAGCACCGGGTCCACCTCGATGGGCCCCGCCGGCGGCACCGTCTCCCACCGCGGATCCGACTCGAACACCGCAGCGGGCGCGTAGTGGTCGCCTTCCTCTTCCTGCTGCAGCCGGTTTGTCTCGATAATGATCGGGTTGCCGTTGGCGAGGTTCAGCACGTGAAACGGACCGGCGTGAACGTACGCCATCGCCACGCTGTCAATCTGTGAGGGTGTTGCCTCGTCCAGCAGCAGAGCCGCCTCGTTGCACCAGTTGTCGAAAATCCGGTCGAGCATGAAGCAGACGTCGTCGGAGGTCATCATCGGCGTCTTGCTGGTGGCATAGAAAATCCAGCGCAGCGCGGTGATCACTTCTGGATCAGCCCCGTGCCAGTCGATCACTTCGACCGCGGGGTTCTTGAAGGCCGGGGCAAAAAAGTGAGTCACCGTGGCCCGCTCGGGATGGTCGAGGCGGGAGAACATCCGTTCGGCCGGCAGTGAGCTGGTATTCGAAGTGATCATAGCGTCAGGCTCAACCACCGCCTCGATGTCAGAAAAGATCCGGCGCTTCAGCTCCAGGTTTTCCGTGGCGGCTTCGATCACCCAGTCGCAGCCGGCCAGCTTGCCGTAGTCGGTGCTGGCGGTCAGGTGTTTGACGACGTCCTCGGCCTGCGCGGGGCTAAGCTTGCGCCGGTCCAGGCCCTTTTGAGCGTAGGCCTCGATGCGTTCGATCGCCCGGCCTAGGGCGTCCTCGACCACGTCGACCATGACGAGCTCGAGCCCGGGAATGGCGCTCTTGAGGTAGTAGCCGATATCCGGACCGATCGTGCCGCAGCCGATAATCCCGACACGCCGGGGCATCTTTTCCGGAGCCGGGGACAGGGCCGGGTTGAATGTGTAACTAACGGACATGGCGTGCGGGACTCTCTCGTGGTTGGGGTGGCCACCAAAAACAACGAAGCGTTAAGGACGTTACCGAGCAGCGGCCAAGGGCTTTCCGCGAGCACGTTTCATTGTTTGCTCACCGCGAATATTTTAGTCTTAAAATATGTCCCAGATCTATGTGCCCTACGGGGCTTACTGGTCCACGCCCTTTAGCCGCTGGCAGATGAGTTTGTCGGGGCTTCACTCGTTTAAGTTGGCTGCGCAGGCGGCCCGGAAGGCTGCCGAAAGCCGAAGCTTGCCGCTCGATCAGCTCGACTTTGGCGTGCTCGGTATGACGGTGCCGCAGCAGGGTGCGTTCTACGGCCTGCCGTGGCTGGCGGCGGAAATCGGTGCACCGCAGCTGGCGGGGCCGACCATCAGTCAGGCCTGCGCCACCAGCGCCCGAATCCTGGCCGAAGCGGCCAGTGCGGTGCGTTCCAAGGAGGCCACCGCGTCGCTCGCCATCGCCACCGACCGCGTATCCAACGGCCCGCACATCTACTACCCGGACCCCAGCGGCATGGGCGGCGCCGGGAAACAGGAAGTGTGGGTGCTCGACAACTTCAAGAAAGATCCCTGGGCTGACTGCGCCATGGTGGAAACTGCCGAAAATGTAGCTTCAGAGTTCAAGATCACCACCGGGGAACAGAACGACGTGCTGGTGCTGCGTTCTGAGCAGTATCAGCAGGCGCTTGCCGACGATAGGGCCTTTCAGCGTCGATATATGGTCGAGCCCATCGAGCTCGTTGACCGCCGCGGTCGGGTCAGAGCAAGCTGCAGCGGCGATGAAGGCATTCGTCCGGTGGAGCGGGCCGCTATTGAGAAGCTCAAGCCCGCGCTGCCCGACGGTACGGTCACCTTTGCCACCCAGACGCATCCCGCGGACGGTGCCGCCGGTATGGTCGTGACCAACGAGCAGGTGGCTGCGGACTTCTCCCAGGATCCGGCGGTGACGATTCGACTTATCAGCTTCGGGCAGCACCGGGAGCGAAAGGCCTATATGCCCGCCGCTCCGATCGGTGCGAGCCAAAAGGCGCTGGCGGCGGCTGGGATCGGCATTGAGCAGGTCACGGCGATCAAGTCGCATAATCCGTTTGCGGTCAACGACATCGCCTTCGCGCGGGCCTTTGATCTCAGCGTCGAAAAGCTCAACAACTACGGCTGCTCCCTGATCTGGGGACATCCCCAGGGTCCAACCGGTCTTCGCGCTATCATCGAGCTGATCGAGGAGCTGGTGATTCTCGGCGGCGGCTACGGCCTGTTCCAGGGCTGCGCAGCCGGTGATACGGCGATGGCGGTTGTGATCAAGGTAGGCTAAACCGCCGGCCGCGCCATCGTTCGGCACAATGCGAGGAGTTAAATGCAGGCCGTTTCCCTAAGGGACCGCTACGAGCAGCAGGAAGGGATGGTGTTTCTCAATCCCATGCAGGCGCTTGTACGCCTTGCGCTGACGCAGGCCCAGCTCGACGCTGCGGCGGGTAGAAACACCGCGGGCTTCATCTCGGGCTATCGCGGCTCGCCGCTCGGCGGGCTCGACAAAGCGCTGTGGTCCGAGTCACAGCTGCTCGAGGAAGCGCACATCACCTTCATGTCTGGGCTCAACGAAGATCTTGCCGCCACCGCCGTTTGGGGTTCACAGCTGGCGGGCATCGACCCGAAGCGCACCGTCGACGGGGTATTTGGCCTCTGGTACGGCAAAGGGCCGGGCGTCGATCGCTCGATGGATGCCCTCAAGCACGCCAGCATGGCGGGCACCAGTCGCTTCGGCGGGGTGCTGGCCATAGCGGGAGATGATCACGGTGCGTTTTCTTCCTCCCTGGCTCACCAGTCGGACCACATGTTTATCGGCGCCGGCATACCGACGCTGTATCCGGCAACGCTAGAAGAGTTGATCGACTTCGGTATCCGGGGCTGGGCCTTGTCGCGGTTTACCGGATGTTGGGTTGGAATCAAGCTGGTTTCTGAAGTTGCCGAGACCTCGCGTGTAACCCCTGTTGGTCTCGAGCGCCATACGTTCAGGCCGCCGCCTTTCGAACCCGACGGAGAGGTGCGCTGGCCCGACCCGCCGCTGCAGATGGAGCGGCGTCTGCTGGAAATTCGGCACCCGGCCGTGCAGCAATTCAGCGCGCTCAATAGCTTCGACCGCGAGCTGTGGCGCAACGGCGACAGCCGCCTGGGAATCGTGGCGCCTGGAAAAACCTGGCTGGACGTCCGCGAGGCGCTGGCTCTGCTCGGCATCGGAGAGGCGGAAGCCGTAAAGGTGGGGCTCGCGCTCTTCAAACCCGGCCTGATCTGGCCGCTGGATGCGGCGCGGCTGCGGGCGTTTGCGCTGGGGCTCCAAGAGCTGCTGATCGTCGAGGAGAAGCGTCCGGTGATCGAGGATCAGGCGACGCGGCTGCTCTATGGCAGGGCGGGCGCACCAGCCATTGCGGGCAAGCGGGACGCCGAGGACCAGGCTATGATCCCGGAAGCGGGTGACCTCCAGGCGGGTGAGCTGGCGATCACACTCGGCGACTGGCTCGCGGAAAAGGACGCGCTCAGCGAGCGGAGCAGGGCCTGCCTGGCTGAGCTCCGGTCGCGCCTTCAGCCGCGCGACCAGGAGATTCCCGCGCCCGCGCCACGGAAGCCGTTTTACTGCTCCGGGTGCCCGCACAACACTTCGACCCGCGTCCCCGAGGGCTCCCAGGCGATGGCGGGCATCGGCTGTCACGGCATGGCCTCGTGGATTCCCAGCCGGTCGATTGTATCGATGACCCACATGGGTGGTGAGGGCATGCACTGGCTTGGCCGGGCCCCGTTTACCAGCGAGCCGCACATCTTTCAAAACGTGGGCGACGGCACCTACGCCCATTCCGCCTCGCTGAACATCCGGGCCGCGGTTGCTGCCAAGGCCACCATGACGTTTAAAATCCTCTATAACGAGGCGGTGGCGATGACCGGCGGGCAGCCGGTGGAGGGCGGCCTGTCGGTAGGTCAAATCTGTGAGCTGGTGCTGGCAGAACGCGTCGCCGAGGTGGCGGTTGTGACCGACGACGTCAGTCGCTTCGACTCGGAGCCGTTGCCAGGGTCGGTCACACTGCTGCCTCGCGAGGAGCTCGATCGGGTGCAGGAGCAGCTCAAGGACACGCCGGGAGTCACGGTGCTGATCTACGCTCAGGGCTGCGCCGCCGAAAAACGTCGCAAGCGCAAGCGCAAGCAGCTGGACGATCCGGCGGTCCGGGTCATGATCAATGACCTGGTCTGCGAGGGCTGCGGCGACTGCGGTCGCAAATCCAACTGCGTGGCGATCCAGCCGCTGGAAACGCCCCTGGGTCGCAAACGCCGCATCAACCAGTCCGCCTGTAATAAAGATATCTCCTGCGTTCGGGGCTTCTGTCCGAGCTTTGTAAGTTTTGAGGGCGGTGAATACGTTCCGCAGCAGGCTGACGTGCTCGACGAGAGCTGGCGAGCGGGTCTTCCTGCGCCGGACTCCTGCGAGCTGGAGGAAGTGTTCAACATTGCGCTGGCCGGCATCGGCGGCGGCGGGGTGGTGAGCGTCGCCGCGATCATGGGGATGGCGGCCCATATCGAAGGGCTCCAGGCCAGCGTGCTCGACGTCACGGGCCTCGCCCAGAAAAATGGCGCCGTTTACAGCCATATCCGGCTCAGCCGCAGCGCCGAACGACTCGCCGCCGGCCGCATTCCGGAAGCCACGGCTGACGTGGTGCTCGGCTTTGATCTGATCGCCGCCGCCGGCGACGGCGCCGCAAAAGCGATGTTCGAAGACCGCACCCGCACGTTTCTGAACAGCGTGTTTACCCCGTCAGCCGACTTTATCGACGACGGAGACCAGGCGTTTGGGGAGGCGCGCCTGCAGCAGCGGCTGCGCGACCGGTCGCGGATGCTGGAAATCATCGATGCGGGAATGCGGGCTGAGCGGCTCCTGGGGGACCAGATTTTTTCGAACCTGATCCTGCTGGGTGCTGCCTGGCAAAGCGCGGTTGTACCGCTGAGTGATGACGCGCTGCGTACGGCCATCACATTGAATGGCGCCGCTGTGGAGAAGTCACTGCTGGCCTTTGATCTGGGCCGCCTCGCGGTTGCCGATCCGGCCCGCCTGGGCGAGCTTGGCGGCGATGACCATAAGTCCGAGACGGCTAAGCCCGAATCGGCTGGCGCACGAGACAATACGCAGGCCCAGATCGATCATCGGGCCAGATTTTTGGAGCAGTACCAGAACGCTGCGTACGCCGAGACTTATCGAAGCCTGCTAGCGGAAATTGCTGAGGCGGATCGTCAGTTTCCTGAACGCCAGCAGGCCTTGACCCGGTCTGCCGCAGAAGCGGTGTTTAAACACATGGCGATCAAAGACGAGTACGAGGTAGCAAGGCTTTACGCCGAAACAGACTTTTTGAACCGGGCCAAGGCAAACTTCCGTGGCAGGACCCGACCGGTTTTCCACCTTGCCCCGCCGCTGTTCTCAAAAAAAGATCCCGTCACCGGAGAGTTGCTGAAGCGACGCTTCGGCAGCTGGGTGCTGTTGGCGTTTCGAATGCTGGCGAGGTTTCGTTCTCTTCGAGAAACACCACTGGATATTTTTGGACGCACGGCCGAGCGTCGCTGGGAGCGGGCGCTCAGGGCTCGGGTCATCGACGATTTTCGCTCCATGCTGCCAGCGCTGAGTGACGCAAGCTACGGAGTGGCGGTTTGCTATGCCGAGCTGGCTCTGGATATCAAGGGGTTTGGGCACGTCAAAAAGGCCAACGGTGACCGCATCGAGCCGCAGCTTACGCAGTGTGTGAAACAGGTGCTTTCCGCCACGGCTGAGACTCGGACCGCATGAAACTCATCGGCGGTAGTCAGTCGCCTTTTGTGCGGCGTATCGCGATGGTTCTCGAGGCGCTTGGCCTCGGCTATGACCAGGAGGTGGTCCGTACCGACCAGGACGGTGAGCTGATTCGCCGCTATAACCCCGTTGGTCGGGTACCAGTCTTAGTGCTCGACGACGAGCGGGTGATTATCGACTCTCACGCCATCTTGGATTACCTGGAAAGGAGCGGCCCCGCGACACCGCTGTTTCCGCAGGAACAAGAGCGCAGGATGAAAATGCTCTTTGCCGACTCCGTTGCCATAGCGGGGATGGAGAAGCTGGTCCTTTGGTTTTACGAAAAACATCGGCGTGATCCGGCGCTACGGTGCCCGATAACCATTGGTGGCTACGAGACACAAATGCGCGATGCTCTCCATTGGCTTGGTGCAAGCTGTTTGCCGGGCGCTTACCTGTGCGGTAATGAATTGACCTTGGCGGATATCACGACGACATCGCTGCTGAACACGATGACGGCGGTTGCTGCTGACCTGGTTCAGGGGCCGAAATGCGCTGAGACCCGTGCGCTGGCCTCTCGGGTAACGTCGCAGCTCGCTGCGGCGCGTTAGGCGTATGGGATGGCCGGCGCACAGCGTCGCCGGCCATCACTCTCAGTTTTGCCGCTTAGAATCTGCTTGAAAACGTTACCCCAACCGTTCGCGGCGCCAGCGTCACGAAGAAGTACGGGTCCTGCTCTGAGGCAAGCGCGTCAACCACCGCGGTTTCGTTGGTGATGTTCTTGACGAATATGCCTGCCGACCAGTTATCCCTGCCAACAGACACGTTGAGGTTTAGGATGTTGAACGACGGGATATCTTCGAAGAACGGGTTCAGGATGTTGTCGACGTCCCGGTTCTGCGAAACCGTGTCTGAGCTCCCTCGATAGGTGTAGTCCAGGCGCGCAAATCCGTCCAGCCCGCCGGCTACGTCGAGCTGGAAGCGCGATGTGGCGTTGAGGTTGGCCGAAAACGAGGGGGTCTTGGCGAGCTCGTCGTCCTCGAAGACTAAGAACCGGTCGGTAACACCTGGGACGATGGTCTGGTCCTCGGCGAAGCCGGTATCGAGATAGGTGAAGGCGGCGCCAAACTCGAAGGGCCCCTCTGTCCGATAGGTGCCGCTGACCTCGAGTCCGAGCACGTCGGCCGCGGGACCATTGGTGGTGTAGGTGAAGTTGTTGCCCTGCACGATCTGCACGTCGTCCCAGTCCATGTAGAAGAAAGCCGCGCTCCCGGACCAGCGGCCGTCGGGGCTGTTGTATTTGCCGCCGACCTCGTAGTTCCACAGGGTGTCGGACTCGAAGAACCCGGGGACGGTCCCGCCGCCGATCGCCGCCACACCGGCCGAGATGTTGGTAGCCCCGGGCCGGAAGCCGGAGGCAATTTCCGCATACGTGGTCAGGTCTTCGGTGGGCTGATAGGTGAGGTTGAAGCGATAGGTGACCTCACTTTCTTCGTTCTGGAACAGGCTGTTTGGACCGCCGCTCAGGAAGTCCGGTCCGGTGTTGTTCTGGGTATCGGTCACGTCAAAGTCGAAATACCGGGCGCCGACGGTCAGCTCGGTTTTTTCATTGATCTGGTAATAGACCTCACCGAAGACGGCCCAGCGATCGCGTTCGTTGACCAGAAACCGACCGAAGACGCTGTTGGTGGAGCCGGGCGCACCTGCGCCGGTGACCGGCGTGGGTGCTGCCGGCACAAACTCTTCCACGGCAAAGCCCGACGCGTTTGTGTTGATCACGTTCAGATCGAACCGGCTGTCCTCATTGGCGATGAAGCCACCAACAAGAAAGTTGAACGGCCCGTCGAGGGTCGACGCAAAGCGAAGCTCACCCGAATCGATGTCGCGCTGCTGCGGCTGGTTTACCACGCTGGTGGGCGGTATTGAATATCCCAGCGCGCCGAGAAAGAACCCCGATAGCCCGGGGCTGGTATTGGTGGGTGTCGAGTCATAGATGTACTCAAAGTCTCGTTCGAAGCGCGAAAACGCGGCGGTGATGATGCCGGAGTCCAGCTCGTAGTTGGCGGTTATTGAGGCCAGCGTAAACTCTTCGTCCAGCGGCGTGCGGACCGCCTCGGTGCTGATCCAGTCGTCGCCGGCAACCGGTCCGCCGAGAATATCAGAGCCGATGAATTGATAAGTGGCAAACTGCCCGGGGGTGTCGGTCTGAGGCTGCGACGGCCCAAAGCGACCGGAAGGCGTCTGCCGACTGTTGTTGCCCATCTCTCGCTCCTGGTAGTTGATCGTGGCCAGGATCGACAGGCGATCGGTCGGTTCTGCCAGAAGGTGCAGGCGGCCGCCTTTGATGGAGCTGTCGTTGACGTCCGTCAGGCCCAGCACGGGCTGGTCGAGAAAGCCCTGCGCTTCCTGGCCCCAGACGACCGCCCGCAGACCGAGCTTGTCCTCGATCAGCGGCAGGTTGAACATGCCGTCCATACGGAAGCCGAGATCGTCGGACTCTTTCATGGTGGTCATGGCGGCATTGACGCTGCCTTCAACCACATCGAGTTTGGGCTTATTGGTGACGAAGCGCACGGTGCCCGACAGCGAGTTCGCGCCGAAGAGCGTGCCCTGCGGGCCTTTGTAGACCTCGACGGTCTGGAGGTCGGTGAGCACAAAGCCAGCCTGGCGGCCGCCGCCGTTTTGCTGGAATCGCCCGCTGATTGGCGATTCGTCAAAGTAAACGCCGACCGTCGACTCCTCAGCGCCGGAAAAGATGCCGCGGATGATGTAGCTGCTGTCGCCGGGCCCGAAGCTTTGCAGGTTGACCGAGGGTAGCTGAGTGATCAGCTCCTCAAAATCGATGATGTTCTGTTCCGCGATCGTCTCGCCGGTAACCAGGTCCAGGCCGCCACCGTAACTCTGGGGATCGACCCGGGTGGCGCGCTTGCCGATAATCAGGATTTCTTCGATATCTTCAGAACTGTCGTCCTCACCGACCTGAGCGAGCGCCGGCAGGGTCATGACGGACGCCAGCCCGGCGCAAATTGCGAGCGCGAGCCGGTTCTTGCGTGACTGGAAAAACGGCGGTCGATTCATCGTGCTCTCCTCGGTTTACGGAAGGATCTCAGCGCCGGGATTGGCGGGTGAGAATGACACAGAGAGCCCCCTATTCAATTGCGTTTTTCGGTTGATTGTGCAACCCGCAGAATTATCTTAGTCTTAAAATATCGCGCGTGTCTAATAGACGCTGCGCATACATTTCAGCCATGCTGATCGAGGGAAATCTGGCCAGTAAGTTCGGCCTGTTGCGGTGATTTCTACCTCCTCAGTTTTGGTCCGGGCACCGGTGGTGCCAGCGCGTCATGTCTTGGCGTTTCTTAAGCTGGAGTGATCTTTACATGGCGCGTAACGTGCGTTTTGTTCCCGACGGTTGGTATCGGAAACCCATCTTCGGACTGCCGGTGGTCGTGGCCGGTTTTATGGGGATGTTTGGTAACGTCGGTCCGCTCATCTACTCGAGCTTCGCCTTCGTCGTTCAGGATATCCAGCGGACGACCGACTGGGCGCGTTCGGACCTCACGCTCTCGATTTCTTTTTTGACCTTCTTTACCGCGCTGGCTCAGCCGGGTTTCGGCGCAATCGTCGATCGTTTCGGCGTGCGCTGGCCGACAGCGCTGTCGCTGCTGCTGATGGCGATCACGCTGGCGACCATGCCGCTCTTTGTGACTGAAGTTTGGCACCTGTGGGTGGGCTTTATATTGGCGGCGGTGCTTGGCGTCGCCAACAACACGATGTCGTTTATCCGTCTCGCCGCGGCCTGGTTTGATCGGAAACGGGGGCTGATGATTGGCATCGTCGCCTCTGCCACGGGACTGGGTCTCGCTATTTTGCCCCGTATCACTGCTGAGGTAATCAACGACTACGGCTGGAAGGGTGGCTTTGTCTGGTACGGCATCTACATCGCGTTTATCACCGTGCCGATTATTGTGCTGTTCGCACAGGATCACCCGCGCGATCTGGGCTTGCGGCCCGACGGCGATGAAGCCGCCAGTGAGGGTGGCCCCGATCAAACGCAGGGGCTGTCCGGTCTGACGCTGACGCTGGCGCTGCGTACCCGTGTATTCTGGGTGCTGGCGATCGGGATTTTGCTTGCATCATTTGCGCTGTGGGGCATTACCAATCAGCTGGCGCTGCTGCTCGGCGATCGCGGCATGAGCAGCGTGGATGCGGCCAAGGTTGCAACGGCTCTGGGTCTGTCGATGGCCGGCTCCCGGCTGATCATCGGCTGGACGCTCGATCGGGTGTTCGCGCCGATTGTTGCGCTGGTGGTGTTCCTCGGCAGCGCGGTGGGCTTCTGGCTGCTCGCCACCGGGGGAACCGGATTTGCGCTTTATCCGGCTGCAGCCCTGCTTGGCACCGGCCTCGGTGCCGAGATCGAGCTCATCGGGTTTATGGTCAGCCGCTATTTCGGCTTGCGCGCGTTTGGCGCGATCTACGGCAGTATTTTTGTCGGGTTTTTGATCGGCACGGCTGGTGGTCCGTTCCTGCTGTCGCGGGCGCAGGAGGTCTTAGGCACCTACGACGAAGCGCTCTACGGGCTGGTTGGCGTGATGATTGTGGTGGCGCTGATGTTTGTCACGATGGGGCGCTACGATCGCTACCATCAGCAGTTCGAAGCAGAGGCGTCCCCTGAACAGGCAGCCGGCTAAGGCTTAGTGATAGCTCGCCGGGTCCGGCAGCTTCTTACCCGGGTTCATAATCAGATCGGGGTCGAGCGCGGCCTTGACGGCCTGCATGGCCCGCAGCGTGGCCGCGCCGAATTCGGACAGCAGGTATTTCTGTTTGCCCAGACCCACACCGTGCTCACCGGTGCAGGTGCCGCCCATGGCCAGGACCCGCTCGATCAGCCTCTCGTGGCAGTCGTGCATGGTTTGGACCTCCGCAGGATTGTCTGGGTCGATAACGTAGACAAAGTGGAAGTTGCCGTCGCCGACGTGCCCTGCCAGCATGGTGGGAAAATCGCAGTGCTTGTCCGCGTCAGCGCGGGTTTCGCCGATGCACTCGGCAAGGCGCGAGATTGGCACGCAGACGTCGGTTGCCACCGCGCTGCAGCCGGGCCGGATCGCGCTGGCGGCATAGGCAGCGTCGTGGCGGGCCTTCCACATTTCTCGACGCTCATCGGCGTCCACCGTCCAATCAAAAGCTGCACACTGGTGGTCCTCGCAGATTTCACCAAAAGTCTGCGCCTGCTCAGCAACGCCGGCTTGCGTGCCGTGAAACTCGACAAATAAGGTCGGCGACTCCGCGAACGACGTTTTGGAATAGGCGTTGATTGCCGCGACCTGCGCCGCATCGAGCAGCTCGATACGCGCTACCGGGATGGCGCACTGAAGAGTTTCGATAACCGCATTGGCCGCCGCCTCAACCGATGCAAACTGAACTCTGGCGGCGGAAACTGCCTCAAGCCTTGGATGCAGCTTCAGGGTGACCTCTGTGATGATACCCAGCGTTCCCTCCGAACCCACCAGCAGGTGGGTCAGGTCGTAGCCGGCGGAAGACTTCCGGGCACGGCCGCCGGTTTCGATGATCTCCCCCGACGGCAGGACCACCCGAAGTGACAATACGTTGTCCCGCATGGTGCCGTAGCGAACCGCGTTGGTTCCGGAGGCCCGCGTTGCAGCCATGCCGCCGATTGAAGCGTCAGCGCCTGGGTCGATGGGAAACTGCAGCCCCGTGTCGCGCAGAAAGCTGTTCAGCTGGCTGCGGGTGACACCTGCCTCAACCGTGCAGTCCATGTCTTCCGCCGAAACCCGAACAATTTTCTGCATTCGCGAAAGGTCGATACACAGCCCGCCCTGCACGGCGACCACCTGCCCCTCGACGTTCGTGCCGGTGCCGAAGGGGATAATAGGAACCTTACGTTCAGCGCAGGCCTTCACAGCGGCGGCCACTTCCTCCGTGGTGGTTGGGAAACACACCGCGTCCGGAGGCTGCATGGTGTGCCAGCTTTCGTCCTGACCGTGGTGTTCCCGAACGGTGGTATTGGTCGTGATCCGATCGCCGTAAACCGGCGTTAGATCACCGATGAGCGCCTGAACTTCTGCCATTGACGGGGCCCGCATTGAGTCACCGTTACGCTATTAGGTGGGCCTGTCGATTGCAAGCGCAGTCCGTTGCGATGTTCAGTGCTTTACGATGTGCTCTTCAGGAGCTGCCCCACTGCGCGTTCAGCCTCGTCGACCGCTCCTTCCCACATCTGATACCCCTTTAGCTCAGCGTGTGCAAAAGCGATGCGCCCATGCGGCTGTCTGATCACGTCGCTGGGGGCGGGCTCGCCGTCTTTGCCAAAGAAGAAGCCGGGCGTGGTCACCAGGTAGGCGTGGCCCTGGCGGTTGACCGTGATGCCGGCAATGTCTCGCTTAGCGTCAAAGCCACCGGGACCAAACATCTTGGTGAACTGGTCGATGATCTGCTGCTCAATCTGCGCATACGGCATGGCAAACAATTGCATGCGCGCAGCGACGGTCTGCTCTTTGGCCGGCATACCGGGCATACAGAACGAGTTATACATGGTCAGGACCGTGGGCTTTTCGGGATCGAGCGGCATTGGCTCTTCGCCGTCCAGAATCATCTGACGCCGCAAGGTGGTGAACCAGCCCATGTCGGAGCCAAACCAGCGCACCGACGCAACTCCCAGCTTGTCCATGAACTTCCAGTTCCTGAGCGCAACGTTGATGACCATCATCGGCGAATGGATAAATTGATCCATCGCCCGCGTGTAAGACTCGGGCAGGTCGGTCACCACCCGCTTGTTCATATGCTGCTGGCCCGCCATGACCACCTTGTCGGCGGTGATCCGATACATTTTGCCCTCGTTAAGGTAGGTCACGCTGACCTGCTTAGCCGTCTTCGGCGAACCGTCGTGGCGAACATTCACCACCAGTGAACTCAGCCGCATTCGGGCATGATTGGCCGGGTTGTCGATCTGTTCCCAGTCCACCGGGTTGGCGAGGATTTCCGTCAGCTTGCTGGCTTTGCCAAACACCCCGGGAATCAGCCGATGCACGATGTGGCGCAGGATGCCCGTGTTGCCGCCGGGGAAGCTGGCCAGGTGGACGTAGTCCGTGGGGTCACCGATGCCAAACTGCCTGCCGTACTGCATCACGCCGGGCTGAATGAAGTTGAACGCCTGGTAGGCGGAGATCACGTCCGTGCCGAGCCCGCAGCCCATGGCGGCCGCAAAGGGATTCAGATAGTCATCGATGGCCGGATTGTCGATCCCCATTTCCTGCTTCAGAAACTGTTTGTAGGTCATCGAGTCGAGCCACTCCGCCCAGTCTTCTCGTTCCGGCGGCTGCCGGTAGACCTCCATCCAGATCAGATCGTTTTTGGTCTTGTCGTCGATCGGAACGTCTTTGAAGCGGTTGGACCAGGGGTTCCGAGCCATCTTGTGGCCTTCGTGGAACCAGCCTAGATCGGTGTCCTCCCAGGTCAGGTGCATGGGGGAGTAGGTGTCTTTGGGGATCTTGAGGCTACTGTTGACCGGCTCCTGCCAGGTGAACTCCTGGGGTAGATCCAGCTCATCCCACATGTGGGAGAACATCTCGATCTTCTTCGCACCTTCGAGCGGCCAAACCGCGCCGGTGGAGCCCTGTGGTCCCCAGAGGCGGTAGCCGTCCACCTCAAACTCATTCTGGCGAGCTTCGCCGCCAAACATGGCGTGATTGTCGAGCACCAAGACCTTGGCGTCGGGCTTTTCCTTCAGAAAGGTGTAGGCGGCGGTGATGCCGGCAAAGCCGGCGCCCACACAAGCGAGGTCATAGTGCTCGCCGGTATCTTCGGCCAGCCGCACCCGGGCCTCGAAGTCGCGATTGCGGAACGTGTGAGCGGCGTTGATGACCTCATGCGTGTTGCCATTCGCCTTGGCGTAGTCGCCGACACCCGCCGGACCGGTCCAGCTCGAGTCTCGGTCGTTGAGCGGCATCGGGATCGATTGCGGGAAGGGATCGGTCGGCGTCTGAGCACTGGCCTTCTTCATCATCGCCGGCGCGCCTGCGGTCAGCAGCGCTGCGCCGCTTCCCACCAGCGTGCCGCCGACAAAATCGCGGCGCGTGATGGCTGGCTTCGATTTCGGTGTCTCTTTTTTCATTCAGAATTCCTCGCGATGCTCAGCCATTCATAGTGAACTCGCCCATGACGTACATCTCGCCGTGGGACCACCATTCACCGTCGATGCGCTCCCACAGAAAGAGCATCTTAAAGGTAAAGGGTTCCTCTTCGATGCCCGGCGGGAAACTGACGTGAAAATTGACCCAGTCCCAGCCGGCGTCGCCGTTGACAAAAGTGTTGTAGGACTCAATTTTGACCAACGACCCAATCACTTCATCATAGACCGGCGCCAGCGCCGCCCTCCCAACTTTGGTATTGCCCTCCGGATCGGTAGAGATCACCGACTCGGTGTAAAAGCGCGTGAGGATCGGTTCGGGGGTGTTGTCGCGAAACGCCTGCTCTTTCATGTCGTACTTTTCGCGGATCGCCCCCTTGAATGCAGCCAGCTGCTCCTCGCTGGACGGGGAATCCATGGAAGCTGGCGCCGCCTGTGCACCGCCTTGCCCGGCTGGCTGTTGACCGCAGGCGCTGACCAGCAGAGCTAGTGACGTTAAGAGCAGCAGGATTGAACCTGCGCGAAGAAATTGACCCGACATGGCGGTCCTCTCCCGTGGTTTGTTGGGCGCGAAGGCCCGACCTTGTGACCACACTCCGGTGATAAATCGTTTGTTGGTAACCTAACCAATTTGGTAACATTACCAATTAGCGCGGTCAGCGGCAAGCGACGTCCAGAGCCGGAGGTAAAGATCATCGAACGGACAGCAACAACAGGTGCAGGTCATGCAGATTCGGGTCAGCGAATCGGCACGGGCACACGCGCACGGGGGCAGGCGAAGATCCAGCTGATCCTGCAGGCTGCGATTGCCCACATTATGGAATGTGGCGCCAGCCAGTTTTCCATGAACGCGATAGCGAGTCGGGCCAAGCTGCGAATCTCCGCGATCCAGTACTACTTCCCAACCCGTGCCGATCTGCTTGGGGCGATTTTTGCCGACACGTCCCGCCGCTACAGCGATGAGTTTCAAAAACTTCGGGATCGTTGGCCCGACGAGCCAACGGAACGATTTACCGCCGTCGTCGATTTTCTTTTTGATGACGCGGTGGATCCTCAGCGGCGGGCATTTTTCGTCCACCTATGGTCGATTGCCGCAAGCGAGGGGCTCGAGTCTGCGCTGTCCGATATCTATGCGTACTATCGGAAGCAGGTCGCCACGCTGATCGCGGAGGTCAATCCGGCGCTCAGCAACCGCAAAGCTGAGCAGCGCGCTCAGCTCGTCAACGCGGCAATCGAAGGAGCGTTGGTGGTGGTCTTTCCCGGCCAGCACAGCAAAAGGTATCTAGCCGACTTCAAAAAGCTTCTGCTGGCGAACGCGCTGGCGGTGGTGAACGCGCCGAGCTAGCTTTGGATGGTTAACGGGCTCTCCGGGGTCAGGGCTCTCCGGGGTCAAAATTGCCCGGGGTCAGAGTAAAGGGTCAGAGTAAGCGCTGCTTACTCTGACCCTTTACTCTGACCCCATGTTTATTGCATCAGCAGGACCGGCTTCACCGAGGTGCCCTGTTCCAGATCCTTGAGTGCCTGGTTGATTTCCTCGAACGGGTATCGAGTGACGAGCTTGTCGAGCGGCAGCCGGCCGTCGCGGTACCAGTCGTAAAGCTGGGGAATATATTCCTGAGGACGGCTTGATCCCTCCAACACGCCCGTCACGGTTCGGCCCAGCGCCAGATCGGCACCTTTGAAGTGAAAACCCTCCATCCAGTTTGGGATGGTGACAATGCCGGTATGACCCCCCATGCGGGTGCAGCTGATAGACGCGTGGAAGGTATCGACCGTACCCGCGGTTTCGAGCGCGTAGTCAGCGCCGCCGCGGGTGATTTCGAGGATGTGTTCTGTGGGGTTGTCCCGACCGTCCAGGCAGTGGGTGGCGCCGAGCTCCTTTGCCAGAGTCAGGCGATCGGGATTGATATCGACCGCAATAATGGTTTCGCAGCCGCGCAGCTTGGCCGCCATGATCCCGCTGAGGCCCACCGCACCGCTGCCGAAGCAAACGAAGCTCGAACCTGGTTCAACGTCCAGCGTGTTGGTGACCGCGCCGGCGCCGGTCTGTACCCCGCAGCCCAGCGGCGCCAGCAGATCGGGTGGAGCCGCCGGGTCGTCAATGCGGATCGCATTTCGCTCGGTGACCAGCGCGTGGGTGGCAAAGCTCGACTGGCAGAAAAACGAACCGTGTACGCCATCACCTTCTGTGGTGGCGAGCGTCAGCTCACCCTGAGGGTTCTTGCCGCTGAAGTTCAGGTCCATCATGTGGTGGCAGTGCGACGGTAGATCGCGCTCGCAGTTGCCGCAGTCCCCGCACGAACCAAACGTCAGGACCACAAGATCTCCGGGGCTGAGGCCTTTCACATTCGGCCCGCAGCTTAAGACTCGGCCGCAGCCCTCGTGGCCTAACACCGAGGGTAAAGGGTGAAAGGCCTGCATGCCGATATCGGTATGGCATATCCCGCAGGCCAGGATTTCGACGAGCAATTCGCCGGCTCCGGGATCGGCCAATTCCAGCTCCCGAAACGCCAGCGGCTGCTCTCGTTGCTCGAAGACGGCGGCTTTGATCTGCATCAGGAGGGCCTACAGCGCAACGGTGCCAGGATCATAAAGCGTCATTCCGAGCGTGTCCTCGGTTACCACAGGCTCACTCTTGTAAAGCGTTTTGTGGGCGGTCATGAGTCGCTCACCGCCTGCGAGCGACTCGCGGTGGATCTCGGTGACTCGCTCGTAGCGTGCCGCCTGGTAGCGCTGCAGGGCCTCGTCGAGGCTAGCAAACTCGGTCAGTGCTCGGGCCAGAATCACCGCATCCTCGATGGCGGTGGCTGCACCCAGGCCAAACCATGGCAGCATCGGATGGGCGGCGTCACCGAGCACCGCTACCCGGCCGTCCACCCAGCGAGGCAGCGGCTGGCGTTCGAACAGACCCCAGCGGAAACACTCTTCTTGTAAGAATGAGTCCAGCACCTGCGTCACATCCGGATGAAAATCCGCAAACGCGGCTCTTAGCTCGCTCAGATCGCCTTTCTCCATCCAGCCTTCCGCCTGCCACTCCGATTCCCGGGTGAAGGCCACGCAGTTCTGGATCTGCCCTTTGCGCACCGGGTAACGCACAAAGATCCGATCGGGCCCGACAAACACGTTGGACTCCGGCAGCAGGTCACAGCCGGCGAGCCGTTCGGTGGGAATCAGGCCACGCCAAGCCACGATGCCCGAGTAGTTGGCCCCGAGCTCGCCGAACACCTGGCCGCGAGTCACCGATCGCAGCCCGTCGGAGGCAACCACCAGCGCTGCGTCGACGGGTGCCCGCTCCTCAAACGACAGCGTGACGCCATCACCCGACTGGCTGATGTCGGCTAGCCGGTGACCCAAGCGCACGCAGTCGGGTGCATGAGCTTTGAGCGCGTCCAGCAAAATGGCCTGTAGATCCGCTCGATGCATCTGCAGGTAGCTTGCGCCGAACTGGCTGGCGGTGTTGTGCCGATCGATGGTCACCAGCGGCTGACCCGTCTGGTAGTGGCGGGTGTACTGCTCCATCGGCTCGTCGGCGAGCTCAACGATCGCCGGCTCAACGCCCAGGAAGCGCAGTCCCTTGACCGCATTGGGCGCCAGTGAGATCCCCGCGCCAACTTCGCTATGCTCAATCGCCTGCTCGTAGACCACCGGCTTTTCGCCGGCCCGGGCCAGCCCAAGGGCGAGCGTGAGCCCGCCGATACCGCCCCCCACGATCGCGATTTCCCCCTGTGTACCGCTCATAGTCCGAGTGCTCCCGGGTTAACCAGTCGATTCGGGTCCAGGCCATCGCGAAGATCGGTCAGCAGCTTGAGCGCCGCTGGATTTCGATCTTTCGTAAACGGGTAGGCCCGGCCGATCTGGAAGTGGATGGCGCCATGCCGATAGAAAATCTCGATGGTCTCCTGGCGGATTTCCTCGACCAGCGCCCGACCTTCGGGATTGTCCTCTGGTTCGGCCACCGACGATAAGATTTCGTCGGCCGTATGTTTTTGATGCAGCTGCGGCCAGGAGTCCGGCCAGTAGATCACACACTCGTAGAGGAAGCCGGCTGAGCCGGTGGTGGCGTAGACGATGTACACCTCTACCCCGTGCTCGCTGCAGCGGTCCTGAATGCTGTCCAGGTACGCTCGATAATCGTTGTGCAAAGGGTCGGCGCTGGAGTAGGGCACCACCCCATGCAGCGGGAGCAGTCGGCGGTTTTCCGGACCGAGCAGCATCGGATCAGGGAACGGCTCAGCACGGGTGAATTCCGCCACGGTATCGGCTACCTCGATGCCAAGGTCGCCGATCTCCTGGCGAATTCTTCCTAGCATCCACTTTAGCTCCGCGCTGTCTGTTCCCTCGGTCAGAAAATTGACCAGAAACTGGGAGCGGTCCATGAAGCGTCGCCCGTTTAGCGCGACCTTCAGAATCTTGCGCAAGCCGGCGATCGGGTTAGACGCAGAGCGGAAAAGCGTCAGTAGCTGGCCCAGGTCGCTCTTCAGATCGGGCGGGCCCGCCACGCGTTTCACCAGCCCGGTTTCGGCGCCGAAGATTTCGGTCGCCAGCTTGTAGCGGGAGACTCGCCGTACGGCTTCCACCAGATCGCTGAATTGTGTAAAGGAAAACGACAGGCCGCGCCCCGTGGCGGGAATGGGCTCAAGCCGCATCGTGATGGCGGTTTTGATACCCAGCGCGCCAGCGTCACCGCACACCAACCCGGTCAGGTCCGGACCGTACTCCCGATAGAAGGCGCTGTGGCCCGGCTGGCCGCCTGAGCCGGTGTGCAGAATCTCGCCGGATCCGAGCACCAGCTCAATGCCGAGCGCCGCGGCCATGGAAGGGCCGTTTCTGGAGGATCCGAAGGTCACGGCACCCTGGGCCATGGCGCCGCCCACCGTCGACAGCTTGCCCGACATCGGGCCCCAGAAAATCGGCCGGACGCCGTGGGGCTCCAGCGCTGCGTTCAGGCTCTTCCAGGTGCAGCCGGCTTCGACCGTGACGTACAGGTCGTGCGCGTTGATTTCCCGCACCTGATCCATGCTCGCCATGTCCAGCGTGAGGGCGCCAGCTTCTTCCGGGTAGTAGGCGTCGGTATACGACATGCCGCCGCCGCGGACGTAGAGCGGAAGCTGATGCGCGTTGGCGACCTTGACCAGCGCAGACACCTCCTGCGTTGTCTGGGGTCGGGCAACCGCCAACGGTTCAGCGCCGGCTCGATACACGTCCTGGGACATAAGTTCCAGCGTCTCGGGGCTCAAATCGAGCGAGCCGCGCTCCATGCACGAGGCCAAGGCCTTGAGCAGCTGATCGGTATCCGACCCCATCGGATCGACGGGCTGGTTCACTGTGCCGTTACTCCGGTTTTACGGCGGTGGTCATGGAGAGGAACGTGGGGGTTGGCCCCTGCTCGATCTGCTCAAAGTGCTGCGACTCGAGCAGCCCCTTGAAGTCGCTGGCCACAAACGCCGGCGAATAAGGTTCACAGTTGTACTGCGCGTCAAACGCCAGCCACATACGATTGGGTGCCGGAAAATTCGTGCCGTTCGGCGCGTCGATCACCGTGAAGGTGCCGCCCGGGCGCAGGATGCGTCGGACTTCCGCCACAATTTCCTCAAAACTGAACTGCGGGACCTCGTGAAACAGGATGTAGGCAAAGACGGCGTCGACGCTGCTGTCCTCAAAGGGCGTCGCCTCAGCCAACGCGTGCTGGAAGTGTACGTCGCTGCCGAGTTCGGTGGCCCGCAGGTGAGCGTAACGGAGCAGCGGCAAACCGATATCCAGGCCCCAGATGTCCGCATCGGGGTGGCGGGTCTTGAGTGCTGTGGTGCACTGCCCGATGGAGCAGCCCAGGTCGACGATACGACTCAGCTGGCCGTCGGCGGGCTGGCGGAGCATATCGGCGTACAGATCATGCAGCTCGTCGTGATCGTTGTCACCCTGGTAAAAGACGTTGGTGCCGTGGTGGAACACAAACCCCGCCAGCTCGTCTCGGCAGTAGCCACCGGGCTGCAAATGAATGTTTTCGCAGGCGGAGTCGGGAACCACGAGCGACTCGTCGCGGTGCAGGCGTCCCGGGAAGTTTTGCTCCGCGCGATCGAGCAGGTCTACCCAATGCTGGCGGTCGCGGCTGTAGCTTTCAAAGCTCTTGTCCCAGGTCATCCGCTGCTGGCTTCGCATCACCCGCTTCCAGCTGTTTGCCGCAGGCAGCGAGTCGACGACAGGCGCGAGTTCTGAATAGTCGCAGGAAGCTCCTGCGTCCGGCAGGCCGGCAGCGCCCGCGCCCGCTACCAGCTGTCCGGCAACCTCCGGAAACCACTCGCGGATCGCAAAGTTTCGGACCTGGGTCAGGTAGTCGGCGTAGCTGTCGTCTTCCAGCCGCGGCTGGCGGGGTGCTTTACCCACGCTATTTCGTTCCATGGTAGGCTTTCCACTCAATTTTTTTGTCGTTCGACAGACTACTAAAAGCGCCAGAACCCAGCCAATTGATGGGCTGTATGAGACCATACCCGGCGTCGATGGAGCGATCGTTGCGGGCCTGTTGAACCGCCCTAACCGAGGTAAGGCCAAGATGGATATTCGCCAGCTAAAACACTTTGTTGCGGTTTTTGAACAGCGCAACCTGTCAAAGGCGGCTGAAGCGATTCCCCTGAGTCAGCCTGCACTTACCCGCAGCATGAAAACCCTCGAAGATCAGCTGGGCGTTGAGCTGTTCGAGCGTCATGCCCGCGGCGCCACGCCCACCGCGGCCGGGGAACGGCTATACCATCACGCCAAGTCGATTCTCGCCGAGTGCGCGCGAGCGCGCCGCGACGCGCAGCAGCCGGTTGGTGAACTTGCCGGGTCCGTGGCGCTGGGGGTTGGTGCTCTATTTGCGACTCGGATTATCGACGACATGATCGGTCGTTTTTGCGGCAGCCATCCCAAGGTGCGCGTGCATCTTCAGCAGGGATACTTCGAAGACCTCATTAACGCCCTGGATCTGGGTCAGATTGAGGTGGCGTTCAGCAACTTCCCGCTGCTGGCGCTTCCTGACTCGATGGAATTTGAGCCGCTGGTGCAGGTGTACACCAGCGTCTTTGCCGCCAGCACTCATCCGCTCGCAGCGCAGGAAGATCCACCGCTGGAGGAGCTACGGGACGCCCGCTGGGCGTCGGTAGACCAGCCTCATGCGCTGGAGGTGCTCGACTCGCTGTTTATTTCCGCAGGGATTGCGGCGCCGCGGCCGGCGCTGCAGGCCAACTCGCTGACGTTGATCAAATCGCTGGTGATGTCCGGCGGTTTTGTCGGGCTGATCCCCGACCATCTCGTGCGCCAGGAGCTGGCAGATGGGACGGTGACCCGCCTCAACGTGCGCGGGGTGCCCCTCATCCGCAGCGCCGGATTGATCACCCGGAAAGAAGCCTTTCAGCGGCCGGTGGCCAACGCCCTGGCGGAAGAGATTCGTCAGTCCATCAAGCTGGAAGTGGACGAGGTGCAGGCCGCGGAATCAGCCTGAACGCGGGCCGACTAGGCTGAAGCCGCGCCGATTTTCTTCAGCGACTCAAAAACCCGTTTTGTCATCTCTGCCAGCGCCTCGTCGCGGCTCTCCCGCTGCTCTGGCGTGAGCTGGTAGCTCTCGATTTCGTCGGCCGTCACCAGACCCTTCTCCTGCAGCAGAGCCTCTAAGGTGCGGCGCCGATCGCGCTCAATCCAAAGCTCGCCACCCAGCGCCAGGACTGACTCCATCATGGCGTCCATCAGTGGATGCGGCAGAAACGACGGTTCCTGTCCGGCCTCCGGCATCCCGATAGCGGCTACCTGTTCGGCTGCCGCGCTGGCTTTGTCCTCCGGCGTCACCCTGCCACCGCCTCGCTTTTGTGCTTCGCCTGAAGCCGCTTGAACTCTTCGAACTCGTTGACGTCGTCGCGGCGGGTCTTGGACCAGCTGGTCGCAAAGCCTCGCGGGAAGTGAGCATCACCATCTCGCTGCCCGTCTTCGGACCAAAGCGTTGGGATGCAGGGTCCGGCTGGCACCTCACCGACAATCATCTCGTCGACGCTAACGCCGGCGAGGCTCAGGCAATCGGGCCGGGGCTTCCAGCGGATGTCATCGCCAAACACCCGCACGGAAATGGCGATTCGCCAGTCGTCGGCGGTGTTGCCGTGGGAGTAGTGCAGGGTCCACGGATGGACAATCAGGATATCGCCTGGCTCCATCGCCCACTGCTTGAACGTGAAGTTCGGATCACCGCGTCGCGCTTCGCCGTCAGGATGCAGCGGCCGGTCTTCCGGCCGGATCATCTGGCGCCCGTTGGGTGAAAACAGCCAGTAGGGAACGTCCTCATGCTGGGTACCCAAGATGCACTCCAGCGAGTTTTCCTCGGCGACCGGCGTGAGCGGGATCCAGATTGAGGGCACCATAACGCCACTGGTGGGCCAGCCCATCCGGTCGTTATGCCAGATCGTGGCCTCGTTCGAGCGTGGTCCTTTGGCGAAGATTTCGTCGAAGAAAAATTTCGCGTAGCTGGATCGCATGACGCGGGCCGCAGCCTCGGCGACCGGCGAGCTAAATACAAAGTCGCGGAACTCTGGCACGGTGCGCGACATATAGCGGCCTGGGTAGCTGGGCAGCAGGCCGAAGTCCTCTTTGTCGATCGTAATGCGTCGAGCGACCGGCAGCAGGCGGTTAACCCAGGTGCTGTCAAACACCTGGCGCAGGCAAACGACACCGTCGCGCTCGTAGGTAGTGATCTCTTCTTCTGTGATTGGCCGGCAGGCCTGGGGTGTGGTGTTCATCGTTTCACCATAGCCAGAATTTTTCCGGGTGCTAATGTAGCTAGCGACGCCAAGAAGCTCCAATTCATATGTCGGGTTGTGCCATAGGTTAAGTGCATGGAACTCCCTCGCCAACATGGATGATTGCCGCCGATTGATCCATGCGCCTAGCGTATGGCGAAACAGGTAATTTTGATTGGTTCAACGGCGCGGCCCGAGTCAACCTGCACCTTTTAGGTACTCAGCAGGACAACAGGTGACCGATCGCGCGAACATGGTGGATGTGGGGGAGGCCGAGATCTATACCGAAACCCATGGTGAAGGTGAGCCTTTGCTGCTCATCGCCGGCCTGGGTGGAAAAGGGTCGTTCTGGCACAAGCAGGTATCGATGCTTGCAGATCGGTTCAGCGTGATCCTCCACGACCATCGCGGCGTCGGCAACAGTTCGCCGGCACCGGTTGTCACCAGTTCGCAGGAAATGGCGCAGGATGTCCTGGCACTGATGGACGCGATGGGTCTGGAATCCGCCCACGTTGTCGGGCACTCCACCGGCGGCGCTATCGGTCAACACATGGCCCTGATGCAGCCACATCGGGTCAAGTCGCTGGTGCTGAGCGCCAGCTGGCCGGGTCCCACGCAGCTGTTTGTCGACACCTTTCGCACCCGCCGGGATATCCTGATCAATTGCGGTGTGCGCCAGTACATGATGGTGGGCAGCCTGCTGGCATCACCGGCGTGGTCGATTGCGCCGACCTATCCGGGCATCGATGAATACCTGAAGCAGAGAATCGAAACGTTTCCCGGCCTGGAGATTGAGCTCGCCCGACTGAATGCGGTGATGACCCACGATCTTCGGTACCGGCTGAAAGACATCACGGTACCTACCGGCGTGATTTCGGCGCGGGACGACTGCCTGACCTCACCGGATATGTCGGACGAGCTGGCCACGCTCATCCCCGGCGCCAAGCAGGTGATGCTGCCCGAAGGTGGCCATTTTTGCCCGATGACGGTGACGGAGCGCTACAACCAGGAGCTGTCGGATCTAATCGACGCCATCAGCGGCTAGTCTTTCAGGTGTCGTCGGTAAGGGCCATCGTCAGACTGGTGATGACGTCGGTGACACTCTCCACGTTCAGCGGCAGCGACGATGCCGTGATTGAATAACCTTCGATGTACGGCAGCAGGAGGCTGACGATGCGCTGCTCCCGTTCTTTTGAGCCGTCGGAGCCCAGCACCGCTTGCCCTAGCAGCGAACAGAGGTTTTGGTAGTACCTCTCCATTTCGACCCGAACCGCCTCATTACGTGTTGCGATGGCCCATAGTTCCCGAAAGACGCGGCACATATCCGACAATTCGGTTCCGTGGTGCAGGACTTCGGTGAGCAAGCGGTGGATTCGATCGCGTTGGTTGAGTTCGGAGCCTCCCTCGGTGATCTTCGCAAGCTCGTTTTCACACTGCTTGAAGTACACCCCAACCATCGCTGTCAGCACATCGTCTTTCGCTTTGAAGTAGTACTGCACATTGCTCAGCCGCATCCCGGAGGATTCGGCGAGCTTGCGCATCGTCAGCCCGGCGTCTCCCTGTTCTTTCATGATCTGTAGCGCGCAGTCCAGGATCTTTTGCTGCTTGGGTGTCCGGTTGTCAGATGCTTTCGACATGAAGAGGTAAGGGGTTGTATCCGGTTTCGCTTAAGGTTGGCACTTGGAATGGTTGCGCTCGGCAATATAGCAGGTGATTGACCGAGTAGGTCAACTGACCTATTATTTTAGGTCAAACGACCTAGACTGCCTGAGAATAACCCTTTGCTCAACAAAATCCGAACGCCTGATTCTCGCTTCGAGAACCTACCCGACTATCCGTTTGAGCCCCATTACGTGGAGGATCTTCCCGGATTTGAGGGGCTGCGAGGCCACTATCTCGATGAAGGACCGGCCGATGCTGAGGAGGTCTTTCTATGCCTCCATGGAGAGCCGACCTGGAGCTATCTTTATCGAAAGATGATTCCGGTGTTTACCCGAAACGGGATTCGCGTTGTCGCGCCCGATCTGATCGGTTTCGGCAAATCGGATAAGCCGACAGACGAAGAAACCTATACCTTCAAATTCCACCGCGACTACCTTTTGGCGCTGCTGGCCCAACTCAATCTCACCAATGTCACCCTGGTCTGTCAGGACTGGGGCGGCCTGCTGGGCTTAACGCTCCCCATGACCAATCCGGAGCGGTTCAAACGGTTGCTCATCATGAACACGGTTCTGATGACAAACTCGGCAACCAACCCGGCTTTCGAATCGTGGAAGGCGGACATAACAACCGATGAAGATATCGATCTGGCCCCATTCATGCGGCGTTACGAACCGGTCATCAACGAGCTCGAGGCTGCCGCCTACGCCGCGCCTTTTCCGACGCGAGCGTACAAAGCAGGTGTCTACAAATTTCCTAAGCTAGTCGGCCAGGACGCCTATGGAATCGAGACGTCAAAAAAGGCCGCTGAGTTTTGGTCGACTCAATGGCAGGGTGAATCGTTTATGGCGGTAGGTATGAAGGACAAGATGTTGGGGCCGGCCGTTATGGGACACATGCAGCAGGTCATTAACGGATGTCCCCCGCCCATGGAAATCGAAGACGCCGGCCACTTTGTCCAGGAGCACGGCGAGCCGATTGCTGAGAGGGCACTGGCGGCGTTCGGGCTAGAGTCCTAGGGCCCCGGGATTAATCAAGCCTCGCGGATCAACCCGGCGCTTCAGGTCCTGCAGCAAGCCGAGCCCAACCGGATCCCTGTCTCTAAGCACCGGATAAACACGGCCGATCTGCAGGTGCACACCGCCATGCTCGAACGCCTTTTCGATCATCACCTGGCGGATCGCGTCGGCTAGCTCCCTCGCTTCGACGTCCGGCTTTCGATCGGCAACGCCCTCCAGTACCGCCTCGGACGTATGGCGGCGATGGAATTCATCCACCGCGTCATCCCAGGCAATCACCGGCTCATAGAGGAAGCCGGTGGTGCCCACCGTGGCCAGCGCCGCGGTCACCGTCATATGGCTTGCCTCCATGTCTGGCCGTAGCGGTTCGATGGCCTCAAAAAACGCCTGATGAAAGGGGATTGCGCCGTCGAGCGGCAGGATGGTGCTCGGAGGCAGCTGTCGCTGGCCCGTAGGTGACAGCATGTCGTACTTCAGGAATGGATCCGCGCGAAGCGCAATCGGCACGGTGTTGGCGATTTCCACGCCGTGGCCGCCTACCGCCTGGCGCACTGCCTGGGCGTAGCCGTTCAGCTGAGTCTGGTTGGCGCCTTCGAGCACGTAGTGAAAGCTGAACTCGACGTCTTTCAGGAAGCGCCGGCCGGCCGCGGCTACCTTGGCCATGCGCAACATCCCGTCGACGACCCCTGAGCCGGTGCGGCCGATTTTCCATAGCGTCTTGAGATCCTGCCCAAGCGATACCTGGCTGGCGGCCGCAATCGCCTTGGACTCGGGCATGCCGAAGTTGTCTGCCGCAATGCCGAGCCTCGCCACCTCAGCGGCTGCCTCCGCCGCCTTGTCAAAAGAGGTAAAGCCAAACGACAGGCCGATCATTCGCTCGGGACGCCTAATCAGCCGCAGCGTAATGGCGCTCTTGACGCCCAGCGCGCCGCAGTCGCTTAAAAATAGCCCCGTCAGATCCGGGCCGTAGTTGCGGAAGAAAGGGTGATGGTTGGGTTGGCCGGATGCGCCGGTGCGCACTCTCTGCCCGTCGGCCAGCACCACCTCGAGGTCCAGGACCGATTCGCTCGACACGCCATACTTACCCGAACCCCAGCTCAAGGTTCCCTGGGAAACTGATCCGCCGACCGTTGCGTTGAGTCCTGAGAAGGGCCCCCAGAACGGCGTACGCAACTTGAGCGGCGCCAGCGCTTTGTCGAGCTCAGCCCAGGTGCAGCCTGGCTCGACAGTGACGTACATCTTTTGTTCGTCGATCTTCAGCACGCGGTTCATGGATCGAAGATCCAATGTGATGCCGGTTTGGCTGGGCGTATAGCCGTCGGTGTAGGAGTAGCCGCCGCCGCGAGGAAATACGGCAAGACCGCTACCCGTTGCGGTTGCCACCACGCGTGACAATTCGTCTGCATTTCGCGGGGCCACTACGGCAAGCGCGTCGACACCCTTGCGAAAGTAGTCCTGCGAAAAGTAGTCGAGTTCGCCGGCATCGGTCGTGACGCCGTCGGCCCCAACGATGTTGGCAAAGTCCGATGCGTCAAAGCCAGTGATGGGTGCGGTTGCGGCCATAGGTCAGGGTTGCTTTTTCAGCGTGTCCAGATCGAGCTTCTTTCGGTGGCCGGCGCCGACGATGCGCGCGACCAGCTGGTCGCGCTCGCGATCCAGGTCTTCGGCCAGGTCCGCCGGCAGCTCAAAATCATCAATGGCACCCGCTTTGAGAATACCGGCCTGCGTCAGCAGATACTCCAGCACGGTGACCCGGTCCCGCAAAATCCAGAGCTCCGACAGAAGCTCGGTTTGGCTGAGGGCAAGCGCGTCGAGTTCCGGCGTCGACAGGTAGGGTTTGTCGGGCCGCTTTGCGGCCTCCGGCATGGTGCCGTTCTTCAGGTCATCGCTCATCGCGGCTTGCGGCCTCGGGTGACCCAGGGATAGCGGGTGTCCTGCAGCGGATACTCCTCAACGTCCACGAACCCAATTTCCGACATGGCTTGCGCCAGGTTAAAGATCCCGGCCTCGGTGAAATAAGGCTCGGATCGATTTTCCGTTTCCCAGTCCAGCATGACCGCCTGAAAGGGTCCAACCGCACGAAACGGCGGCGGGTCGGAAATGACCATCTCACCCCCAGGTTCAAGAATGCGAAACATCTCCTTGAGCACGTCGACGCTGACTTCGGGCGGCAGCTCATGATGCAGTGCGTAAGAGATGACACCGTCGACGCTGCCGCCGGCCTGCGATGTTTGCCGAGCATCCTCCTGCCACAGCTCCACCGGGATGCCGGTTTTGTCGCTGAATTTTAGCCCGTTGATCAGGACCTGTGCTGATAGATCGCCGCCGATCAGTTTGGCGTCGGGGAAACGCTCTCGACAGAGCCCCAGCGTGCCCGACCCGCCGCAGCCAGGGTCGTAGATGCACTTTAGGTTGTCGCTGCGAAATTGCTGGATCACGTCCCGACGCTGCTGCAGCAAATTGTCGCCGACGGCCACCGCGGCAAAGCCGCCGCGGGCGAAGACGTAGGGGATAAAACCGGAGAACGCCATCGCGGCGGATAGATCGTAACCGTCGAGACCTCCCGGCTGCAGGTGCCATTCCACGCCCTGGTAATAATCGGGCATCTCGAGCTCAGGATTCAGATGAAGCCGTGGATCGCTCGCGGGCGGCGCCGTGGGTGCAACCTTGGTGAAGACCTCTCGCCGGCGTTCCACGCCGGTGATCGCCCGCACCCAGTTTTCTTCAGCCACGTAGCGCTGATAAAGCCGATTGAAGCGGAACGCGGGGGATCGCTCCACCACCTCGCGGGCTTGGTCGATTCGCTGCAGCCAGCCATTCCGATCGGTGTCTTGCTGGAAATCGCGCGTCAGCACCGGCGCTTCGACTGCGTCATCAAAATCCGTCTCCGCCTGCTGCTGCAATTCGGTCGAGGAAAACACCTGGAGTGAACCCAGAAACTGCAGGCCGGCCCTGGCGCGCTGATCAACGTTCATGAACTTACCTTCGCGGACTGTGGCGGATTATCGGGCAAGGTATAGCGACTCAGAAAGAAAAACGCTAGTACGTAGACCGCCGCCGGCAGCCAGATCATTCCGATGCTAACCGCCAAAGCCGCGCTGTCGGGCTGCTGGTCGAGCGGCAGCGTCTTGTCGAAACCCATGTTGCTGAGCAGTAACCCAAGCGCCAGCGGGCCGACGGAATAGCCAAGACGTTCAACAAAAACATAGACCGACGTGTAAAGCCCCTCGCGGTTGCGACCGGTGATCTTCCGGTCATAGTCGATGGTATCCAGCCACATGGTCTGACTGTTCAGCAAAATGGCTGAGGAAAATACGCCGACCAATATCCCCCGCACGATGACAATGGGGTAAGCGTTCTCCGGCGTGGCTACCAGCCACAAGAGCGTGGCAAAGATGTCTCCGACCAGGCCAATCATGAAACCGGTCTTTTTGGAGATTCGACCGCTCATCCAGCGCCAGAACGGGACAAACGTGAGAATCGAGGCGGTTGTGACGAGGCCAAAAACCGACAAGAGGTTGAAGGTCTGCTTGAGCACCACCGTGACAAAGAAGGCAAACGTGCTGGCGGAGGCGGCGATCGCAATGAACTGCAGTACCTTGACCGCCACCAGCGTCATAAAAGGCTTGTTGCTCAGCAGCGAGCGGACCTCCTCGCGGAACGGTGTCTCGGTGGGCGTATGTTCTGTGCTGTTGGCCGATCGGGTTCCCAGAAAGGTCCACATCATGGCGACGAAGATCACCGCACCGGCGATGAAGCCCAGCTGCTGGTAAGCGTCAGCATCGCCGCCGAGCCAGGTAATCAGCGCCGGCGCGCCCGCGTTTCCCAGAAGGCCACCCAGCATCATGAACACAACGCGAAAACTCATGATCTGAATCCGGCGAGCGCGGTCGCTGGTCATCTCCACCGGCATCGCCAGGTAAGGTACGTTGAAGATGGAAAAGCCCAACGAATAAAGCACGAGGACGCCAGTAGCAACGGCCACCGGCGGCAGGCTGGCCGTCAGCAAATGCGTTGAATACACCAGCGGCAGCGAAATGCCGCAGACAATTGCGCCTAGCAACAGGTAGGGTCGACGTCGACCCATCTGGGTTTTGGTTCGGTCTGTCACCCAGCCGATCAGCGGATCGCTGAATGCATCGATGATCCGTGCGCCGGCAACAATGCTTCCGGCTACGGCGGCATCGAGACCGACGATGGTGGTCAGATAAACGAGAATCAGCGCGGTCACCGTGTTGAGGTAACCGATCGTGCCGAGTGACCCGATTCCCCAGGACAGGCGCGTCCCGAACCCGAGTGCGCGCGCGTCGGTGGGGGCTCCGCTAGCGGTCGTGTCCACGGTCGATCAACTCAGCTGACAGGCGATTAGGCTTCGGGTGGTTTAGTACGACCAAGTGCGCCGACCAGCCGCCATTCCCCTTCTTCCCGAGTCCACACGTGAATGATTTCGAAGCGCTGATCCACCGCTTCTCCCGTCGGCATGCGCGTCCGGTGGGTGCTGTAGTAGATGACGGCGGTATCACCGGAGAAGGTGATATCCCCGAAGGTCATCGTGAGTTCTTCTTCTTTATATTGGATGAATCCTTTTGCGCCTTCGCGCAGCTTCTCCAGCCCGCTGGGTTGATCCCAGCCCGGCGGCCAGCCCATGTAGTGCTCGGACGTGTTGTTGATATAGGTCTGTAGGTCACCATCACCGCGGGCGGCGTAGATCGCCTGCTCTTTGCCCCAGATCTCTTCCCGGGCAGCGTCCAGATCATAGCTGTCCTCAGCGTCGCCAGATTGGCTGGCGCATCCGTACAGGAAACCCGCCAGCAACAGGGCAACGAGTGCCAATGCTCGTCTGGCGCGAGCTGTTGTCATGAGGGTCATAGGGTAACTCCGAGGAACGCAGCGCCACACCATACCCCAGCGATCGCGGGGCGCCTCATGCAATTTAGCTATGGCGCAACGAGCCCCACGAATAATGCCGCTGTCAACATACTGAAGCAGTCAGAAGCCGGACTGTCAGCGATCATATACATGCGTGCTGCTTATCCTGGCTTCCACCCTTTGCATTGGTATTTGCCGTCGCTTTGCGACTGAATAGCGGCTTCGCAAATGCCGGCCGGCACCGCTTTGCCGTCCGTCGCCAACGAGGTGCAATAATGAAAACCACACGCCTTTACCGATCATCATCCCGGGATCTGCAGAGGGTAAATCGCCGCCGTCGCTCATCCGTTCTCCGGCCCGGTCTGCTGGCAAGCGCCGTTGGGGCGGCGCTGCTCGGCGGTGGATTAACGCCAACCATCTCGATGGCTCAGGAAGGCGCGGAGGTGGCCACCGAAGGTACGCTGGAGACCGTCCTGGTCACCGCCCGACGTCGGGCCGAAAGTCTCCAGGACGTACCGCTCGGCATCACCGCGTTTGACGCCGACGCCATCAAGCGCCGCAACATCACCGAGCTGGACGACGTGGCCCGCTTCACTGCCGGCTTCGCGTTCGAGGATTTCGACGGCGGCAACGGCGGGCCGGTGATCCGAAGCCAGCCCACTATCAACGTCACGTCGCGCGAGCAAACGACGGCCACCTTTCTTGACGGGATTTACCTGCCTCGCTCTTGGCTGGTTGATCTCGGTGTGAGCAATCTGCAGCGGATCGAAATTGTGAAAGGGCCGCAGAGCGCTCGCTACGGGCGAAACGCTTTTGCCGGCGCGATTAACTACATCCCGCAGAAAGCCGGTGGCGACCTGGATGGCGAGCTTACGCTGACGGGCGGTTCCGATGAGCGCTTCGACTACGGCGGCGCCATTTCCATTCCGGTGATTGAGGACAAGCTCTATCTTCGCGCGAGCTTCGATCACACCGAGTTCGACGGCAGCTGGAGAAATGATCACCCGGATGCCAATCGTGGCATCAGCCCGGGAACCGAAGGCAACGTTGGGGGGTGGGACACCGACACTTACAGCCTCAACGTGCTGTTCAACGCCACCGAAGACCTGACGCTGGATCTGTCTTACTACGGCTTCGATCGCGAAGAAGAGGCGCGTGCGTCGCAGTGGCGCAGTACCGGTCTGGGTCAGGGCAACTGCGGCTCCTTTCTGAACGGAGGGTTTCGGCTGTTCTGCGGTCAGCCGCCGGCGCCCGCCGACTCGGTGCTGGTTCAGCCGCGCGGCTTTAGCCGGCAATCCGGTGGCGACATCATTCGCTTCGAGGCCGACTATCAGATCAACGAGACGTTCTCGTTCAACTTCCTGTTTGGCAACGTCGACGCCGACACGCTGTCTGCGGTTTCTGCCGAATCCGATCCGGTCAACTGCGGCACCATCCTGTCGCCGTTCATCATCCAGGGCGGCGTAAGCCTGTGTAACTTCCAGGCCAGCCCCCTGGGTGAGGTGGACTATGATTCTTACGAGCTTCGCCTCGATATCGACAACGGCGGGCCGTGGACGGGGTCGGTCGGGGCGTTTATCGGCGACGGGACGGACAACAACTTTTTTGTGAGTGTGAGCCAGCCGGCCGACTCCATTTCGCCGCTGAACATCACCCGGGACTCCACCGGGTTTCTCCTCGGCGGGTTCCCTTTTAACCCCGATGCGTTTGGCAACCTCGTCGTGCGCGACGACGAGACGGTGACCGAGGTGGCCTCGGTTTTTGGTGAGGTGAATTACGCGTTTGCCAACGGCAAAACCCGCCTTGGGCTTGAGGCGCGGTTCACCAATGAGGACATCACCACCACGGGCCTTAGCAACGGGCTGGTGCTGTCCCGGGACGATGATTTCATTACGCCGCGGATCACGCTCGAGCACGACCTGAGTGACGATACGCTGCTGTATGGCACCATCGCTCGCGGCGCCAAGGCCGGCGGCTTCAACTCCGGCGCCATTGAGGAGCCCGAGCGCACCTTCGATTCGGAGTTCAATACCACCTTTGAAGTTGGCGCCAAAAACACGCTGCTCGGTGGCGCGGCCGTCTTGAACGCGGCGCTCTATTACACCGACTGGAGCGACATGCAGGTGACGGCGGCAGACCCCAACGGCAGCATTTTGAACACGGCCATCACGCTCAACTTCGGTGACGCGTCAATCTGGGGTCTGGAGCTGGAGGGTTCCTGGCTGGTCAACGACAACCTAAGCCTGGACGCCTCGTTTGCCTACAGCGAGGCGGAATATGACAACGCCACTGACACGGTTTTTGCTCGGATTGCCGGGCCCTTCACCGCGCCGCCCTGCGACGACATCGTCTGCTCCTCTGATGGTGACGTGAGCGGCAACCGTCTTCCGCGTACGCCAACGACACAGATTGCCGTCGGCGGCCAGTGGCGTTCATCGCTCGATGCGTGGGGTGCCGACTACTTCGTGCGCGCTGACGTCGCCTATCAATCGTCTTTCTTCGGCGATACGATCAACGCCGCCCAGTTCCCGAGCCGAACGGTCGCAAACCTTCGCACCGGACTGGAGTTTGGCAACATCGATGTGGCGCTCTGGGCCCGCAACCTGACCGATGAGAAGTACGCGTCCAACGCGCTGACCATCATCCAGGCCGCCGGCTCAAACCTTCAGGGAGCCTACTACGGCGAACGCCGCACCTACGGCATCACCGCCACCTATCGGTTCCGTTAAGCGGAGGCAAACGCTTCGCCCTGTTTCGCGCCCTGGCTATCGTCTCGATGCCAGGGCGCGGACAACCCGGTTTGGCAGCTGGGCGTCATCCCAATCCATGCGCATCTCACCGACCCGCACGATCACCAGCTCCTCTTCGCGGCTCACGTATACGCGCTGTCCGCCAATGCCGTCCATAAAAAACCAGTCGTCTTTTAGGTACGGTTCACTCTGGGCGACGTTGAGACCCTGCTGTTCTTCGTTGTAGTAGCGCGTTGGAATCCGATTGCGGCCGAGCCAGATCTGCCAGCCGTATCCATCCTGCGCGGCAGAAGGTGTTAGCAGCTCAGCAAGGGCGGTTTCGCTGATGAGCTGCTCATCAAACAGCCGGCCCCGATCTTTGAGTAGCAGCCCAAGGCGTAGCCAATCGCGCGGCCGAGCCAGGAGCGCCGTGTAGGTTCGCGGGAAACCGTCCGCCTCGTTGTACCAGACAAACGCGTCCGCAGCGCCGATGGGGCGCCATAGATATTCCGACAGGAACGCCTCGTACTTGAGGCCACTTGCCCGCTCCAGGATCAGCCCCAGTGTCTGGCTGTCGGCGTTTGAGTAGGAGAAGTGTTTGCCGGGTTCGCGCGCCAGCGGTCGGCTGAGCACGGTAGTTCGCGCGCTCTCACCGTCCGTAAAAAACTTGAATCGCGGCGACTCGGCTCCGCCCTCGACCGAAAGAGGTTCGAGACCGCTGCTCATGGTCAGCAGGTGTCGAAGGGTCACTGCCTGGCGTGGGTCGTTCCGCCATTCGGTCAGAAAGGTGGTGGCCGGAACGTCGGCATGTTCAATTAAGCCTCGGTCGATGGCCGCCGCCAGCGCCAACGCCATCGCCGATTTGTGCATGGAGGCCGACTCGGAGCGAAGTTCAGCATCAAAGCCGGGGAAGTAGTGTTCGAGCAGCAGCGAGTCGCGATGCCAGATGAGCAGCGCGTAGCTTTGCATGTCCCTTGCGTAGGTCAGCGCATCCTCGAACAGCGTTTCCGCTGACCCACCGCTGGCGTCCGGCAGTACGCGGAGCGCCCCGGATACCGTGCCCAGGGGCTTCTGTACCCAGCGAGCGTTGGCAAACGAGGAAGGGTCTAGCTGCTCTTCGGTCTTGGGGGCAGCGTCCTGTCGCTCGACGGGACTGCAGGCCACGGCCAACGCGGCCGCCGCCAGGAGTGGCGTGAGCCAGACGCCACGTTCAGTCAGTCGCCAAATCCTCACTGCTGATCTTCGGCCAGCCGTTCCCGCAGCGGCTTCCACCCGACCGTCGCCAGCCCGGCGCCGATGAGCAGAAGCACCGGTACGGTGATCGCCAGCGAGTAGTTGATGGCGTCCGGTCTCTTGAAAAGGTTGTCGGTGAGCATCGCGACTACCCAGGGGCCGCCAGATTGGCCCACCAGATTTGCGACCAGCAGGTAAAGCGCCACAAGCTGCGCCCGGAAGTAGGGCGGCGCAATGATGGGGATTGTTGCCGGGCCGGGCCCAAACGGCATGGTGCCAAAAAACATGGCGGGTGCCAGGAGCCAGATTGCCAACGTGCCGTCGGTAACCAGCATGGCGGCCAGCGCAAAGGGAATACAGCCGAGGGCGGCGATGGCGGCCGTCCGCAGGTTGGCGTCGTGGTAGCCGCGCTTAAAGAGAAAATCGGTGACCCAGCCGCCGGCCACCACGCCAGCGGTGCCGCCGATCATAAACAGCAGCCCCTGAGCCGCACCGATCTCGGCAGCCGTCCATTCGTGCACGCGGATAAAGTAGGCGGGCACCCAGGCGCCGAGCGCAAACTGCGCCGCAGCCATCATGGATATACCCACAAACACCGCTAGAAACAGTCGCCCGTTATCCAGGCAAAAGCGGATGGCGTGGCTGAATCCCTGTCGATATTGCTCCGCGTCTGTCCGGGCCTTGGCGGTTGCGCGCCGCGGCGGCTCCTTCACCGACAGAAAAAACCAGAGCGCCACCGGCAGACCGGGGAGAGCACCCAGGATGAAGGCTGACTGCCAGGGCTCTCGATCGCCGAGGAAAGCCAGCATGCTGTCATCCACCGGGTTGTCCAGCGCCCTGATGATGATCCCACCTACCATCAGGGCAATGCCGCCACCCAGAAAGCTCGACGCGGTGTACACGCTTAAAGGTCGGGCCAGGCGGCGCGGTTTGAACATGTCCGCCAGGAGCGAAAAGCCCGCCGGGGTCAGCACGGCTTCGCCGATGCCGACCGCCATGCGGGCGGCAAACAGCTGGGCGTAGGTCTCGGCAAGGCCGCAGGCGATCGCGGCCAGCGTCCAGGCGACGATCCCGATGGCAATCAGGTTGCGACGATTCTTGCTGTCTGCCAGTCGCCCGAGGGGAATCGCCACGATGGCGTAAAACATCGCAAAGGCAAAACCCTGCAGGAGGCTGATCTGAGTATCGCTGACCACCAGATCGGCGCGGATGTCCTCCACCAGCAGATTGATGATCTGCCGATCGATGTTGGCGACCACGCCGCAGACGCAGAGCACAAAGACTACATACCAGCCGAACCGCTCGGCTGGGTAGTTCGGTTCATCCGACACTAGGGTTGCCCGGATGACGCAGCTGCGTGCTGATCTCGTTCAGAATCTCCGGGTCGTCGATCGTGGCTGGCACGCTATAAGGCTCACCGTCGGCAATCTTGGCCAGCGTGCCGCGGAGAATCTTGCCCGAGCGGGTTTTCGGCAGGCGCTTAACGACCACCGCGCGTTTAAAGGCGGCAACGGCACCCACATGCTGACGAACAAGCGCCACGCATTCGTCGATCAAAGTTTGCGGATCGGTGCTGCTGTCCGCCTGCGTGCAGATGAATCCCATCGGAAGCTGACCTTTGAGCTTGTCTTTGATGCCTGTGACCGCGCACTCGGCGACCGCCGGATGCAGCGCGATCACCTCTTCGATGGCTCCCGTGGAGAGGCGGTGCCCGGCGACGTTGATGATGTCGTCGGTGCGTGTCATGACATAGAGATAACCCTCTTCATCGAGGTATCCCGCGTCACCCGTTTCGTAGTAGCCCGGAAACGTTGTCAGGTAGGCCTCCTGGAAGCGGTCTTCAGCCTGCCACAGGCCGGCCAGCGCGCCAGGACCCAGCGGCAGGCGGACCACAATCGCGCCGGTATCGCCGGCGGGCACGGGCTCCCCCTCGGGGTCAACCACCTGGACATCCCAGCCCGGCATCGGCTTGCCGGCTGAGCCGGGACGGATGTCGACCAGCCCCGCGCCGAGCGTGTTGCCGGCTACGGACCAGCCGGTTTCGGTTTGCCACCAGTGATCGATGACCGGCACGCCAAGCTGTTCGCCGGCCCAATTGAGGGTCGGGGGATCGCAGCGTTCGCCCGCGACAAAAAGCCCGGTGAAGTGGCTCAGGTCGCTCGCCTTGATGAATTCTCCGTCCGGGTCCTCGCGGCGGATCGCCCGAATGGCGGTGGGTGCCGTAAACAGCGCTTTGACCCGATGGCGTTCGATGATCCGCCAGAACACGCCGGCATCCGGCGTGCCGACCGGCTTTCCTTCGAACATCACGGTGGTCGCGCCCCGCAGCAGCGGCGCATAGATAATGTACGAGTGGCCCACGACCCAGCCGATGTCGGACGCCGCCCAGAAGGTGTCGCCGGCATCGATGTCGTAGATGGCCTTCATCGACCAGTGCAGTGCGACTGCGTGACCGCCGTTGTCTCGAACGATGCCTTTGGGTTGGCCGGTGGTGCCCGAGGTGTAAAGCAGGTAGAGCGGATCGGTCGCCGCCACCGGGACGCAGTCCGCGGGCTCAGCGCCGTCCTGGAACTCATGCCAGTCCAGATCAATGTCGCGGTTCAGCTCGGCGGCCTGCTCCTCACGCTGCAGCACCACGTGCCGCTCCGGCGTATGCCTTGCGAGGTCGATCGCGTCATCAAGCAGCGGCTTGTAAAACACCGTTCGGCCAGGCTCCAGGCCGCAGCTGGCGCTGATAATGAGCTTAGGGGTCGCGTCGTCGATACGGGTTGCCACCTCGCGCGCGGCGAAGCCGCCAAACACCACCGAGTGAACGGCGCCGATGCGAGCGCAGGCCAGAACGGCAAACGCGGCTTCCGGCACCATCGGCATGTAGATGAGTACGCGGTCGCCGGTCACCACGCCGCTGCGCTGCATCGCACCGGCCAGCCGCGCAACGGCCGTCTGCAGTTCGCTGTAGGTGTAGGTTTCCTGCCGGCCGGTCATGGTGGATTCAAACAGCAGCGCCGGCTGGTCGCCGCGCCCACCGTCAGCGTGACGGTCGACCGCGTTGTAGCAGGTGTTGAGCCGAGCGCCGGGGAACCAACGGCCGGCACCCTGGCTTGGTTCAAGCACCGACGTCCAGGGCTCGACCCAGTCGATGCCGGTGGCTGCCTCAGCCCAGAAAGCCTCGGGGTCCCGGCGCCAACGCTGGCGGACGTCTGCGTAACTCACTGGCTGGACCCTTCGTTGAACAGGCGAGAAAAGTATCATGATACTCAGGGGCCGGCGTATGCGCCTGGTGTATGGCGCCATTCTCGAAAATGAGTAGCTCGCCGCATTGCGAACGATCAGTATGGGCGGCCATCAGTTATGGAATCGCGCCATGGCGAAAGACCCCAATGAGCCCTGGTGGGCGGTGATCGGCCCGGAAGAGGGCGAATCCTGGTGGCAGCCCATGCCTTCCAGCGGCTACGTCACCCTGAAACTCACCCCGGAATCCATGCCCTACGACGGGTTCACCAGCGGTATCCAGGTACTGCCGCCGGGACACCGCGTTCGTGAACATGGCCACCGCGTGAACCACGAGCTGGTGTTTATCTATGAAGGCTCCGGGCGCGTGGAGATTGAGGGCAACAACTACCCGGTCGAGAAGGGCGCGACGGTGCTGTTCGGTCGCTACGCCTGCCACGTCATCGAAAACACCGGCGATGTGGATATGAAAATGTTTTGGGTGTTTATGCCGCCGGGTCTCGAGCACTGGTTTCGAGGCATCGGCAAACCACGGGAGGCGGGTGATCCGATGCCCGATCCGTTCCCCAGGCCAGACGGCGTGGAGAACATCATGGAGATGCTGCGGTTTGTGCCGCCGCCGCCCGACGCCAAATAAATGCGCATCATCAACCGTCAGGCGCTCGCGAGCTGCCTGAGCCATAGCGATTGTGTCGAGGCGTTAGCGCCAGCCATGCAGATGGTTTCGGCCGGCCGCGTCGACATGCCGCTGCGCCAATATATGCAGATTCCGGAAACCGGCGGCGGGAAATTCACGTTGATGCCCGGCTACCTGGATGACCCTCGAGGCTTCGGCGTCAAGATTGTCTGCAAGTATCCTCGCGAGGCCGACTCACTCTACGGCTCGCACGTCGGCGCGGTGATGTTGTTCGACGCCGAGCTGGGTATCCCGCTGGCGCTGATCGACGGCTCGGAGCTCACCGCCATCCGCACGGCAGCGGCCAGCGCTTTGGCCACTCGCGCGCTGGCGCGGGAAGATAGCCGCGTGCTGGCGATCCTCGGGACCGGGCTACAGGCGCTCCACCATATTCACGCGATTCGCGCCGTTCGCCCCATTGACGAGGTCCGAGTCTGGGGTCGCAGCATGGCTAATGCTGACGCCCTCGCACAAAGCCTTACGCTCCCGGACGGCGTTTCCGTTGCAACGGTTGGCACCGTTGATGAGGCGCTCGATGGCGCTGACATCGTCTGCACCACCACGTCAGCCAAAACGCCGATTCTTGGGGGCGATCAGCTGACACCCGGTCAGCATGTCAATCTGGTTGGGGCGGCCATCATCGAGGCTGCGGAGGCTGATGCTGAGGTAGTCAAGCGGAGCCGCTTTGTGATCGACTACTGGCCTTCAGCCCGGGATCAGGCGGGTGAGCTTGCGGCAGCGCTGGCTGACGGCCTTACCGAGGACGAAGCGGTGGCGGGCGAGATCGGTCAGATTTTGGCGGGTCACGTTGCCGGCCGGCAGGACCAGGAGCAGATTACCGTCTATAAGTCGCTCGGAGTATCCGCGCAGGATCTGGCCGCGGCCCACATGGCTTATCAGCGCGCGAGCGAACAGGATCTCGGTGTTGTGGTGGATTGGACCTGACGATGGGCGCTCGCAGCTTAAAAACCCTTCTCGACCGGCGCTCGCCGGTGATCGCGCCGGGTGTCGCTGACACTCTGGCCGCGCTGGCGGCGGACCGGGCCGGCTTCGAGGCGATTTTTGTGTCGGGCTCGGCGGTTGCCCAAGTTCACCTGGGGCGGCCCGACATCGGGCTGACCGATGCGACCCTCCTGACCGACGTGACGCGCCGAATTGTTGAGCGAGTCGGCATTCCGGTGTGCGCGGACATCGACACCGGCTTCGGCAACGCCTTTAACGTTTACCAGACGGTGCGAGCCATGAACCTTGCCGGCGCTGCCTGCGTCCAGATGGAAGACCAGCAGACCGTAAAGCCTAGTGACCGTGCGCTGGAGCGGCCGGTTATCCCGCTCGCCGACATGCTGACCAAGCTGCGCGCTGCGCAGGACGCCCGCGGCGATTCTGAGCTGCTGATCAGCGCTCGCACGGATGCCCGCTATACCGAAGGTGTGGATAGCGCCTTCGAACGCGCGGCAGCGTATGCCGAGGCGGGCGCCGACCTGGTGTTTGTCGAGGGCTTGCGGGATGCCGCCGAGCGCGCGGCGCTCAGAGACGCGCTTCCGGCTGAAACGCCGAGGGTCTTCAACACCGCAATCCTGAAACAACCCGACGCCGAGTCGGTTTCGATGGTGGCAGGCGAGGGCTATCGCCTGATTCTCGCGCCGACACGGGTAACCGCGGCGGCGGTGGGCTCGATCACCCGGTCGCTTGCGGAGCTGGCCGATCGTTGCCCCGAGGGCAGTGTCCAGGCCGCCATCGCCGAGCCGACCTCCGACGTCTCAACCGTGATCGGCGCTGCCGATCATCTTCAACGTGCAAAACAATGGGAGTTGACCCATGAATGACCTGACGGCTGCAGCCAGTTTTGATCTCAAGCCGGGTACCACAGCTTTTCTCAGCAAGCGTCGACACCAGCTGCTGATCAACAACGAGTGGATCGATCCGCCAAACCTGGACCGCATCGACACGCTCGATCCGGCAACTGGAGAAGTGCTTGGCGACATCCCCGAAGCGGGTAAAGCGGAAGTGGAGCAGGCCGTCAGCGCGGCCCGGGCAGCGCTTACCTCCGACGCCTGGCGTGGACTGACGGGCTCAGCGCGCTCGCGCCTGCTGTGGCGGATGGCCGACCTGATGGAGGAGAACATCGACGAGCTCTCGGAGCTCGAGACGCTCGATCAGGGTAAGCCGTTGGGGGTTGGCCGCTGGGCCGAGATTCCGGGTTCCGTGGAGCAGTTCCGCTTTTTCGCCGGCCAGTGCAATCGGCTTGAGGGAACGCAGATCCCAACGTCGATTGCGTACCAGCCGCCGGGTAAGCGTATCCATGCCTATACCCGGAAGGAGCCGGTGGGTGTAGTCGCCGCCATCGTGCCCTGGAATTCGCCGATCATTATGGCGGCCATGAAGCTGGCACCTGCGCTGGCCGCCGGCTGTACGGTGATTCTAAAGCCTGCGGAGGACACTTCACTGACCGCGCTGCGGCTCGGCGAGCTGGCCATCGAGGCGGGCTTCCCGCCGGGTGTGATCAACATCCTGACCGGCCGGGGTGAAAAGACGGGCAAAGCGCTGGCCAAACATCCCGGCATCGACAAGGTGGCCTTCACGGGTTCCACCGGGGTCGGTAAGCAGATTTTGAAATATGCCCGCCACAACCTGAAGCGCGTCACCCTCGAGCTGGGCGGCAAATCGCCGGTGATTGTCATGGGCGACGCCGACATGGAAGCGGCGATCGGCGGCGCGGCCAACTCGATCTTTTTTAATGCCGGGCAGGTTTGTGTGGCCGGCTCGCGCATGTACGCCCATCGATCGATCTACGATCAGCTGGTGGAAGGTGTGAGCGCCTACGCTGACGGGCTGAAGCTGGGACATGGTCTTGACCAGACGACGCAATGTGGTCCGCTGGTCAGCAAAAAACAGCAGGCCCGCGTTCTGGGCTACATCAAAGAGGGCCGCGAGGATGGGGCTGAGGTGGTCACCGGCGGTAGTGCGCTCGACGACCCGGGCAGCTTCGTCCAGCCAACGGTCGTGGCCAATGTCGGTCCGGAGATGTCGATCGTGCGCGAGGAGATCTTTGGCCCGGTCTGCGTGGTGACGCCTTTTGACGAAACGGATGAAGTGCTGGCTCTGGCGAACGACTCCGACTACGGACTCGCCGCGAGCATCTGGACTGAATCGCTCAGCACCGCCCACCACATGGCGGAGGATCTGCAGGCCGGCACGGTGTGGATCAACAGCCACTCCATGTACGACGCAACCCTGCCGATCGGTGGGCTTAAGCAGTCTGGCTGGGGACGGGAAAGCGGTCAGCAGGCCGTGGAAAACTACCTGGAAACCAAGACGGTCTGCGCGGTTCTATGACCGATCTGGCCGGTAAGGTCTGCCTCATCGCCGGCGCCAGTACCGGCATGGGGCGACGAACCGCTATCCACGCCGGTGCCTGTGGTGCCACCGTCATCTGCGCGGCCCGGCGCGTGGATCTCTGTGAGGCGGTAGCAAAAGAGATCCAGGCGGCCGGCGGCCAGGCGACTGCGCTGCCTTTCGACGGCGTCGATCCGGCCTCCGTTGTCAAGCTGCTGGCCGACGTTGAGGCAAGCTACGGCCGCCTCGATGGTCTGTTCAACAACCTCGGCGACACGCTGGGTGCGTCAACCATCGACGAAACGCCGTTGGAGCGCTGGGAGAATACCCTGGCGGTGAACCTGAGCTCCGTGTTCTACCTGCTGCGTGCGGCCATCCCGCTGATGAGAGCCAGCGGCGGCGGGTCGATCGTGAACAACAGCTCGACAGCGGGTGTCCAGGGTATTGCCACCATGGCCGACTACAGTGCCGCCAAGTGGGGGCTGATCGGGCTTTCTCGATCGGCGGCGCTGGAGCTTGGGCCGGACAATATCCGGGTTAACGTGATTGCTCCAGGAATTATCCAGACTGAGAAGATGGAGGTCTTTCGGGAGCAGTCGCCGGCAATGTTCGACAAGCTATTGGCGGACGTGCCGATCGGAAAATTCGGCGACATGCAGCATGTTGCTGAACTGGTCACTTGGCTGCTGTCGGACGCGTCAGGCTACGTCAACGGCGTCACCCTCCCAATCGACGGCGGCCGCACGGCCTGACCCTGGCGTTTAGAGGTCGATGCCTTTGCCGAGCTTCTTGCGGCAGCGGTCGAAGGCGAGGCTGACGCGCGTGGTGTTTCGGATGCGCTCGATCTCCGGCCACACGGCGCGACGTCCAGACAGCACCAGCCGCTGAAACAGGCGAGGGTTCGGGTTGGAAAAGGTCCGCACGTAGTCTCGCCACTGCGCTTTTGGATGAATGGTCACGTCCCCGCTGTAGGTCTGTGAGGAGATTGCGTGCGCGTGGTTGATCAGGGACTGTAGCCCCGGCACCTCAAGATTCTGCTGGGCCGCTTCCAGGATGTGGGTGATCTGATGGATCGGTCCGGAGATCAGGAGCTGCTTCAGGAAAGGAACCACTCCCCGCTCTTTGTCCTCATCACCCATAAAAGGCACCACGTGCGGGTTCGCCTGGCTGACGATGTAGTGATTCACGTTGTGCATTCGGTTGATGTGGGTCTTGGGGACGTCGCTGTGCACCGAACCATCGATCCACGTGCTTTGGGGCATATAGCGAACGGTTCGACCGCTGAAGTTTCGGGCCGTCAAAACCACCGGCGGAAACAGCCCGGGAATGGCGCTGGAGGCCAGCGCAGCGCGCCGGACAAAAACATGCGGTGCGGTCAGGTAGTTGAGCAGGCGCGGAAACTGATGCGGGTCTGAGGGTGAGACCGAGATATTCAGCTTGCGGCCGGTCCGGGCGTAAGCGTCCTCAAACGTCATCTTGGGAATGTTGCGGTCGATGGAGCGCTGCAGGACCGCCGGGTCGAGCACGCCCTGGCCCTTCATGATGTGCTGGAGCTTCATGATGCGCGACCACTCGAGATCGAGGTAGGCCGGGTCGAACAGGTCGCCAAGCTCCTCATCCGTATGACAGCCGACCACGCCGGCGATGATACTGCCGACGCTGGAGCCAGACAGAACGCGGGGCAGCAACCCCTGCAGCCATAGCTCCTGAATGACGCCCAGGTGAAACAGCCCGAGCGTAGCGCCGCCGCTGAGCAGCAGCGCCGAGCGCCCGAAGCTTTGCGCCGCCCGCTTGAAGAAGACCCGCTTGCTGTCTTCGCTCAAACCTTCGAAGCGCCCGTCGCACAGATGGTCGAGCGCTGACACGACCTCGTCCAGGTAGTCGGTAATCGCCTTCTTGGTGCCAACCCGCGCCACCTGGTAAAGCGCCGGGTTGGCGATGTTGCCGAGGTTTCCGTGCAGCTCCTCCCGCAGGTAGAAGGTGAGACGGTCAATCTCATTTTCGCGACGCAAGCGCCGGAGCAGCGACGTCCGAGCGGCGATCAGTCGGTAGTCGTAGAGCACGCACTCCTTCTCGCGCTTCCACTCGTTGTGACCGGCAAGCTCGTCGAACTCGCCGGCAGCCTGCCGCCACTCCTCAAAGGTGAGCGCCCGCTCCATGGCGGTTTCACACCGGGCCAGATCCTTCTGGGTCATGATTGTCGAAACTCGGACGGCTTACTGGATCAGGCCCTCTGCCTTGAGTCGATCCTGCAGGTCGGTCAGGCGCTTCCGATTGGCGCCCATGTCAGAGTGTCCGACACGGGAAGAGGAGCGCAGCGCCAGCTGGCCGCTGCGGTGATGCAGCTCCAGGTCGTCGACATAGCCAAACAGCGGGGTGCGTGCCTCCGCGCGAAGGTAGTCAGCGGATTCTTCGGTCACGGTGACGCCGTCCGTTTGCTTCACCTGAGCGACAATCGCGCTCCACTCGGCGTCTGCGGTCAAAGCCAGGGTGGGAAAGCCGTGGTCGGGCCCTTCCGCGTCGCTGGACACACAGTTAGGGCTGTCCGGGCAGGCGGCAAACTGATTGTTGGTGATGCCGAGGGCCGGTGGGTTGCTGCGCGAGCTGAAGGCCATGTAGACCGATGAGCCGAGGATGAGAGCCACCAGAATGATGATGATGTAGAACACAATTTTCATGATTTCCTCCAGACCTGCCCAACTTTGGGTGCACAAGCATAGTCGACCCGGCAGAAGTGTGCCGTAAGTATTTTTCTTAGACAGGATGCTTCTGCCCCCTGGCCAGGTGGGCTTACACTAAGGATCCGGTGGAACCACGGCGCAACTCATGATCAGCAAAGCCACAATGTTCGATCCCGCGACTGCGGTGGTGGGCCTCACGCACGGCCTGGAGGCCCAAGTCCATCCGGCCCAGCATGATCCGGGGATCCCGGTTGAAGGCCTGACCATCGGCATTGCCCGCATGTCGGAAAACTCGCCGCACGCGGGTGAGATGCATCCCGACGGCGACGAAACGCTCTACCTGATTTCCGGCCGCGTGCGGGTTGTGCTGCTCGATACGGATCAACCGCCGATCGAAATGACGCCGGGCAACGGCCTGATTGTGCCGAAAGGCACCTGGCACCGCGTCGATATCCTGGAGCCCAGCGAGATCATGTACGCCACGCCGGGTCCCAACAATCAGTATCGACCGCTGTAGTAGTCGCCAGTACGAGAAAGTTACCATCAAACCTATGGAAACCACGCTTATGAAGCCTTCACCCTTGCCTCTGAGCGCACCTCGCGCCATTACCCTCGTCGTTGGCCTGTTGCTGAGCCTTTTCGTGACGGCTGCTATGGCGCAGGACTCAGCCGTCCCGACGCTGGTAAACAAAGACGGCAGCTATCCGACCGTTCCCCTGGAAAAAGACTCGGTGGTGGTGAAAGTCATTCAGCACGGCGTGCAGAACCTCCAGGAAGCTGAGACGGTGGCCAAGGGGCTGGAGACCAACCTCGCTCGCATGGTGGAGCTGTCGGAAAAGGCCTGCAGCACCGGGATGAAGCCGGACTTTCTGCTGTTCAACGAGTTTCCCCTGACGGGCTATTCGACCGGGACCCGGGAAGAGAAGCTGAAGTTCACAATCAAGATCCCAGGTCCCGAGACCGACGCGCTCGGCGAGGTGGCAAAAGACTGCGACACGTACATCATCTTTGGCAGCTACGCGAACGATAACGACTGGCCCGGCCATATCCTCAGTATCAACGCGGTCATCGGCCGAGACGGGAAGGTTGCCGAGCGATACTGGAAGACCCGCAACGTCAAGCGCCTGGGCAGCGACGGCGAGATCCCGACAACCACTATCGAAAACGTACGCGATCGTTACCAGGAAATGTACGGGACCGAAGCCATGTTCCCGGTGCTGCGTACCGAATACGGCAACATTGCGGTGAGCACGGTGCAGCTCGATCCGTTTGTCTTCGCGGCTTACGCCATGCGCGGCGTTGAGATCATGTTCCGGACCTCAACCCTTTTCTCCAAAGAGGACGTGCGGGCTACCGCGTTTTTCAACCGCTTCTACTCGGCGATGTCCAACATTACGTTCCCGCCGGACGGCCCCTACGCCAAGTATGGCGGCGGATCGCTGATCGTCGCCCCGGACGGCAAGGTGCTTGCCGAGGACCCGACCAACAACGAAACCATCATTCAGGCCGAGATTCCGATCGCGGAGTTTCGCGAGGGTCGCTATATCCCGCGCTATCCGCTGGAGGTGGTGGCGCCGGTGTTTGAGCAATACCAGCAGGAGCTGCCGCTCAACCATCTCGATATTCCGGCCGAGAAGCTGCCCAAGACTCGGGCGGATATGAAAACGCTGATGGATGAGCAAAGCCGCTGGCTCAGCACAGACTCGAGCGAATAACCCAAAAGATTGTCACCTCGGCAGCCGGTGCTCCGTTCCGGCTGTCGGGTTTTCCCACCGCGATTCGTACCTTAAGCATGCAACCCGTGTTTGAGGTCCATCATGAAATGTGTTTTTTCGACGCTGATCCTGGGCTCGATGCTGCTGACGTTACACCCCAGCAGCCTTCGGGCGCAGGATCTAGCCGCTACCGACGAGATCTTTCGCAGCGATATCGACCTGCTGCCCGGCACCGCCCAGGGTTTCGCCAACGCTGTGGTCATGGACGGCGACTTCGCCATGGTGGGTGCGTCTCTCCATTTCAGCCAGGAAGGGCAGGTCTACCTGCTGCGGTATGAGGAAGGTCCGGCACCCAACTGGCGCTTTGTAAAGACGCTCGATCGCGCGGCGGAGCCCCGTAATCTTCGTCGCCTCGGCGCTCGGCTGGCGCTGGACGGCGACTGGCTGGCGGTGGCGAGCAACAATGTCGGCACATTGCTGTATCAGCGAAACGCCGGCGGACTAAACAACTGGGGCTTCAGTCAGCAGGTAGTGCTGGAAGACAGCGCCGACCGCCGGGACAGAGATCTGGATAACGATGTGTCCATCTCCGGCAACTGGATGGCGATCGGCGCGGGGCGGACCGATTGGATTGATCTCGGCAGCAATGACGGCAACGACGTGGGCCAGGTGCTGCTTTATCAGCTAAACGGAGCCGACTGGGGCCTGAGCCAGGTGCTGGAAATCCCGGCGCCGGACGTCCAGCGGCTGGCCGGTTTTGGGGCTCGAGTGTCGATCAGCGGTGACGTGCTAGTGGTTGGTCTACCGGGTTATCGGGTTGCGGATCTGGGTGAGGTAGGCCGGGCCTACATCTATCAAAATGGCCCAACCGGCTGGATGCTCCGCCGGACCCTTGAGCGCTCTGAAAACGTCAGCGTGGCCCGCTTCGGCATTGCGGTGGCGGCGACCGAGAGCGTTGTCGCTGTCGGTGACCTGCAGGGCGGCGGTGATGAGACGCCCTCGGTGAGTAACGACGGATCGATTCTGATTTTCGAACGTAACCTCGGCGGGGTGGACAACTGGGGTCAGGCGATCAATCTGCTTCCCAGCCAGCCGGAATTCATCAGCTCGTTTGGCCAATCGATTGGGCTGGTCGGCAACCTCCTGTGGGCCGGTGCCCAGGACGCCGGTTACCTGTTTTCCCGCAGCAGCGGCCTTTGGCGAGAAGTGGATCGGAACCCGGTACCCACCTTTCCAGCGCCCAGCAACGTACGTGAGTACGGGTTCAGCGCAGCTCTGGCGGTGCGCCAGGGTGGGCGACAGATCCTGACCGTGGCCGGCGACATCACCGCGGAAGACGCCAACGACGTGCGCACGGGCGCCGCCTTTTTCTACGGCTATGACGACGTTTTGTTCGCCGACAGTTTCGAATAGGCGCACCGGTAGCCCTGGTTTGGATAACTCGATCGAATCGGCAACCTTTGTCATCGATGGATTCACGTTTGGGACCGGCCACCGGTGGTAATATTCATGCATGGATCGCACACCGCCGGGCGCTGGTCGCCCTGGAGAGGCCGATGGGGCAGACGAGGACGTCGACCCGGCCGCGGACAACGCAAGCAATCTGGCTTCAGGACTGCCGGCCGATTTGTCGCTGGACGATCTGCTGCCGGTGGCCTATGCCCGGCTGCACCAGTTGGCGGCCTCAGCGCGTCGGTCTGTGGGACCTTCGCCGACGCTCAACACCACCGCGCTGGTCAATGAACTTTTTCTCAAGCTGGTGGCCAGCCGCTCGCTCGACACGTCCGATGAAAACCGCTTCTACGCCCTGTGTGCCCGCACCATGCGCAACATCCTGATCGACCGGATCAGGGCGCGCAAAGCCGGCAAGCGGACGCCGCCGGAGCCAGCCACGGCTGACGGGCTGGTCTCCGATCAGGTGGAGTCGCTGCTCGCCGTGGACGACACGTTGAAGCGGCTCGCCGGCCACTCCGAGCGCCTCGTGGAGCTGGTGGAGTGTCGAGTGTTTGGCGGCTACACGCTAGCGGAATGTGCCGACATCTTCGGCGTGACCGAACGCACGGCCCAGCGCGACTGGCAGAAGGCCAAAGCGCTGCTCGCGATGGGCATGGAAGGGGCGCAGCCTGAGTTCCTGGGCTGATATCGAGGCGCTGCTGGACCAGGCGCTCGATCTTCCCGAGGCAGAACGCGCAGACTGGCTGCGTTCGATCACGGCGCAGTACGACAGCGAAGTGGTTGGGCAGGTTGAGGCGCTGCTGGGAGCGCTGGCGCGGCAAGGTGGCGCGCTGGAGTCCTTAACGCCTGGCGGCGTACTCGCAGACCTGGAGGAAGCTGAGGCCCTCGATGAGTACCAGCAGATCGGCGCCTGGCGTGTCGGAAAGCCGCTCGGCAGCGGTGGCCAGGGAACCGTCTATGCCGTCACCCGCAGCGGGGAAGGCTTTGAGCAAAGCGGCGCCCTGAAGCTGCTCAACAGCCGATTGGCCAATCCGAGTGCCCTACGCCGCTTTGAGCGAGAGCGCCGGCTGCTGGCGAGCCTGGATCACCCGGGCATTCCGACGCTGCTGGACGGAGGGGTTCTCGAAGACGGTTCCCCGTGGCTGGTGGTAGAGCTGGTGCAGGGCGAAACGCTTTCCACCCGGCTACGGCAGGCCCCGCTGCCGCAGGATGAGGCTGTCGATCTCGGGATCAGCCTCTGCGACACCCTCTCACACGCGCATCAGAAGCTGATTGCGCATTTGGATCTCAAGCCCGGCAACGTCATGCTGGATTCAGGTGGCCGGGTTCGGCTGCTGGATTTTGGAATTGCCCGGCTGGTCGACGACGCATCTCACGCGCTCGCGCAAACCGGCCCCGCTTATACCCCCGCCTTTGCCGCGCCAGAGCAAATCAATCAGCAGCCAGCCACCACGGCCACGGACATCTATGGCGCCGGAGCGGTGCTGCTTGCTGCGCTGACTGGTCGCCCACCGTTTTCCGCGGACAACGTTTCAGCCCAGCTGGAACAGATTCTGCGCGAAGAGCCTGAGCTGCCATCCAGTGTGCCAACCGACCTGGGTGCCATCATCCTGCGCTGCCTACGCAAGGAGCCAGCACAGCGCTACGCCAGCATCGACGCCCTGCAGGCAGACCTGCAGGCCTTTCGTGATGGCCAGGCCGTTACGGCACGAGCCGGCGGGTGGCGGTATCGGTTCGGCAAGCTCGTGGCCCGGCACCGAGCGGCGAGCGCGGCGCTGGCCCTCCTGCTGCTGGGGGTGCTGACCAGCGCGGGCGTTTATGTCAGTCAGCAAAGTGAAATCCGCGAGCAGCGTGACCTGGCGCAGCTTGAGGCAGAGCGCGCAAACAGCATGCTCGATTTTGTGGAAAAAGCGCTGGCCGGGCTGGATTCGAACCTGAATGCGTCACCGACGGTGGGACAGTTCCTGCGTCAAGCGGTGGATCAGTCGGAGGAAATCAGTGATCCCGTAGCCCGGGCTCGCCTCCTGAACCTGCTGGGCCTGGCCCTGCATGGTCAGGGCGAAAAGGCCGCGGCTACCGAGGCTATGGCCCTGGCTTTGCCTCTGTTGGAAAGTACCGAACTGAGGGGCGGGGATCTCCACGTCAATGCACTCCTAGCGCTCTCGGACGAGGCGATTGCCAATGGGCGGACCGCGGAAGCCATCCGACTGTCTGAGGAAGCTTTGGACCTGGCCCGAATGGAAAACAGTCCCGTGACGCTCGAGTACGAGCTCGCCGCGGTCGGGCAGCTTTCCTGGGGCCTGGCCGAAAACGGTGAGAACGATCGGGTGAGAGAGCTCACCACCCCTTATCTGGACGCCATGCAGGACATCGCCAACGATGAGGAGCTCAACGCGTACGGCATGCTCTCGATCATGGCGGGGCGGGTAGCGGAAAGCGATGAGCGTCGCTACGAGCTTGCCAGCCAGATGCATGACGCGGTGCTCGAAGCATTCCCCGATCGCCCCGCGACCCACGTGAGGGAGAAGGTGGTCCTCGGTCGAAGGGCGCTGGCGCTTGGCAGCGTTGTCGAGGCGCTGAAGCTGTTTGAGGATGCGGAGGCCGCTGCTCGGGCCGCCACCGACGGCGAACCATTTGTGGCGTCCTACGCCATCATGCAGCAGGCGGCCATTCACCGAACCCAGGGTGACTTTACGCGTTCCGCTGAACGGCTGGCCGTGGCGGAGCCACTGACGAGCAGTCAGGGCCAGCGCATGGTGCAGCTGCTGGCGGCAGAGCAGATTCTGCTGGCCGTGGACGCCAACCAACTCGACGAAGCCTCAAAGCTACTGGCTGACCAGGAATTGTCGTGGCCTAACCCTGGCACCAGCGCTGCGCAGGCGCTGGGGGAGGCAAAGGCGCGCCTAATGTTGGCTAAGGGCGAGTCGGCTGAAGCCGTGATGGCGGCAGCGCCCGGTTCACTGACCGCCCGTATTGCGGGGTTGAGAGAGTCCTGCAGTCTTGTCGAAGAGCCCGAGCCGCAGGCCTCTGACCTGCCAAGTCTCAGCTACCGGCTGTGGAAAATGGCCAGCGCGCGCTGTGCCGGTGAGACTGTCGAGGCAGGCCAAAGGCGTGACGACCTGGTCAGAGTGCTGGGCGCGGCGCACTGGATGGTTCAATAGGTGGGCCCGCTTAACAAGCTAGACGCTAGGTAAGTGTCTTTGATCGGCGCCCTCGCTAGCCTGGATCAAATCGGCGCCTGGCGCATCGGCGACCGGCTGGGCAGCGGTGGTCAGGGGATGGTCTTTCATGCCACCCGCAGCGGCGAGGGCTTTCAGCAGCGTGGCGCGCTTAAGGTGCTGGTCGGCCGGTTGGCCAACGACGACGCGCTGCGTCGCTTCAAGCGCGAGCGCCGGCTGCTCGCCAGCCTGGATCATCCCGGCATTCCTACGCTGCTTGACGGTGGTGTCCTCGACGATGGCTCCCCCTGGCTGGTGGTCGAGCTGGTCGACGGTGAAACCCTGTCTGACCGATTGAAGCACGGCGTGCTGCCGCCGCGCGCCGCTGCCGACCTGGTGATTAACCTTTGTGGAATTCTGTCCCATGCACATCAGCGGCTGATCGCCCATCTGGACCTCAAACCCGGCAACGTTATGCTTGAGCAAGGTGACGGAGTTCGGCTGTTGGATTTTGGTGTTGCGCGTTTGCTGGACGACACCTCAGATCACACCGAACAGACCCACTCGGCGTACACGCCTGCGTTCGCGGCGCCAGAGCAAATCGACCAGCGGCCTACCGGCACGGCAACCGATATCTATGCGGCTGGCGCGTTGCTCTTCGCTGCGACCGTCGGCCGCCCGCCGGTCAGTGCGGACAATGTCTCGGCACAGTTTGAGCAGGTGTTGTGGGCAGAGCCCAAGCTCCCGGCGAGTATTCCGACCGACCTCGCTGCCATCATCCAGAGGTGTCTGCGAAAGGATCCTGCCGAACGCTACGCCAGCATCGACTCCCTCGAAGCAGACCTGCATGCCTTCCGCAGGGGACAGCCAGTCAAGGCTCGGGCCGGCGGCTGGCGATACCGCCTCACGAGACTTGTTGCGCGGCACCGGGCCGCAAGCGCCGTGCTGGGGGTCCTGTTGCTGGGGATGCTGGGCAGCGCCGGTGTCTACGTCGGTCAGAAAAGCGAGATCCGCGAGCAGCGTGACCTGGCGGAACTCGAGGCAGCGCGTGCAAACCGTATGCTGAGCTTTCTAGAGCGGTCTTTAACAAGCCTCAATTCCGACTACAGCACGTCGCCGACGGTCGGTCAGTTCCTGCACAAGGCGGTCGACGAGGTTGATGAAATTAGAGATCCGGTAGCCCAGGTTCGGATCCTGAGGCTGTTGAGTTCGGCGCTGGACTATAGGGGCGAAGCGATGCCCGCTGTGGACGCGATGGCCAGGGCCCTGCCTCTCATTGAAGAAAGTGAGCTACGGGGCGGTGCTGAGCACGTCAACGCGCTGCTGGCACTATCTGAAGGCGCGATCGACAACGGCCACCTCGAGGATGGGGCGCGGCTCGCTGGCGACGCTCTCGATCTGGCCAAACAGTCTCGAGACAGCATTCCATTCGATTTGGAGCTCGGAGCTTTAGGGCGACTCGCTTGGGCGCTTGCCGAGCAGGGGGAAAACGAGCGGGTCAGTCAGCTAACCGATCCGTACCTGAATTCGATCAAAGACATCTCGAGTGAAAGTGAGCTGAACGCTTATGGCCTCATCGCCATTATGGCCAGCCGGGTAGCTGTAAGTGACCAACGCCGCTATGAGCTGGCTAGCCAGATGCATGAGGCGGTCATGGCTGCCTTTCCAGGTCGTCCTACGGCTCAAGTCAGGGAAAAGGTGGTTCTTGGCACCCGCGCGCTTGACCTTGGCCGAGTCCGCGAGGCGCTGAAGCGGTATCGAGAGGCCGAGGCCGCAGTTCGGGCCAGCACCGACGGCGAGCCCTTCTTAGCGTCGTTCGCCATCATACGGCAGGCGACCATCCATCGGATGCAGGGAGATTTTGCCCCTGCCGGTGAACGGCTGGCTGAAGCCGCGACACTGGTTATTCCCCAAGGAAAGCGGATGGAACATCTACTGGCGGCGGAGCAGATTCTCCTCGCCGTGGATGTCGGCAGACTGAATATGGCGACGGGCCTGCTGGCCAAATACGATCGGTCCCCACCACCTTCGAGTACCAGCGCCGCACGAGCGCTTGGCCAGGCCAGGGCGCGCTGGCTGTTGGCCGTTGGCGCCACAGCTGCAGAAGTCAGTGCAGCGGCACCCGATTCGATGGAGGCCCGCATCGCGCAGCTTCGGGAGTCGTGCACCCTGAACGAGGATACTGAGGTTCTGCGCCCAGAGCCGCCTAGCTTAAGCTACCGGCTTTGGGAGATGGCCAGCGCTCGTTGCGCCTTCAACAGTAACCTGGCGGACCAGCTGCGCGATGAGCTGGTCGCGGACCTGGGCCCATCCCATTGGATGACGCGCTAGCGCCCCGACGAATTATGGCTCAACGTAGGTGACCCTGGCTGATCGGATCTGTAGGTTAAAGTCGCTGGCGGTGAACACCGAGCCAGCAAGATACAGCGTTCCCACCTGATTATTTACAACAATGTTCTGATCTAGAAACGCCAGCGTCCTCACGTTTGCGGATGCACTGGATGTTTGTCCGCTCAGAATCGGAGTCGAGCTATTGGTTGCATGTTCATTTCGACGTAGCTGCAAGGTCAGTTGGCCGGCCGAGTCATCGACGTAAAAGAACTCCAGTGCCGTGATAACCGAGCCGTTGGGCAAGTCCAGAGGTGCAAAGAGATCGGCGAAAAAACCGCTGGCCTTTTCCAGGTAAACGCCTTGGAAGTCCTGAACGCGCTCTGCACTGGCGGTGGGGTCTGCGAGATCGAAAGCCGTGTGTGAAATAGCTTTGACTCGGCTACTCTCCACTTCAGGCCCCAGAACCAGGTCCCCGTCGACGTTGGCGAGCACCGCCCGATTGACTGTCCCAAAGTGGCTGAGGCTTTCGATGCGCGTATTTCCCCTCACGTGCAGCGCCTGTTCCGGAACGGCGCCACCCACACCCAGCCGAGCCTCCCGATCCAGGATCAGCGTATAGGCGCCGTTCCAGACCCGAAATTGATCGGTCTGCTCATCGAATTCCGTAAACGCCCGCGGCTGTCCCGCCACGGCGTAGCCGTAAAAAGGTTTTTCCTCCGCCAGCTTGTCGACATCAACGTACATACCGCCGAACGCATCAAGATCGTCTGCGTCGTAGTCTTGCACCACAAACGTCCCCGAGCCCACTGGGCCCGTAGCGCCGCCCACGCCGGCGCCACCGTCGGTGGTGACGAAGTTTTGGCTGACTGACCAGTCGCTGTCGCCGGTCGGCTGACAGGTCACCTGGCCGCTTTCGCTGATGGCGGTCACCGCCGTACCCGCGTTACAAGTGCCCTGAATCCGCTGCTGCACCTGAGATTCGTCGATCTGCGCACTCCCCACCGCGCCGCTGGCGATTTCGCCCGAGCCCACCGAACCCATGGCGACGAATTCGGCGTGCAGTGCATACGGAACGGCGCTGACGGGTTGGCGAGGCAGGAGCGGTTCCAGTGGCTGAGCCGAAACGTCAGGGCCCACTTCGATCTCCATCCACAGCTGATCGCCGGCAAACGGTGAGATGCCGAAGTCGAGCTGCACGGTGAAGATGCCGTTGACCACCGAAACGTCCTGTAGCTCAATCGCTGAGCCGAGCGGCGAGCCGCCGGTATCTACGTCGAACAAAGCAAACGAGAAGTCGAACTGGCCGTTCGCCGGTTGCCCTCCCTGCTGCAGCTCACCCTGGTAGCTAAAGGCGCTTTCCAGCGGTGCCGCGCCCGCAATCCCCTGGAAAATCAGCAAAAAAATCAGCAACGTTCCGTGTTTCATGGTGTGTCCCCTGACTTGGTTCATACAGGGGATACGCAGTGGCTCAGCGGAACCCGACACCGCCATATGGCCGCGAGGCGGGTATACTGCGCGCCCCTTATGCCCGGTCTGACGCCGGAACTGCTCATGAACGATTCTCCAAAAGCGCCATTAACCTTCGCTGAGCTCGAGCTGCCAGACAGTCTCCTGAAGGCGCTAGACGCCGTCGGCTACGAAAACCCCACCCCAATTCAGGCGCAATCGATTCCGGTGTTGCTGGAAGGACGCGACCTGCTGGGTCACGCGCCCACCGGCACCGGCAAAACCGCGGCCTTTACCCTGCCGCTCCTGGCCCGGCTGGATCTGAAGTCCAAAGCGGTGCAGCTGCTGGTGCTGGCGCCCACGCGCGAGCTGGCGATTCAGGTCGCAGAGGCCTGCCAGCGCTACGCCAGCAAAATGCCGGGTTTTCACGTTCTGCCGATCTACGGTGGCCAGGAATATGGCCAGCAGCTTCGCCAGCTCCGCCGAGGCGTGCAGGTGGTGGTCGGTACGCCGGGGCGGGTCATGGACCACATGCGGCGTGGCTCACTCAAGTTGGAAAACCTCAAGGCGCTGGTGCTGGACGAGGCTGACGAGATGCTCCGCATGGGGTTCATCGACGACGTGGAGTGGATCCTGGAACAGGCGCCGGGGGAGCGGCAGATGGCCCTGTTCTCCGCGACCATGCCAAAAGAAGTTGAACGGATCGCGCGGCGCCATCTGAAAGACCCGGCGACGATCGAAATCGCAGCCAAGACCGCCACCGCCGATACCATCAATCAGCGTTACTGGGTGGTAAGCGGCCTCCACAAGCTGGACGCCCTGACCCGGGTGCTCGAGGTTGAGCCGTTCGACGCCACGCTCATTTTTGTGCGCACCAAGATTGCGACTACCGAGCTGGCGGAGCGGCTGGAGGCTCGGGGCCACGCCGCGGCGGCGATCAACGGCGACATGGTGCAGAAAAACCGCGAACAGGTGATCGATCGTCTGAAGCGCGGATCGCTGGACATTCTGGTAGCCACGGACGTGGCGGCCCGGGGGCTCGATGTCGACCGGATCACGCACGTCGTTAACTACGACATCCCCTATGACGCAGAGGCCTACATCCACCGCATCGGCCGGACGGGCCGTGCCGGCCGCCAGGGTGAGGCGATCCTGTTTGTCGCCCCGCGCGAGCGGCGCATGCTCAAAACGATAGAGCGCGCCACGCGCCAGCCCATCGCCCGGCTCGAGCTGCCAACCACCGAGATGGTGAACAACAAGCGGATGGCGGACTACAAACAAAGCATTACGGATACCCTGGCCGCCGGCGAGCTGGAGTTTCTTCGGTCGCTGCTCGAGCAGTACCAGCAGGAGCACAACGTGCCCGCCCTCGATATCGCCGCTGCGGTGGCCAAGCTGGCGCTTGGGGATCAGCCGCTGCTGCTGAAGGACGAACCGAATCCGCCTGCTTTCAAAGAGCGGGATCAACGCAGCCGGCACAAGGGAGACAAACCGCGGGGGCAAAAAGGGAACGACAAAGCGCGAGGGCCTCGCGAAGATTCGCGTCGTTCCGGCGGCAAAGGCCGGCGAGACGGCGACAAGCCGGAGAAGGGCATGGACCGCTACCGGATCGACGTTGGGCACCAGCACGGCGTTAAGCCGGGCAACATCGTTGGTGCTATCGCCAGCGAGGCGGGGCTGGATTCACGTTACATCGGACGCATCAATATCGAGCAGGATCACTCGACCGTCGACCTGCCCTCCGGTATGCCCGGTGAGGTTTTTCGATCGCTCAAGAAAACCTGGGTGTGCGGCCAGCGGCTGAATCTGAGCCGGCTGAATCCGCCGCCGGCCCGGGACCGTCATCGAAAGAAAAAGTGAGGCGCCGCCAGCCGGGAGGGCTAAGACCGGCGACACCCCACTGGTGCTACTGGTTGCAGGCGGTCCCCGTCCCGAATCCGTCGACCAGCGATCTGAAATTGATGTCGTAGTTGTCCAGGCAGATGAGCGACCCGCCGGACCCGGTCAGCTTGCTGCTGTTGTCAAAAAAGCGCAGCTGGGAGTTGGCAATACCAATCGATCCGCCGGAAGATTCGAGCAGAAAAGCGTTTGAAGCAGTGCTGACGGCAATTTGCGAACGCTGAAAGCGGGGATTGCCGTTGATCGAGAGCTGCACTCCGCGATGATCACCGCAGATGATGCTGTCGTAAACCTCAGGCGAGGACTCGGACAAAAACATACCGATACCGGTACCAGAGTTGTCGCTACAGGAGAGTTCTGAAACTTCGGCACCAAGAAAGACTGAGTTTCTGATCAACGCCCGGGGAAATCCGGCAGTGCTGTTGATGCTGGCGAGCCCCGCATTCACGGCTGTAGCGCCGCTGGCCTGGGCGCGGACGTTGCGGATCGTGGGCGAAGCGTCCAGCAGGTAAATCGCCGTATGGCCAAGGCCGCCGCTGTCGTCGAGGATGACGTTCACGTCTTCCAGGATGGTGCTGAGCGTTACGTCGTTGGACATGAATACACCGAGAGAGATTGCCGAGGCGCCGCGGTTTCTCACCGTCAGATTGCTGGCTTGGGCGGCGTCGAGCAGCTGCAGCGTCGCGGCATCCGGGTTGTTCTGACTGGCAGTTCGCTCGCTGACAAGGGTGGTCGCCTGGATACCGCTGCCTCGCAGGTGCACGTTGCCCGGCACCTCTACCAGGTCGGTCTCCGTAAACTCACCAGGACCGACTTGCACCAGATAGGGGTTTTCCGGGCTGGCGTCGGAAATGCTGTTCAGCGCTGCAGCAACGGATGAGAAATCCCCGCCGACCGTTGCCACCGTAATGAGATTGCCGATGGCCAGCGTCTCGGCCACGCCAGCGCTCAGTGCGTAGAGGCTGGCGGGAGAGGGTGCGAGTTTGGTCCTCGGCGTGAGTGGCGTAAAAAGCGCGATCTGCCTGCCGTCGCGAACGCCGACTTCCAGCCAAAGCTGTTCATCGCTGATCCCCGTGAGCCCAAAGTCCAGCTCGATGGAAAAAATGCCGTCGACAACCATTACATCCTCGACCACAACGGCGGGCGCCAGGGCTGAACCGTTTTCGGCCACGTCAAACACGGCGACCTCAAAATCAAAGGTGCCGTTGGCCGGACGACTCAGTTGATTGAGTTGGCCTTGATAGGTAAAAGCGGTCTCCAGGGGTGCCCCGGACACTGAACTCAGCATGCACAGCCCGGCGATCAGACAAAGATAATTCCGTTTCATCGTTATCCCTCCTTATTCAAATCCGTTCGCAAAAATCAGCTCCGGGCGCACGACGTTTTCCTGAGCCCAGAACCCGGCGCGCACCACAAAATCCCCGCCGGCAGACTCCTGCGTTGCTGGCTGCCCCGCCGTGCCGGTCAGAGAAAAATCACCCCCCGCGGCCTGCCCCCCGCCGCCGGCGATCACGCTGCGCCGAATGTCAAAGCCACCACCGCTTTGGGCCAAGGCGCCACAGGCGACAAACACGGCAGCGCACGCGAGCTTTCCGCGCCGAGTCCGCTTGAACGAAAACTGCTTGATCATGTTGGTATCCCGATAGCTGATCAGCCTCGAGCATGGCTGCCGATGACGCAAAAGGCTTGAATATTTCCTAACGGAGTCGTGACGGACCCTTGAAAGCGCGACGAATCAGGGTCTTGGCGTGATACCCACGCTTGGGGCGTTTTCTCCGAAACGGTCTAAACTGAAGGGGTGCGGGCCTGAACTGGGGGGAGATCGTGCAAAAATTCAGGCAATGTTTGCTTGCGATTATCACACTCCTTGCCAACCCGGCGGTTGCTGGCCCGGAGCCGACTCTGCTGGAAAACTATCGGTTCGAACGCCTGTGGCCGCCGCTGCAGGCCCCCTGGTACTTCCAGCCCTTCAGCATTGCTGTCAACCAGTCCGGTGACGTCTATTTCAGCAGCGTGGATCGGTTTGAGGTCCGCAAATACAGCGTCAACGGACAACAGATTTCGGCGATCCCCGGGATAGGCGGTTACCTGGACGTCGCGCCTGACAATACCCTCACTACCGCGGGACGCGACGGCGTTCGAAGCCTGGACAGCAACGACCAGCGGTTCGGGTTTTTTGGGCAGGACTTTGCTGACGTGGCGACCGCTCCCGACGGCACCATCTACGTCAACGATCTGAACTCCCAGGCCATCAGCCGGTATTCAGCCGACGGTCAACTGCTGTCCCAGTTTGGCGAGCAGGGGCTGGGAGACGGGCAGTTTGCTCCCGGGCCGGGCATATCGACTGCTCCGGAGTGCGCCGTCAATTGTCCCCTGAACCTGGATATTGACTCGCAGGGAAACATTTTTGTTGTTGATGGCGGTGCCTCCAGGATCCAGAAGTTTGACGCTGAGGGAAATTTCCTACTGGCCTTTGGTACGCCTGGTTTCGGTGGCGGCGCCGGCGAGTTTCGGACCATTTACTCACTCACCGTGGCCCCCGACGGCAACGTTCATGTTGTCGCCGACAATCGAATTCAGGTGTTTGATCCGCAGGGCCAGTTTCTTTCGGAGTATGCCGACTTCCCCAGGCCCATGAGGGCCGTGGCCATTGACAATCGGGGGTTTCGTTTTGTGCTGGAGCTTTCCGCTTTCAGCGGCACCATCCAGGTGTATGACGCCAGCGGCGTGCCCACGGCCCGCTGGACTAGCGCCGATTCTGCACCCGGGTTTCTGAACATTCCATCGGATATTGCTGTTACCCAGGGGCGGGTCTTCGTCGCCGACAGGGGCAACGCTCGGCTGCAGGAGTTTGCGGCCGACGGGAGTTTCACCCGCCTCTGGGACACCGATGCGCCTGGCGAAGACAGCTCGCCGGTTACGGTGGCTGCCGGGCCTGACGGAAACGTTTATGTCGCTGAGCTACGCCTGTTTCCGCAACCGTTTGAGTACCGGATCAAGCACTTCCTGGCTGATGGCACCTTTGTCTCTACCTTCTTTCTTGACGGCGTGTCCAGCGAGGTTGAGATCTTTGGTATGAGCGTTGACCAGGCGGGCAATCTCTACGCGGCTTACAGCGATGCGCCGGGTGCTGGCCCCAACACCATTTCCGGCGTGCAGAAATTTGCGCCTGACGGGACTCATCTGCAGACGTTTGATTTCCTTGGAGAGGGTTTTGGTCAATCCGACCTGATTGCCGATGTCGCTGTGGACAGCCAGGGGCAGCTTCACCTGGCCGCTGCGCTGCCGTTGAGCAAGGTGATTACGGCCGACGCTCAGGGAAATCCTGTCAATGAGTTTGGTGCGCCGGGCTTTGGCCCGGGTACGCTGTCGCGCCAGATCACCGGTATCACGGTGGACCCGTTCGACAATCTGATCGTCAACAGTCTGTTCGACGACCATCGAGGGCGGATCAACCAGTTTGACCGGCAGGGCAACTTTCTATCGGAGTACAACGCCAGGGGATTTGAACCGGGACAGCTCAATAACGCCCGCACGGTTGCCTTCGACAGTCAGGGTCTGATGTACGTCGTTGAACGAGCCAACAACCGGATACAGGTGTTTTCACCAAACCTGCCCCCGAGACAACAGAAAGCCATCATAGTGGCCGGCGGTGGGCCTTACCCTGGCAACAGTCTGTGGGACGCGACGCGCCTCAACGCGAACTTTGCCTATCGTGCAATGCAGTTTCAGGGGCTCGACAAGACTGCCGTTCAATATCTTTCCGAAGACCCTGAAGCGGACTTGGACGGCAACGGTGCCTTCGACGATGTGGATGCTACGGCCACGCTGGCCAACCTGATGGCGGCGCTGGACCCGGTTTCCGGATTTGCCGCAGACGCCGATGAGTTGGTGATCTACTTGGTCGACCACGGTGGCAACGACACATTTCGCATGAATGAGACCGAGATCCTGACGGCGTCGGACCTGGCCAACTGGGTCGATGCCTGGCAGACCGCCACCGGAAGCCCGGTTACGGTGATTTACGATGCCTGCCAGTCCGGCAGCTTTGTGGACGACCTGGCCAATCCGGCATTCTCCAGAAACGTCCTGGCCAGCTCGGCGGGGGATCAAAACGCTTACTTTGTATCCGGCGGCGCACTGTCGTTCTCCAGCTACTTCTTCACCCAGATTTTTGCCGGCGCAGATTTACAGGCGGCGTTTGACGTGGCGTCATCGGCGATCACCAGCAGCTTTTCGCAGCAGACGCCCCAGCTCAACGTGGACGGTGAGGATGCGCCCAGCTCCGCGCTTTCCGGCGCCACGATCGGCAATGGCGTTGTGGTGGTCGGGGATCGTCCCACTATTGGCAGCGTCGGCGTAACACCCAGCGTGATCGACGTTGGCAGTGAGGCCAGCATTGTTGCCAACGCTGTTCTGGACAACGATGGTATCGGTCGCGTTTGGGCTGTGCTGCAGCCACCAGGTTTTGCTCCCTCGTCACCCGATTCACCGATCGAGGACCTGCCAACCATCGACCTTAGCCGGCAGGGAGTCAGCGCAGATTTTTCCGCCGTCACCGATATCTTCACCGCCGCCGGTACCTACGTGATCACGGTCAACGCGATCGACAGTTTTGGTACGCCGGCAACCCCGGTAGTGAGCACCGTCACCGTAGACAGCCCGGTGCGCAGAAAGGCGATCATTGTTGCCGGCGGTGACCGTAGCGATGTGCTGCGACCAGCCTATGATGACAACGCAGAGTTGGCGTATCTCGCACTGGTTGAGCAGGGGTACGGCCCGGACGGCGTCAACTGCGCCAGCGATGACTGCGACGATATCGTCTACCTGAACCCGAGCCCAGGGCCGGGTGTGGACGGCGTCCCTGACCTTTTGGCTCTGGAAGATGCGGTCATCAGCGGTGCCGCCGATTCCGGGCTGGACCTGGTGCTTTACCTGGTTGGACCAGGAAGTTCGAACCAATTCAATCTGGGTGATGGCCAACTTCTCAGCGCCATCGAGCTTGACGGCTGGTTGGACCAGCTGCAGGGCACTATCGCTGGGACTGTGGTGGTGGTCATCGACGCTGACCTTTCCGGGAGCTTTGTCGACGAGCTTACGCCTCCCGCTGATCGTGAGCGCATTGTCATTACCAGTACAGCCGACGATGGTTTTGCTGCGCTGCTGGTGGATGGCACGGTGAGCTTTTCCCGCTTCTTCTGGACCCAGGCCCTTTCCGGCGCCACAACGCGAGAAGCTTTCCAGCTGGCCCGGCAGGCCATTCGCTATGAATCGGATCAATGTCAGACCCCACAGCTGGACGATAACGCCAATGGGGTTGGTAACGAGTTGCTGGACGGCCAGCTGGCCCAGACCTATACCCTGGGCTCTGGGGTCCTGCTGGCCGGGGATGGACCCACTATTCCGGCGTTTTCTGTAGCGGACTCCTACGCCGGCGAGGGACCGCTGGAACTTGTGGTCCCCTCGATTACCTCAACCGGACCAATTAGCCAGGTGTTGGCGCTGGTGAACCTGGCCGGCTGCGGACCAGCTCGTTTTCGGGCTCTTACACAGGAGCCTGACGGGAGCTACCGTGGCAACATTGCTCCACTGTTTACCGAATCGGGTGTCCATAACGTGGCTGTGTACGCCACGGATTCGGATCAGGAGGTTTCGCTACCGATTTCGCGCTCCGTCTCGGTCATGCTGGAAACGCCTCTTTTTCTGGACGGATTTGAGAGCCCGTAACACGATTCAGGCTCGGACTAACGCGACGATCTGCCTAAAACATCCGGGAAATCGTGCTCCGCATAGGCCTGCCGCTTGCCGGGAAATTTGCGTATGGTTGGCATTGGGCACAAGACGGGATGACGTTGGTTTGAAGCGAATCGCTAAATTTCCGCGGCAGGGGGCCGCGCTGCTGACCCTGGCTTTGACTGTCGGGGCCGCGCAGGCGGGCCCATCAGCCGGTTTCTGCGACGGGGTGACGCCGCCGGCCCCGGATGCGTTCGAGCCAAATAACACCTTCGAAACGGCTTTTCCGATTGCGCCGTACACACTGCTGCCGCAGGTGCAGAACTTCAGTGACGATACCGACGTGGACTGGTTTTTCTTCCGAGCTTTTGACTTTTTGGGTAGCGCCAACATTTACCCGCTGCGCTTTAGGAGCCCCCCGTTTGGTGCTGGAATCTCGATGACCACGAGTGCGCCATTTGAAGGCGCCGGCCTCTTCATTCGTATTTTTCAGGTCGATGGCAGCAATCTGACGGAAATTGTCCCCCCGGCGGGAGACCCGGGAACACTGGAATTGATTGATCAGGGCTGCATATTTGAGCCGTTCGACATCGAATTCCGTTTCGATACAACGAGCGACTACGCCATCTCGCTTAGTCAATGTCGAAACGAAGGTCTCGACGTTAACAGCAACATGATTGCGGACAACGAGGAATACTGTATTCCAGAAGATCCCAGCTTTGGGCTACACATCTTCCGGCCAACGGGATTCGAGGCAGGCGAGCTTACTGGCACCGTGACGGACGCGGTCACAATGCAGCCGGTGCCTTTAGCCGCAATCATTGGAAATAATGTTGGCCTGACTGCCTACAGTAATCCGGCCACCGGCGTCTATTCAGGCCTCGCTGCCGAAGTTACCGGCGGAACGGCTAGCGTAGTTCGTCAGGGTTACATCACCCGTGATGTTCAATTCAATTTAGTGCAGTCGGAAACCACGCCCTGCGACATCACACTGATGCCAGAGGGGGTTAGCATGGACTCAGACCTGACCATCAGCAGTCTCAACACGAGTTCCAACGAGCTGTTCTTTGGTGAGTCGTTTAGCGTGACCACCCAAATCAGCAACAGCGGTGCCGGTGCCTCACCAGCAACCGCGCTGCGCTTCTACCTCTCAAACGATGCCACAATCGATACCAGCGATACCGAGATTGGCAGCAGCATGATCGCCGGCATCATGGCGGGGCAGACCCTGCCCAATACTTCTTCCATTCAGGCCCCGGAAAGCGACGGCAGCTTTTTCTTCGGCGCGTGCGTGGACACGGTCGACGGCGAGAGCAACTCCGCCAACAACTGCTCGGCGTCGGTGCCGCTCACGATTAACTACCGCTTCCGGGACGGCTTCGAAACGCCACCCGCTCAGCCCGCAGCGCTTCCCAAAGGTGGCCCGCCAGCCTGCACACTCCTCTAGACGCCCGACAGTGAAACTGGTTTTACGGCTCTGCGCTTCGCTCCTGCTTGCCGGGTGTGCGAGCCTCCAGCCGGTTTCGCTGGCGCCGGAGTTCACGCCGCCCCCGGCGGAGGCTCCGGTTTGGAGCGAGGTGGCGTCGGCAAGAGACGGAAGCTGGTATGAGCTGCTCAACACCGGCCCGGCGGCCCTCGACTGGCGGCTGCACGCCGTCGACTCGGCCACCGAAAGTCTCAGCTTCCAAACCTTTCTCTGGCATTTCGACACCGCGGGTTCGCTCATGCTGGATCGACTGCTGGCAGCCGCAGACCGCGGCGTGCGGGTTCGGGTGCTGGTCGACGACACGTTCCTGGTACATCAGGACCGTCTGCTGCTGGCGCTGGCCGAACACCCGAACCTTGAGTATCGGGTGTACAACCCGTTCAAGCGGCGGGGCGGAGGGCTGGCGACACGCCAGCTGCTGAATCTGGCTGAGTTTCATCGCCTCGATCACCGGATGCACAACAAGGCGATGGTGGTGGACAACCGGGTTGCGATCGTCGGCGGCCGTAATATCGCTGACGAGTATTTTGGCCTGGACGACGAGGCAAACTTTCGGGATCTCGAGCTCATTGCCGGCGGTGATGTGGTGCAGGAGATCAGCGAAGCGTTTGACGACTACTGGAACGATCGCTGGTCGTTTCCCATCGATCGGCTGTCGCACGGTCAGGCGTCGATGGAGGCCCTAAACGAAGCTAGATCGGAAGGAAGAAGCTTGAGCGATCTCTACGAAGAGGATACTCCGGCGGAACGCCTCGATCGCTGGCTCTCGCTCGCGCAATCTGCACACGACGGCATGGCCGAACTGATTGTCGATGAACCGGCCCGGGACAACCCCGCCAGTCCTGCTGACGCGCCGGTGGCGGTGGCTGATCGCTTAATCGAGCTGTTCGACAACGCCGAGCAGGAAATTGTGATGGTTTCCGCCTATCTGATCCCGACGCCCGAGCTGGAGGGCGCCATTGAGCGGGCGAGGGCACGCGGCGTCGCGGTGCGAATGCTGACCAACTCGATCCGGTCGAATAACCACCTCGCCGCCCACAGCGCTTACCGCAATCATCTCGAAGAGCTGCTGGGCGTTGGCGCTGCGCTTCACGAGGTGCGGGTCGATGCGAATGATCGACCCAAATATATGCTTCAGCCCGTCGGTTCAAAGGAGCTCGCTCTCCACGCAAAAGCCCTGTTATTCGACTCAGACAAGGTGTTTATCGGCAGCGCCAATCTCGATCCTCGCTCGCTGCGGATCAACACCGAAATGGGGCTGTTGATCACCAGCGAGTCGCTCAACCAGCAGCTCCGCCGGGATCTGGAGGGCGATTTTTCCCTGGCCAACGCCTGGCGCCTGACCCTGGAGGACAACGGCCGGGTCCGCTGGACCTCAAGCGAGAAAACGCTTGACTCCCAGCCGGCGGGTTCCTTTATGCAGCGGCTGGAAGACTGGATGCTTTCGCACCTGCCGCTGGAAAACGAAATGTAGCTCAACGCCACGCGCCTCTCACTGCTGCTCAAAGCTGTCGGAAAACAGCAGGCCCGGCAGCAGAAACTGTCCGAAGACCTCCACCTCACGAAATGCCAGATCCTCTCGGTCGTCGTTGCCGTCCCAAACGGTTAAAAACTGGCGGGTTTGGGAGTTGTAGGCCATGTCTCCCCGGCCGGCGCCGTACTGGGAGTTGCCGTCGGGTCCCATCTGACTAAGGCGCTCACGCTCCCGGTCGCGAGTGCCGTCGGGATTCAGCCGGTGGCCGTAAACCTCAAACTCGTTGTTGACCAGCATGCCCGCGTCATCTTCGCCGCGGAAAACGAGTAGATAGGTTCCGTCGACCGGGTCGACACGAAGTATGGGATTGAGCGCCCAGTAGGTGTCACTCCCATCCGGGCCCATCGAGGTAATTCTCCGCGACGCCTCCAGGAGTGAGCCGTCAGCGCCGATGCGTTTGACCCAGATCTCCATGTCGTTTCGCACGGAACCGCCGTTGTCATCGCTGCCGTTCCAGGCCACCAGGTATTCATTGGTGAGTGGGTTGTAGGCCGGGGATGCGTTGGTGCTGTCGAAGCGTGTGTCGCCTGGCGGACCAAGCGCGCTGATGCGGATATCGTTCGGCCCCACCTCGTCACCGGTCGCCATGTCGATGAGCTGACCGTAGACCTCTACATCGCCATTCACTCCAGTGGCGGAATCATCGTCGCCCTCCCATGTGACAAAGTAGTTTCCGTTCAATTCATCGACCGCAATGGCGCAATCGGCCGCGGTAAAGCTGGGGTTGCCGTCGACAGCTCCCATGTCGCTGATGCGGATAACCCGCTCCAGCAGCAGGTTGCTGTCGCCGGCGATCCGCTGACCCCAGATTTCGGTTTCCTGATCCATCGTGACGTCGACGATGTTGTCCCCGCCCCAGGCGACAAAAAATTCGTTCTGGCTGGCGCTGTAGGCGACCGCCGGCGTCTTGCCCTCAGCATCGGTATCCCCTTCCATGCCCATAAAGCTGATCCGGAACTGTTCGTCCAGCGGGCTGGCGTCCGCGGCCAGCCGGCGCCCGAACACCTCACGCTTGTCGTCTACCAAGGTGCCCGTGTTGTCGTCACCCCACCAGACCACCAGATACGTATTGTTCTGGGAGTTCCACGCCACTTCGGGATTGAGTGCCTCAAAAAACCCGAGCCCTTTTGACTCGTCGTCGCGAGCCCTCTTGCCGGCGGAGAAATTGAGCACGTCCGGACCCATGCGGCTGACCCGAACCGGTGAGCCGATGTTCCTACCGGTGGTGCCGTCGATTCGCTGGGCGTAAATCTCATCCTCAAGGACGGGGGCATCTGCCGGCGAATCGCCCGACCAGACCAGCAGAAATTCGTTGGCGGTGGCGTTGTAGGTGATCCCGGGATTGACCGCCACGTACCCCTCATCCAGCGCCGGGCCGGCTTCCGTAATGCGAAAATCGTCTGGGCTCAGTTCGAGCGCCAGCCCTTCGGTGCACAGGGTCAGCCCCAGCCAAAAAGCCCCGACTCTTCCGACAGACATACCGTTTCTCCAATACACACGGTCTCATTCGAGCTTACGTAAGCCGGCGTGGCAGACGACAGGTCGGATCAGGTTTTTTCCGGATATTTCCGATTTTTTGAATCCAAATGGCACGCCGCTGCGAATAACCATCTGTGCACACCCAAACTTTCCCTACAAAAGCTGTCAGGAGACACAAAAAAATGACGTTGATGAGATTTGCACTTGCCCCGCTGCTGCTGGGCCTGAGCCTGGGCGGCCCTGCCGCGATTGCGGGCCACAAAACCACCGGAAACATTGTTGAAGTGGCGCAGGGCGCCGGTCAGTTCAATACGCTGATCGCCGCCGCTAAGGCTGCCGGACTTGCCGGTGCGCTCACCGGCGAAGGCCCGCTGACCGTCTTTGCACCCACCGATGAGGCGTTTGCCGCGCTGCCCGAGGGCACCGTGGAGAGCCTGCTGGAGCCGGAGAACAAGGAACAGCTGGTGGCGATCTTGACGTACCACGTTGCCCCGGCACGCCTGAAGGCCAGCGACGTTGTAGCCAGCGATACGATCGAAACGCTGAACGGCAAGCAGCCGGCAATTTCGGTCAACGGCAGTCAGGTCAAAATCGACGGCGCCAACATCGTGAAGGTGGACATTCCCGCCAGCAACGGCGTGATCCACGTGATCGATAAGGTGTTGCTGCCGCCGGCCGACCAGCCGCTCAGCGGGCAGTCACGCGAGCTGTTTCAGATGGCGATCAGCCGCGGTGTACCGCTGTTCAACCACGGCAATGCCCAGGCATGCTCTGATGTCTACGAGATGACGGTCGCCAGCGTCCTGGCGCTCGATAGTTCACTGAGCGACGAAAACCGTCGGATCCTCAGCCGCGCAATGGCACGTTCTGAGCGGACCCACAACGCCCGCAGCCGGGCTTGGATCATGCGCGACGCAATCGACGCTGTGTATGATGACAACATGCCGATGCAGCTGTCCGCCAACTGATTTTGCGCATGACGCTTCAAGCACTGTGGCCCGCAGACTCTGCGGGCCACAACCCCTCACCATCTCACCACCACGGGCCTGCCCAACTGGGTTCTGTGGTGTTGACTTTTCGCCCGACGGCGGACGCTCGGGAGGCGCAAGATGGCTAGCAGCATTCTGCAGCGGATCGGCGCCGGCGACACCAGCGCGGTCCGCGAATGTGTGGTGGTTTACGGCGCCCGCGTCTGGTCGATCGCGCGACGCTTCAGCGCCACCCCCGCTGATGCCGAAGACGCAGTGCAGGAGATCTTTTTTGCGCTGTGGAAATCAGCGCACCGTTTCGATCCCGGAAAGGCGGAAGAGGGTACTTTTGTGACCATGATCGCCCGCCGGCGAATGATCGACGGCTTGCGACGAGCCCCGGCCCCGGTCGATTCGCTTGAGGACATGCCGAACCTCGAGCAGGTCTCGGCGGGTGGCGGCTTCGCCAGCGCCGAGGATTCGGCTGAAGCCGCCAGCATCAGCGAGGTGCTGAAGACTTTCGATAGCCCCCAGCGAGAGGTAATTGTGATGGCGGTCTACGGCGGCTTTTCACACTCGGCAATCGCCGAGCGGCTCAAACTGCCGCTTGGCACGGCAAAAACCCTGCTGCGGCGGGGCATGGATGAAGTCAGGCGGGTCTTGAACCTGGCCAGGGAGGAGGCGCTATGAGCCAACCCAAGGACACACTGGACAACGATACGCAGAAAATGAATGAAGTTGATGAATACACCGCGGCAGCGCTCGACCGCTTAATGGAAGACGCCACGCCGCTGCCGCCGCTGCCCCCCGAACTGGCGGCCAAGGTGATTAATGAAGGCGAGGCAATGGTCAGTGGCTTTGTGTCGCCGCCCACGCACCAGCCCGAACGCAAGCGCTCGCTGCGCTGGTGGCAGAACCCGCTGCCGGCCTGGGGCGCGGCGATTGCCTGTCTGGTTCTGGCGTTGGGCATTACCCTCGGTCCTGCGGATGACGGCGTTTCGTCACCGCTCGAGCTGGATGCGGCGCTGGCAGGAAATGCCGACGCGGTAGAGTTGAGCTGGCAGGGTATGGGCGATCCGGCCTTCGACGGCGTTGTAGGTTACGTTCGCTGGGACAACGCAACGCAGCAGGGCGTGATGCGCCTGACCGGTCTGCCGGTCAATGATCCGACCGAGCTGCAGTACCAGCTGTGGATCGTTGATCCGCTGCGCGACAGCAACCCGATCGACGGCGGCGTTTTTAACATCACCGAGGGTGAAAACCTGGTGGCGATCGACGCCAAGCTGGAGGTAATCCGGCCGAAAGCGTTTGCCCTGACCCTCGAGCAGCCGGGCGGGGTGGTTGTCTCAGCCGGGCCGCTGCTGGTGATTGCCAGCAGCTAACGTCTAGCAAGCAGCCACGCTTTTTCGTCAGCCGCGCATTCGCCCTTGAGGCCACCGGGCACCCGCCGACTCTCTAGCAGCTCTACCGTGTAGCCGGCCTCGTAGTGAGCGCTCACCTCGTCGTCGCTGAGGGAAAACGGTGGTCCGTCCATCGCACGTTGGTCGTAGACCAGCACAATAAGCAGCTGCGGCGCGTTGTGGGTGATCCGCTGCACATGCTCGGCGTAGCGCGCTCGCATCTCTTGCGGCAGTGCGATCAACGCCGCCCGATCGTAGATGCCAGCAACGTCGCCCAGCTGCGCCGCTGACAGATCAAACAGATCACCAACAAAAACGTCCACGCCTTCCGCGCTGTAGCACTTCAGGCGGTCGACGGTTGCGACCTCGGGCTGAACGCTGAGCGCCTCAAACAGCTCGCGGACCGCAAGTTCGCTGAGCTCCACCCCAACCACCCGGCAACCCTGGCTCAACAGCCAGGGAATGTCGCGGGTTTTGCCGCAGAGCGGCAGAAACACCCGGCTAGGCGTTCCTCCGACCATCAGGCGCAAAAGCTGTGGAAAGTGTGTCGTCAGCAGACCGTTGGGTTCGGGCTCGTGAAAACCGATCGCCCCGCGCTGCCAACGATCGTGCCAAAACGCTGCGTCCATGTTTGTCGATCTCATCTTGGCAATGGTGCTATTCAATATGCCTATTGGGTCGCGCGATGGATAGTGGTTATTCTCCCGGCTGGCTGTGGAGAGCGTGATGACCGACTACCTGTCGTGCAAAGTACTGATCTGTGGTGGCGGCCCCAGTGGGCTGGCTGCAGCGCTGATGTTTCAGGCGCGAGGCTGGCGCGACATTGTGGTGGTGGAGCGCCGGCCGACGCCGGATCAGTTCGAGCGCAGCAAGGCGTTTAACTATCAGCTCGACGGTCGGGGTCAGCGGCTGCTCAGCGAGCTGGATATCGGGCCTGAAACGCTGGAGCAATTCGGCCTGCCGAATGATCACTTCACGCTGACCAATTTTCTGGCCGATGGAAAGGTCAAGGTGGTGCAGCCGCCGATCCTCGTGCCGGACCGGCAGACGCCCTACTGGATGACGCGCAACCGGCTGCTCGCCATGCTCCACCAGCATATTGAAAAAACGAATACGGATGGGGCAATCCGGCTGCTGTACGGCCACAGCTTCGAGGGGCTTGAGCAGATCGAAGATGGGCGCCTGGTGGCTCAGGTCCGCGACGGCGATGATGCCATGCTTCGCTATGAGCCTGAATTGCTCCTGGGCTGTGATGGCTTGCGCTCACGAGTCCGCGAGGCGCTGGCCAAGCTGGCGGATGACGCTAACGCTTTCGACATGCTGCAATTCCCCTCACCCAGCACGGGCCTGACCTACAAAGTCCTCAACCTGCCGCCGCAGTTTCCCGTGCGGACCGATCCAAAAGGCGTCCACGATCACGCCATGGCCTACGCCTTTATTTCGAACTACAGCGCACCCGACGAGAAGCTCGCGCTGTTTGCCCTGCCGGTGGCCAGCGCCGAGGACCCGCGCACCATCAACATTATTCTGAAGCCAGAGCACAAATTCTGGCAGCTGAAGAGCGCGGAAGCGGTTACGGCGTATCTCAAGGAAGGCTTTCCGCAGCTGGCGATCGATGAGCTGGTGCCGGATAGAGAAATGGAAGAATTTGCTGCCCTCAAGCCCGGTCAATTTCCGGCGCCGCAGTACACCCGGCGAATTCACAGCGAGTTTGACGGGGGCAGGCAGCAGGCGCTGCTGATCGGCGACGCGGCGCACGCGTTTCCGCCTGACCTCGGGCTGGGCGTCAACTCGGCGCTGGAGGACCTGTTCGAACTCAACCAGGCGCTGAACGTCGCCAGCGACGAAACGGCGAAAGCCAGCGCAAACTACGCTGAGGGGCGCGTACCGGAAAGCGAGGCGCTGGTGCAGCTCGTCCGACGGGTTCATCCCTATCAATACAACCAGGACCCGCTACGTCTGAAGCTGTGGATGATGCGGTTCGTTTTTCAGCTCGGGCTGCACAAGCTCTCCCGCGGGCTGGTGGAAATGCCCGGCTTCATGCTTTCACAAAAGCACCTGATGCCGTTCACTGAGATGCGGCGTCGCTTCCAGCGCGGCAACAATACGGTTATGGGGCTCGGGCTTGCCGTCGGTTTGGTTCTGGGTCGGTTACTTTTAGGGTAACTCGAGCTGTGGGTCGCTAACGAGCCTGTCGCGACAAGTGGGGTTTCCATGGTGCTAGCTCTGGCCTTCTAAGAGCATGCCTAAACAGCAAAAATCTCCTTGAACTCGTTATGAACTGAGTCAGTTCAAGCGGCGTTCAAGGGAATTGTGTCGGCGCCGGCGATACTGCCGCCTTTTGTACCGCCGAGGTGATTTCATGAGTCAGTTTTCCCCGCGTCCGCTGGGTGTTGCTATGGCCCTAGCGCTGTTCGTTTTGCTCTCCGGATGTAAATCTGTGCCCCTGGACTCCAGTCTCAACGGCTATGACCTGGTCGCCTCACCTGGGGTGATGGCGTACTTCAGTGATCCCTCGGTGACCGCTCTGGAAGTCGGCAAGAACGTGGTCTGCCGCCGCCATCGTCGGGTTGGAACCCATCTGATGACCAAGGTCTGCATGACGCAGGAGGAGTATCAGGATCGCACGCGCCATACGCAGGAAACTCATCACGATCGGATGAGCCCAGGCTGTACGCCGGTGGCGAGCAATTCCAGCTACATGAATTCTGAGCTCGGTGGCGCGCTGCTGGTTTCTTCCTGTGGCGACAGCATCAACCGGGGGCCCTAGCGCCGCCGGTCAAACCGTCGGGCAGCAAAGTCTGGCCCTACCGGGGCGCCGCGATGCGGCCGGGGACAGCCCAGCTTGCCGCCATCAGATCCAGCTCCAGCTGGGGTAAACGCGGCAGCACGAGCCAGCCAGCATTCGAGCTGATGGAGAGGTGGGACGGGTAAAACGTCAGCTCGGGATGGATCAGCACCTCCCGGCTATCCAGGTTGAACTCGCAGAGCAGCGCGGCCTGGGACGGTTTGTCCGGGCATGCTGCGAGCAGTCGATTTCCGACCACCTGCCAGCCGCTGAGCGATCCTACGGTGAAGAGCCATTCAGGCTCCTGCGAGCCGCTGGTAACCCGGCCAAAGCGAAACCGCCGGTCCACCAGGTACAGGGTTTTCCCGTCAGCGCCGAACTGGCCCCAGTCCGCCGGGTAGCTGGCACCGGCCACCCACTCCTCGCTCGCCGGGTCCAGCTCAAACAAGCTGATGGTGCCATCGGATCGACCCAGCACCCGGAGACCATCCCGTTCATCGATCGTGCTGGCGCCTGGCATGAACGGCAGCTCATAGCGCGCGAGCTCGGCGCCATCAGCGACATCCACCAGGAGCAGGGCGCGGGGCTGGCTGCTGGCAATCGTGATGCGCCGTCCGTCAGGGGACCAGCTTGGAAAGGACAGGCGCTGGCCGCTGACGCCTGGGCGTAGCTGTCGAGTCTGGCCGAGGCGAAGGTCAAGCAGGTGAAGCTCAACGCCGCTCCCGGCCCGCTTTAGCATCAGTAGCCTGCTGCCGGCGGGATCAACCAGCGCCTGCAGCACCGCGCCATCCTCCAGCGGCGGTAGGTCCACCGGCTCCAGCCGCCCCTGCAACAAGCGAAATGCCTGATGCTGGCTGCGGTGACGCGAGGCGTTATGAATAATGCCTCCGCCGGTCGGTTCGTAGGCGGCACTCTGCACCGCATGTCGATTGCTGATCAGAGTGACCGTTCCCCGGTCCAGCTGCGCTTCAAAGAGCGAAAACTGATCAACGTCGTCGAACTTAACCAGCAGAAGCCGCTGATCGTCCGACGGGTCGGCGCTCAGCCAGCGTATGCGGGTTTGCGGGTCACCGTAGAGCGTACCGATCGGGGTTCCAAATCGATTCAGCTCCAGCAGCCGGTCGCTTCCCGCCTGGCGCAGCAGCGCAAACTGGCGCTCGCCGGCGGTCACGGGGAAGCGAAGCAGCTCTCCCTGTGGGGCAGTCCACAACGCCTCAGTTTGCGGGTGGCTGAGTCGCCAGCTCAGCAACCGGGAATGGCTGTCGTCATCAACGGCAAACCAGAGGTGATCGTCCGCAAGCCAGGCTGCCGGGGACGACACCTGGCCGCCGCAGGGTGTGCGGTGGACTGGCCGCCCGGTGTTGCGATCGACAATTACCAGGTGGCAGCCATCGTCCTCACGGAACACCGCAAGCTGCGAGCCATTCGGGCTGAAGCTGGGAAAGCGATTGAGGCCATCGGCAAGGTGAACGAGGTTGTCGGTCTGTGAGTCGAGCACCATCAGGGCGCCCGCCAGGTCAACGCTGTCGCCCTGGATGAACGCGATATCCGGCGCTGCCGGAGACACGCTGATGTCCGCCCGGAAAGGCCCCGCGGTCAGCATCGGTTCGGAGCTGCCCAGCATCCGTGTTGACTCATCCGACGCCGATGGAGGGCCGGGCATTGATTTCCGCTGCCCGACTGCCCAGACAATGACGCCTATTAGGAAAACGGCAGCAGCGGCGAGGTAAGGCAGTCCAAAGCGTTTGCTGGTTGCCGGTTCCACCAGGCGGTAGCCGCGTCGGGGCACCGTCTGCAGGTAGCTGGGGCTGCGGGCATCATCACCCAAAGCCTGTCGAATCATGGAGATGTGGCGGGCGATCAGCTCGTCACTGGCGCCGTCCTGGCCCCAAACCTCGGCGGCGAGCTGGTCCTTGCTGACCACGCTGCCCAAATGACGGTGCAGCTCAACCAGCAGCTCCATGCTGCGCGCCTGCAGGCTGCTGTTTTTAGGGTCTGTGCCGGTCCTGGTGAGGGTCAGTTCTCGAGGATCAATCCGCCAGGGGCCGAGCCTAAACGCTGGCTGGGTGCTGTTCACCCGCCAACGATACTACGGAACCACGGCGTCGCGTCAGGCCGGCACCCGATGCGTGGCCGCCACACAGGAGGCCTGGTCGTAAACCCCCGCCATCAGGTTCAGGGTTTTTGCGGCACTTTCCAGGCTGGCATTGGCGAAGACGCCGGTTGTGAGCGAGGTCAGCAGCTCCTGCCGAAACTCTGCATAGCGGTCGGTGACCTGCTGACCCAGGTCGGACATCTGGTAGGTCACACCCTTCTTGCCGGTTTCGGTCGTTTTCTCGATGAGCCCGGCCTTGAGCAGCTTGCGCACGCTGTACTGCAGGTTGGCCTGATCATCCCGATTAAGCAGTCGGCCAATCTCGGAGATGCTTTTCGGACGCTCGTGCATGCGAATCACGTGCATGACGGCGGTGTCCGAACCGGAAAAAGCGCTGCCGTGGCAGCAGGCCAGGCAGTCGGACTGCCACCGTTCGAAAGCAGCGGATACTCGGATGAGCGAAAACTCGAGCTCCGTCAGCGCTACCTCCGCGTCATCGGTGGCCAGATGCCAGTGTTTATCGAGTCGGCGCAGCTGGTCTCCAGCCTGGTTTTTCTTGGTGTTCATCGCGCGACCTATTCGCTTTGCTTGTAGAAATTTACGGTTAACATTATGCTTAAATTTACGTTAAAAACCGAATCACCTACTAACTGACCAATCTGAGGGGACATCAAATGGGCCAGTGGAACGTTCGCACGTGCGGTATTGCTTTGCTTGTCAGCCTGATTGCGGCGGGAGCCGCGCAGGCGCAGGTTTTAGAGGAGGTTGTCGTAACAGCCCAGAAGCGGGAGCAAAGCCTGCAGGATGTTGGTATCGCCATTACCGCATTCAGCGGCGCTCAGCTCGAGGCGCTGGGCGTCGAGGAGAGTTTTGATGTGGCGCTCTTCTCGCCGGGTGTTCATATCTCAGGAAACCTGGCTGGCCAGAACACGCAGTTCACCATTCGCGGTGTTACCCAAAACGACTTCAACGACATTGTTGAGGCGCCCAACGCGGTGTATCTGGACGACGGCTACATCGCGGTAGCCCAGGCCCAAACCTTTGCCGTCTTCGACGTTGACCGCGTCGAAATCCTGAAAGGCCCTCAGGGCACGCTGTTTGGTCGGAACGCCACCGGCGGCCTGGTGCACTACCTTTCGCGGAAGCCCAGCTTCGAAGAAAACTCCGGATTTCTCGACGTGACCTACGGGCAGTTCGACAGCAACGCCGACGCTGACCAGATCCGCGTTGAGGGGGCGGTCGGCGGACCGCTCTCCGATCGCGTCGCGGGCCGCGCCGCCTTCATGTACAACGACATCGGCGGGTATTTGAATAACCTGTATCCCTTCGCCGCGCCTCCGGGCGGCCCGGGTTCTGCGTCGCCAGGACCGGGCGCTGGCGCAGATATGGGCGACAACGAAACGATTGCCCTTCGCGGCACGCTCGATTTTCAGATCAGCGAAAAGCTGCTGTTTCGCGTGTCGGCCAACTACGCCGACAGCGACGTTGCCACCGGGCCCTACCAGTCCAAGTCCACGATCGGCGTCCTCGACGCGAACGGTGAGCTGGTCAACGTCATCGATACGCCGCCCAACGAAACGCGTCTAACGATCTTCGGTGATATGGACGGTGGCGCCGACGCCATCGACGGCGATCAGTTCCTGCCGGGCGGCGGCATCGGCCTTCCCGGGCGGCCCTTACCAGGCGGCGATTTCTTCGGCTACCTGGACCCGGATGGTGACGACTTCGACACCAGCAGCGATTTCGCCTTCCAGGACCAGGGATTCACCGAAACCTGGGGTATCAACGGTCGGTTCGAATACGAGATGGATAACGGCATGCTGCTGACCTCTATCACCGACTACAAAGACTACGAGAAGCTCCTGTTTATCGACGTCGACTCGGCCCCGGTGAACCAGCTGGCAAACTATGCGGGCGTGGAATCCAGCAGCTTGACCCAGGAAATCCGGCTCAATTGGGAAACCGATCGCACGCGCTGGGTCGCGGGTTTTTACTATCTCAATATCGACTCCAGCTCCGACAATGGTCTGAAAGCGCCGGCCAACAGCATCGCGGGCAGCCCCCCGTTTGCGCCGGTGGACATTGGCGTCGTCGCGGACCTGGAAACCGACTCTTACAGCCTGTTTGGCCAGGTGGAATATGACTTCACAGATCGCCTGACGGGCATTTTTGGTTTGCGCGCTATCCGCGAAGAAAAAGACTTCAGCACCGGTATCGGCGTATTCCTCTCGCAGGGCAACTTCACCGTTAACCAGGGAGACTTTCTGCCTAACGCTTTCGGCGCTGGCTCCCCCTACTTTTTTAACGATTCGATTTCCGACACGCTTTGGGCGGGCAAGGCGCAGCTGGATTTTCGGGTCAATGACGATCTGCTGATCTACGGCGGGATCAACCGCGGGGTTAAGGCTGCGAGCTATAACGCGCCGCTGCTCGGCGCCTTCCTCGGCTCCGGCGGTAACGAAGCGCTGCCCTACGCTGAAGAGGAGCTGACCGCCTTCGAAACGGGCTTTAAGGCCACCTTCGGCGACGGCCGCAGCCGGCTGAACGGCACGTTCTTCTACTACGACTACACCGATTACCAGGCCTTCCTGTTTGTCGGCGTTGGCGGTGTGGTGATCAACGCGGATGCTGACAACATCGGCGCTGAGCTGGAGTTTGTCACCTCCCCGGCTGAGGGCTGGGACCTCCTGCTGAGCGTGTCTGCCTTCGACGCAACGGTCAAAGACGTGCTGCTGCGCAACGGCTCACCCCTGCCGCCGCGTGACGTGGACCCGACTTACGCACCAGAATTTCAGGCCACCGCGCTGGCGCGCTACGAGTGGGAGGCCCTGGGCGGCATGATGCATGTACGCGGTGACGTCAGCTATTCAGACGAGTTTTTCTACAACCTGCGCAACTTCGACGCCGACAAGTTCGATTCCTACACGCTGGTGAACGCGGCGCTCGGCTGGACCAACGCTGAGGGCAGTCTGAGCGTAACTCTGGACATCAACAATCTGACCGATGAGCGCATCGGCATCCAGGGCTTTGACTTGGCGACACTCTGCGGCTGCAACGAGGTGGCCTATCAGCCGCCGCGTTTTGTCGGCCTCAGCGCCCGCTGGTCGTTCTTCTAATAAGGCTGACCAGGGGACGACACAGTGGGACATCAACAGTCGCCCATTGTGGGCGAAAACAAGCTGAAGCTGGGGTTCTTCTCACCGAACTGCTCTAGCGGCATGGCCGTGACGAAGGTCGAGGAACGCTGGGTTAACAGCTGGGAAAACAACATCCGGCTGGCCCAGCTGGGTGATGAGGCGGGGATTGAGTTTGTCCTGCCGATCGCCCGGTGGATTGGCTACGGCGGAGAGACCGATTTCCACGGCAGCGTGCTGGAAACCGTCACCTGGGCCACGGGGCTGCTCGCCAACACCAAACGGATCAACGTCTTCGCCACGGTGCACACGGCGTTTATTCATCCGGTGGTCGCGGCAAAGCAGCTTGCCACGGCGGATCAGCTCAGCGGGGGAAGGCTCGGTCTCAATGTTGTCGCCGGGTGGAACAAGCCTGAGTACGACGCCTTTGGTGTCGACCTGCCGGAAGCGCACGAGGATCGATACGCGCTGGCGCAAGAATGGTTTGACGTCGTCAACGCCATCTGGGGCCACGAGGGCCCATTCGACTGGGACGGCAAGTTTTTTAATCTGAAGGGCGTTTACGGCTTTCCGCGACCCTTCGACGGGACGCCGCCGATCATGAACGCCGCCGGCTCCAAGCAGGGTCGGGAGTTTGCCACCCGCAACGCCGACTTCCTGTTCTGCATCTCGGTGGATCCGGACGAATCCCGGCAAGAGGTCATCGACATCCAGGAGGGCGGCAAGGCGCATGGTCGCAACACCGGGGTGTTCACACTGGCGCACGTCGTATGTCGCCCGACTCAGGCCGAGGCCGAGGAATACCTCCGGTACTACGCCGACGAAAACGCTGACTGGGAAGCCGTTGATAATCTGATGAGGCTGCAGGGGATGCACGCCCAGTCGTTCCCGGCCGAGGCGCTGGAGATGCTGCGCGGACGCTTTGCCGCTGGCCACGGCACGCTGCCGCTGGTTGGTGACCCCGATACGGTGGCCGCGGAACTCAAGCGCATCAGCGACGCCGGCTTTGCGGGCTGCACCCTGTCGTTTGTCGACTACGCCAAAGAGTTTCCCTACTTCCGGGACGAGGTAATGCCCCGCTTGGAACGCATGGGCCTGCGCCAACCCATGCCCACCGTGAGCGCCTGATGGGCAGCAGCCGACGCCGCTTTGTCGGCGCCAGCGGCGCAGGTCTGCTGACGTTTGTCGTCGGCGGGTGCCAGCGGGAGATGACGCCGGGCCAGGCTCGAGAAGCCGGTGCGGACCTGCAGACGCTTAGTTCATCCCAGGCCGATTTAATCGACGCGCTCGGTGAACAGCTGGTGCCTGGCGCCGCTGAAGCTGGACTGTCTCACTTCATTGATCACCAGCTGGCGGCAGCACCGGACGAGCAGGTACTCATGGTGAAGTATCTTGGCGTGCCTGCGCCCTGGGACGGCCTCTACCGTGATGGTCTGGCCGGGGTAAACGCGGCAGCACAGGCGAACCATGGTCAGGACTATGTAGACCTGTCCTCGGACCTCGCCGGTGAGCTGGCCGCGGCCCTGGCGGGTGGGAGCATCGAACCCTGGCAGGGGCCGCCCGCCGGATTGTTTTATTTTGTCCTGCGCAGCGACGCTATTGATGTGGTCTACGGCACGCAGGCCGGCTTCGAGCGCCTCGGCCTGCCCTTTGCTGCCCACATTGTCCCACCCGACGGATGGATAGCATGAGTCTGCCGTCGCGCGCTGACGTCATTGTGGTGGGTTCCGGCGCAGCCGGCAGCACTATCGCAGCCAAACTCGCAGAGGGCGGCGCAGATGTGCTGATTCTGGAAGCCGGGCCCAAGCGATCGCCCGTCGACATGGTGAGCTCGGGCATCTGGGCGCGCCGCCTGAAATGGAATGGTGCTCCGGTGCTGGAAGACGGCGCCAATCCGGTGGGCTACAACTTCAATGCCGGGATGGGTGTCGGCGGCAGCGCCATGCATCACTACGCCGTCTGGCCGCGGATGCACCCCACCGACTTCCGCATGCGGACTGATTTCGACCGTGGCCTGGACTGGCCGATCAGCTACGAAGAGCTGCAACCGTACTACGACTTGGTGCAGCGAGAGGCCGGCATCAGCGGCGACGCTGAGCAGGAAAACTGGCGGCCGGCCGGAGAACCTTATCCGATGCCGCCCGTGCCGCTGTTTGGGCAGGGGCGGGTCCTTGCGGAAGGCTTCAAAGCCAAGGGGATGAACACGGCGCCCCTGCCGCTGGCGGTCAACACTCAGCCCTACAACGGTCGGGCCGTGTGCCTCTGGGACGGCTGGTGCGATTCGGGATGCCCCATTGGCGCGCTTGCTAACCCAGCCACCGTCTATCTACCGAAGGCCATTGCCGCCGGAGCTACACTGGCGACGGAAACACCGGTGGTCAAAGTCCTCACGAAGGGCGGCCGAACGACGGGCGTTGAGGTAGTGAACGCGGACGGCCAGCGCCAGCAGGTGCAGGCGGACACGGTCGTGCTGGCAACGTTTGCCGTGCAGAACCCGCGGCTCATGTTAGCCTCAGCGAATACCGATCATCCGGGAGGACTCGGTAATGCCAGCGGTGTGCTGGGCCGGTACCTCATGTCGCACTCGGCAGGCCTGGTTTCTGGGCTTTTTGATCAAGAGACGCAGCCCACGAGTGGCCCGTTCGGTGGCCAGCTGGTCAATCAGGACCACTACGCAAAAGACAGTCATGCGGCGAGCGGCGCCTTCGGCAGCTACCAGTGGATGATTGCGCAGGCCGTGCGGCCCAACGATCTGCTCGGTATCGCGACGACACGCCCCGATCTGTTCGGGGAGGCGATCAGTGATTTTATGCGCAAAGCCGCGCGGGGCTTTGCGGGTATGACTGCCGTGGTCGAAGATCTGCCGGTGGCGGACAACCGTGTCACCCTGAGCGATCGCCGCGACGACCACGGAGTGCCGCTGGCGCTAGCGACGCATACCACCAGCGAACCGACCAACGCCCTGTGGCGAGCCACGCTGGACGAGGGCAAAGGAATCTTCGAGGCGGCGGGTGCCACGGAGGTCTGGACCGGCCCGCAGGGCGCCATGCACATTATGGGTGGCACCATCATGGGGGACGATCCGGCGACTTCGGTCACCGACAGCTACGGCCGCTGCCACGATATTCCCAACCTGGTGGTGGCAGGGCCCGGGCTGTTTCCCACCAGCGCCGGCGTTAATCCTACCTTCACCGTACAGGCCCTGGCGGCGCGCAGCGCAGACCACCTGCTGGCTTAGCGCGGTGATGGCCGGCTGATGAAAAAGCGCCAGCCTCATGTCCCCATGGCACGGTTCGTGGAGGCGATGCCGGAAACCTCCGGCAACGCCGTGAACGGGCTTGGCGAGACGGAGGTCCGCCAGGCGTCGCCGTTCTTCTGGCATCCACCCAAACGCCAAACGCACGCCGCGCTGCAGAAAGATGTGATCGATTACCTGCAGTCGTGCCCTGAGGTGGCGGAGGTGTTTTCCCCCAAGCCGCCCGGCGGACGCGGTCCCGCGACGGTCGAACAGGCAACCGAAGTGGAGTCGGGAAGCGCAGAGGACTGGTCCGAGCGGGTAAAAGCGTTCGCTCTGACTAACGAGGCGGATCTCGTCGGTATCGCCAGGATGGATCCCGCGTTTGTGTTCGATGGTTATGAGATCACCGAACCGTGGGTGATTGTCGTGGGTGTCGGCATGGACTACGAGGAGCTGGCGCAGACGCCGGCTACCTTTGAAAACCCCGTTGGCGCGGTTGTCGTCGGTAAGGAATACAACCGCGCGTCGCGTGCCTGTAAAAAGCTGGCGAACTTTATCCTCGAGGCCGGCTACCCGGCCAAGGCCTGGCCCGGCCCCTATGCTTCAGCGCTAAATATGATCCCCGCCGCGCTGGCCGCCGGACTTGGCGAGCTCGGCAAACATGGCTCGATCATCAACCGGACGCTTGGTTCCCGTTTCCGCTTGTCAGCCGTCACTACCACGATGCCACTGTTGTCCGACGAGCCGGACGAGTTTGGCATCGACGACTACTGCACCCGCTGCAATGCCTGCACACGCGCCTGTCCTCCGGACGCGATCTTTGAGGAAAAGCAGACGGTTCGGGGCGTCGACAAATGGTATGTCGATTTCGATAAATGTATCCCGTATTTCGGCGAAACCTTCGGCTGCGGTATCTGCATCGTGCACTGCCCGTGGTCCCGCCCCGGCATCGCCGACAATATTCTTCGAAAGCTCGCGAGGTCGGCAGCCAGAGACGACGATTGAGTTCTGGTCTCTCCGTGTTAGGATTTTTTCCATGTCGTCACGTCTGGAATTTCTCCGAATCGGTGGTTTGGTCGCGCTCGTGGCCATTACGGGTTTGTCGCTGGCCGGTCAGTCGCGCCAGCGGTGGTTTCTGAGCGTTGAAGATCGCAGGACGTTTAAGTTTGACTCGGACCGGCAATATCAGCTGAGCGGCCCTACCAGTTTGCGACTCACTTCTGAGAAGGCGAAGCCTAACGAGGCGGGATTGGTTTTTACGCGGAAGGGCGCAGCCGACTATCGCGGTAAGCGGATTCGTCTTTCTGGTTACCTGCGATCTGAGGGGTTGCAGCAACCATCAGTCATGTACGCGCAGGTTTTATCTCAGAGCGGAAGGGTTTCGCAGTCGGTGTACGGCTGGTCTGAACAAGCGATGGATTTGTCGATCGACGGCTGGCAGCAGCTGTCGCTGATCCTGGACGTCCCAGTTCCGTCCCGATCAATCCGCTACGGTTTCCAGCAGGTTGGACCCGGCACAACCTGGGGGGACAAATTCGAAATCGAAATCGTCCCGGACGATACGCCGCTGGCGGGCTACAACGAGATTCATCGCAAGGTCGTTAATCCAGACTTTCATGACGATGAACCCACCGGGCTGCCGCTGGGCTGGGAAACACGCGCTTCAGAAGGCTGTCCCGAGTTTTTGGTTGACCATACGCCGGCAACCGAGGTCGACAAGACCAACGAGCTCCGTGGCAAGGTGGACATGAGTTGGCGTTGCGATGATGGAAACACCGCGTTTTTCTTTCAGAACCTGTCGTCCCACCGATATCTCGGGAAGCCCGCCAGCGTAGTCGTTCGGGCGCGGTTTGAGGGAACCCCGACGATCCAGGTTGTATTGGAAAGCGCCACCACTAAAGGGTTGCTGTCCGCCGAGCCGGCGACGTGGGAGGGCGACATGGAAAGACAGATTTGTGTTGATCAGTATGTGCCGCGTACCGCTAGAACCCTCCGCTATGGGATCGGAGTCTCTGGCCATGGCAGTGCAACGTTCCACTCGATCACCTTCCAGAGCCAGCAGTGTGACGATCGGTAGCCTGCGGTATCCGATGTGGCGGTAGCAAAGTAATCTATGGCGGCGATAGATACAGGATGCAGACTATGGATCGACGAACCATGCTGGGCGGTGTGGCTACCGCAGTTGCCGGCGGCGTAGCGCCATCGGCGCTGGCTCAGCCGCTCAATCCGACACCGGGGTCGCCGGGCAAAGCCGGGCAACAGAATTCGCACTCTCCGGGGAAGAAGAAAATACAGGTCGAGGGTCAGACGATTTTGGTCACGGGGTCCAATCGAGGAATCGGCCTTGGCTTCGTCAAAGTGTTGCTTGAGCGTGGTGCCAGACGGGTTTACGCCACCGCCCGCAAAGCGTCTAACCTGCCGGATGTGGTTGCGCTGGACCCGGATCGCGTGGTCGGCCTGGAGCTGGACGTCAACAACGAAACACAGCGACTGGAATCAGCCATGGCCGCCTCTGACGTCACGTGGCTGATCAACAACGCCGGCACGCCGGGCAGTTTTACCAGGGAGGAGCGACGCATCGCTTCCGCTTCGTCACTGGATGACGCCAAGTTTGTCATGCAGACAAACTGCTGGTCGCCGGCGGAGATCGCTCGACTGTTCATACCCATCATTTTGAAAAACGGCGGCGGAGCTATCACCAACATACTTTCTGTTGGGGCCTGGTTTTGCTTGCCGGAATACACGAGCTACAGCATGTCAAAATCGGCGGCGGCTATCGCTACCGCCGGTCTGCGTGCGGAGCTGGACCGGGAACCCGTCATGGTCGCCGGTGTGTTCACCGGCGGCGTGCAGACTCGGATGTCTGCAGCCGGTATGAATGGCGGGGCTTCACCGGAAGCGCATGCCAGAGAGGTGCTCGACGCCATGGCTGAGGGTCATACGGATGTGTTTGCTGGTGCGGGCTCAGCCGCCATGAAGTCAAGAATCCTCGAAGACCCGGTGGCCTTCGAGCGTGGGGTGATCGAACGCTTCCACACCAACCCTCTTGAGATTCCGCCGTACTAACCGCCAGCGGTTGTGCGCCAAGTCGGCAGGTCAGTGGCTGGCTCTTTAGGTCGTGGAAACCCGGTATAGCTTGTACAGTCGTTAGCCCGGCGAGCGGAGCTGGCCAGGCTAACGGGTCGAACTTGGTTTGCCGGCTTATTCCGGCGGCGGTCCTACGCGGTTAGGCCGCGTTCGGCTGCGCGTTTCCAGCGGAAAAGCTCGGCACCTTCAGCGCAAACCTGCCGGGGCCCAGCAGCGCTGAGGCGAGGCTTGCTGCGATCAGGAATGCCGGATACTCCCAGCCACCGTTGGGGTTGCTGAATACCCAGCCGGCACTCCAGTGGACGATGGTGGCGCCCAGCAAGACTGGCAGCAGCGCGAGATTGACCGCGCGAACGTAAACGCCGGCCAGCAGCAGGACACCTCCGCCGATCTCAGCAAACGTTACGACGTAGGCGAGCGCGCTGGGGAAGCCGACGGAATCGAAGAACTGAGCGGTGCCCGGCAGCGTAAAGACGAGCAGCTTGAGCAGCCCGTGGGCCAGAAACATGGCGCCGACGGCGACGCGAAGAATGGTGGCCGCGTATTGAGATTGGTTGTTCATAGTGATTTTTCCCTGGGTAATGACTAATTGTTGGTTTAAGCAGTCGCGCTGTTGAGGCTCGGCGAGGTGTGGATTCGTTGGGCGATGTCGCGTCGAGCCTCACTGATCGCGTCAGCGCCGCGGCTATTGAGCTGATCTGCGGCGATTACTTCGACATCCTGAATACCCAGGAAGGCGAGCGCGTGACGCAGATAGGGAGTGGCAAAATCGACGGCAGCGTCGACCGGTACGCCGCCGGAGGCGACGACGACATAGGCTTTCTTGCCCTTCAACAGTCCCACCGGACCGTTTTCGGTGTACCGGAACGTCAGCCGAGCTCTGGCGACTTGATCGATCCAAGCCTTGAGCGTTGCCGGCACGCCAAAGTTGTAGATCGGGGCACCGATCACAATCACGTCCGCCGCCGCTAGCTCCGCGACGAGTGCGTCAGATTCGGCGAGCCGATCACGCTGCGATTGGGTCCGATCTTCTGCGTTCGTAAAGTTAGCGGCGATCCAGCTTTCGTCCACAAAGCCGATGCCCTCATTGAGGTCTCGTCGCACAACTGAGGCGCCGCTGTAGCGATCCTCGAGTGCGCCAACCACGTCTGCGGTCAGCTGCCGGCTGACAGAGTCGCCGCGGCGGCCGCTTGCGCTGACTTCCAGAATGTTGAGTGAGTGGGTCATGGAGCATCTCCTGCAAAACAATTCCTAACGATTGAGCAATAGTTTGACTATTGATCTGAAAGGGATAAACATGAATCCAAGAACAATATTGTTCTCCAAATAGCAACAATATGAATCGATTCGACGATCTCGAAGCGTTTGTGGCGGTGGTGGAAGCCGGCAGCATCACGCAGGCAGCGGATCGCTTGGGCATCGCAAAGTCGGCCGTCAGTCGTCGGCTCACCGGACTCGAGCAACGTCTTGGCGCTGAGCTCATTCGCCGGACTACGCGGCGGCTGAATCTCACGGACACCGGGCAGGGGTTTTACGATCAGGCCGCCCGCATCCTGGCCGACCTGGACGAAGCGGAATCGGCAGTGGCGCAGTCCCAGGGTGAGCTGCGTGGCCGACTCAAGGTAGCACTGCCGCTATCGTTCGGTTTGAGGCACATGGCTGAACCCATTGGTGAGTTCGCGCGCATGCATCCAAAGGTGAGCTTCGACCTCGATCTGAATGACAGGCGCGTCGATCTGCTCGAGGAAGGGGCAGACCTGGCCCTGCGGATCAGCCATCTTGAAGATTCGACGATGATTGCGCGGCGCCTGTTTGACGCGCGGACCGTGATTGTGGCCTCGCCCAGCTACCTCGCGGAACGCGGCGTGCCAACCTCGCCTGAAGAACTGACTAGTCATCGGTGCCTCGTTTACAGCAACCTGGCGCACCCCAATCGCTGGAAGTGCCGGGACGCTGACGGTGTCCCGATCACCGTAGAGGTCAATCCCTGGATGGCGGCCTCCAGCGGAGACCTGATCTGCGCCCTGGCGGCGGAGGGGCGGGGTATTGCGATGCAGCCAACCTTCATTGCGGGCGCTGCCGTAGCGAGCGGCGAGCTGGTGCCCCTGCTGACGGAATACCAATGGCCGGCAACGCCGGCGTGGGCCGTCTACCCCCCGACTCGGCACCTATCTCATCGGGTTCGCGCGTTCATCGATTTTCTAGCCGAAACGTTTGCCCGTACACCCGTCTGGGATCGCCACTGCGGAAGCGCCTGATCCCGGCCTGCTGGACGCAAGCTAGCTTCCTACCCGGGCCGCCCGCCCGCATACTGTTGAGCCAGTTATGCAACACATATGGAGTGACGCGATGGGCCTTTTGGTGGACGGCGAATGGAAGGATCAGTGGTACGACACTGAATCAACCGGTGGTCGGTTCAAGCGCCAGGAGCAGGCTTTTCGAAGCTGGATCACGGCGGATGGATCGCCTGGGCCGTCCGGCGAGGGCGGCTATGCGGCGGCACCCGATCGCTACCACCTCTATGTGGGGCTCGCCTGCCCGTGGGCTCACCGCACGCTCATAATGCGAGCGCTCAAGGGGCTGGAGGACTTCTTGCCCTATTCCGTGGTTCATTGGCATATGGCCGATTCTGGCTGGACATTTGCTGAGGGAGAAGGTGTCGTGGCCGATCCCATCAACGGCGCCGAGTTTTTGCATCAGGTCTATACCGCCGCGGATTCTGACTTCACCGGTCGCGTCACGGTACCGATTCTATGGGACAAACAGACGGGCTCGATCGTTAGCAACGAGTCGTCGGAGATCATTCGCATCCTTAATACGGCCTTCGACGATCTCGGCGCAGCGGCGGGTGATTACTATCCGGAAGAGCATCGCAGCGAAATCGACCAGATTAACGAGCGGGTCTACGCGACGCTCAACAACGGCGTTTACAAATCCGGCTTTGCGACCACGCAGGAGGCCTACGAAGAGAACGTTTTCCCGCTTTTTGAGACGCTGGATTGGCTGGAAGAGCTGCTGGCAAATCGACGCTATCTGGTCGGCAGCCGTTTCACCGAGGCCGATATCCGGCTGTTCACCACGCTGATTCGTTTTGATCCCGTCTATGTTGGGCACTTCAAATGCAACCTGCGGCGCCTCATCGATTACCCGAACCTCTGGGCGTACACGCGCGAAATCTTCCAGCACCCAAAGATCCGCCCCACCGTCAATTTTGAGCACATCAAAAAGCACTACTACGTGAGTCATCCAAGCGTAAACCCAACCCGTATTGTGCCGGCCGGGCCGACGTTGGTTTATGACGAACCGCATAACCGAGAGCGACTGCCGGGGGAGCCGATCAGCTCGTCAGCGTGAACGGACGAAGCTGACCGCACTCGCGTTTACTATGGCGGCCATGGAGTTCAAGCTAAACACGCCGCCGAGCTACGATTTTTTTGAATCGACTCGGTTGCTGCGCACCGGTGGCGGCGACCCGACTCTGCGACGAGAAAACGACGGGCTTTGGCGCTGCGCTTGGGTTGAAGGTGAGGCGGTGACAGTCCGTGTTCGCGTGGCAGGCGAGGGAGGTCTGGCGGTTGAGGCCCACGGCGATGGGGCATCGGCGGCGCAGTCGGTGCTGCCGCTATGGCTGGGGTTTGCCGATACGGATGATGAGATGCCGCCGCACCGGCTGCTCGATCGCCTTCGCAAAGCGCACGCCGGACTTATGCTGGCCAACGCGGCAAACGTCTATGAATCGCTGCTGGTGACCACTCTGCAGCAGCGGGTCACGTGGAACGAAGCGGCTTTCGCCTGGCGACGCCTCTGCGAAGCACTCGGTGAACCGGCGCCAGGCCCTGCCGGGCTGACCCTTCCGCCAACCCCCAGAGCGCTGGGCCGAACCAGCGTCAGCCAGCTGATGCGTTTTGGTATGGCGAGAGCCCAGGCCAAAACATTGCTCGAAGTCGCTTTTGCCGCCAGCCGGCTCGAAAAGGCTCGAATCCTGCCAACGGACGAGGCGATGGCGCTCCTTCAATGTATTCCGGGGATAGGCCCCTGGACCGCCGCGTCTGCGCTCGGGATGCGACTGGGGCGACCCGATCCGATCATCCTCAAGGACTTGCATCTGCCCAATACGGTCTGCTGGGCTTTGGCGGGTGAGGCGCGCGGAACAGATGAACGGATGGTAGAGCTGCTTTCGCCATTTGCCGGCCAGGCGTTTCGCGTAGTACGCCTGCTGATGGCCGCCAGAATCGCCGCACCACGCCGCGGCCCACGAAGAGAAGTCGTATTTGGCTGGCGTTAGCCTTGGCTCATCGCCAAGGCCTCCACGCTCAGGTGAATACCGTCGTATGGTCAGCGGCAAAGCGTGCCAGGCTGATCGGGTCGCGGCCGAGCACCTGTTTGACGGTATCAGTTCTCTCGTCCAGCGAGCCATTCGCAATCTCGGCGAACAGCTCACATACGCCGTTGAGCTGCCAGGGTTCGTGCACAAAGCCTGACAGCACCTCGCGAAACGCTTCCGGCGATTGCGCCACATATTTGATCGGCTTGCCCAGCACGGTCGACATCACGTCCGCGACCTGCTCGAAGTGCATGAGTTCGGGGCCCGTGAGCCGCAGCGCCTGGTTTCGCCACTGGTCACTGGAGAGCACGGCGGCAGCCACGGCGCCGACGTCTCGCGTATCAACCGGAGCAGTCCGCGCCATACCCAACGGTAGTGCGAACACGCCGGCGCCGGTGATCGAACCGGCGTACATCAGCAGGTTTTGCATGAAGAAGTTGGGCTGTAGAAAGGTCCAGTCCACATCCAAAGAACGGATATGTTCTTCCGTTTCAAAGTGCTGTTTCGGAAATGCCGCAACTGACTCAGGCCCCGCTTCCATCGAAGAGACTTTGACGAGGTGCTTCACCCCTGCTTCGGCCGCCAGGCTGGCAAACTGTTTTTCCAGCGTTGGCTGGCTCGGATGATTGCCCATGACCAGCAGGGCCCCGGTGGTGCCCCGCAGCGCCTCGCGAAGCTCGTCCGGATTCTCCATAGCGCCGCGAACCACTTCCACCGCCGCGCCGTCAGCCGCAGTGAATTTGCCGGGATCTCGGACCAACACTCGATGGGCAGTTCCCTCCCGGGAGAGCGCGGCGCTGGCGGCACCGCCAACGCGTCCGGTTGCGCCGGTAATCAAAATCATTGGTTAAGCTCCCTAGAGGTTGCTGCGCTGCGATCGACGCCTTGCTGGTCGCTGCCGGAAAGCACCATAATCGTTTTGGCGATTATAGCTGCACAGCCCACTAGGAATCGGTGACGACGACTTTCCCTCACATAACCGCTGGGAGCAGGCGCTGAAAGCAAGCCACCCAAGAATTGCGATCATCGGTGCTGGCATCGGTGGGTTGACGGCGGCCGTTGCGTTGCGTCAGCGGGGATTCGACTGTTCGGTGTATGAACAGGCGGCGGAGCTCGGAGAAGTGGGTGCCGGCCTGACGATCAACGCTCGCGCCAGCCTAGTGCTCGAGGCCCTGGGTTTGGGGCCAGGGCTTGAGGCGCTAGAGCCGCCCACACCGAGCCTGGGTGCCTTGCACTTTGAGACCGGGAAGAGGCTGAGCTACGAACAACGCGATCTCGACGCCTATCGTGAGCGATACGGCTCGGTCACCCGGCATGTGCATCGCGCGGACTTACACCGGCTGCTGCTGGAGGCCTTGCCCGGGGACTGGTTGCGCCCAGCGCACGAGTTAACTGGCGTTGACGAAACGCCCGAGCGTGTGGTGCTCCAGTTTGCGAACGGCGAGGGCGCCGAGTATGACCTCCTGATGGCTTGCGATGGTCTGAAGTCCACCGTTCGCCAGCTGATGTTTAGCGCGGAACCTGCCCACTTCACCGGCTATGTGGCCTGGCGCGGTCTGGTGCCGAGTCGGGCTCTGCCGGATCTCACGTTCGATCCACACTTTGCCGCGTTTGCATCGCCCGACAAGCTCTTTGCCCGTTATCCGGTGCGTCACGGCTCGCTCATTAACTACGTCGCCATTGCCCGCAAACCCGATTTCACCACCGAAAGCTGGCATAGCAGCGCAGAGGTTTCTGAGGTGCTGGCGGAGTTCCACGGCTGGCACCAGGACGTGGTGGAAATCATCAGCGCCACGCCTTCTCAGCGGTGCATGCGTTGGGCCCTCTACACGCGACAGCCGCTGGACCGCTGGGTGACCCGCCGCATGGCGCTACTCGGCGATGCCGCACACCCGATGACGCCGTTCTACGGCATGGGCGCCAACCTAGCGATCGAAGATGGATACATCCTGGCAAGGTGTCTGGAAGCCTGCCCGGATGATTCGACCGAGGGCCTCGCCCGGTATGAGCGAGCCCGTTTGCCTCGCGGACAGCTGATGCAACGGATCAGCCTGGAACGGGCCGAACGCTACATGAGTGACGATCCGGCGGAGCGAAGTAAACCACCCGCGGCGGGGCTGGACCAGGTGATGGAGTACAACCCCATCACCGTCGAAATCTGAGCGCAACTGCTTCGACCGGAATCACCAAACCAATAGGTTACTAAAAGTATACTGGTTGAAATAGGTTCCTATGTTCCTCACCATTTTGATCTGATCAGTAACTTTAGAGGTCCCCTGCGTCATGCCTACGGCACTTATCATTAATGCCCACCATCCGAGTGACTTTTCCAGCGGCAGGCTCAACCGATCGCTGGCGGAGAAAGCCGGTAGCTTTCTCGAACAAAAGGGCTACGAGCTCCAGCACACCGACGTGCTCAAGGATTGGGACATCCCGACGGAACTGGAGAAACACCAGTGGGCTGACGTCGTTTTCCTGCAGTCACCGGTCAACTGGATGTGTATTCCGTGGCGTTTTAAGCAATATATGGATGACGTCTACAGTGCCGGTATGTCCGGGCAACTCTGCGACGGTGACGGTCGGTCTCGATCCGATGCTTCCAAGCAGTACGGTTCTGGCGGGACTCTGGCCGGCACGCGCTACATGATGTCCTTGACCCTCAACGCGCCCGCTGAAGCTTTTGATGATTCAGATCAATTTCTGTTTCAGGGCAAGAGCATCGATGATCTGTTTTTTCCGATGCACATGAATTTTCGCTTCTTCGACATGGAGCCGTTGCCCACCTTCGCTTGCTTTGACGTTTTGAAGAATCCGAACATCGAAAGCGACTTTGAGCGGTTTCACGAACACCTGTCGACCCACTTCTGAGGAATCCCATGAAAACCGAAAAACTTCACGCCGGCGCTGCGTTTCCAAGGCTTCGGGTGCAAAGCCCAGAGGGCGAGACGATCGACATCAGCAAACCGACCGGCAAAGCGGACTGGCAGATGGTGGTGGTCTATCGAGGTCGTCACTGCCCGCTTTGCACCAAATTTCTGAACAATCTGGCGGGTTTCCGTGAGCGTTTGCAGGTTATTGGCGTTGATGTGGCGGCGGTGTCAGCAGACAGCGCGGCGCAGCTTGAGGAGCATCAGTCTCGCCTCGACGTCAACTTCCCGCTGTTCCACGGACTGACGCTTGAGCAGATGCAGGAGCTCGGTCTCTATATTTCCATTCCACGCTCCGAACAGGAGACCGACCACAACTTTGCGGAGCCAGGTCTGTTCGTCATCAACGGAGACGGCGAGCTGCAGGTCGCGGACGAGTCGAATAACCCATTTGCAAGACCCGACCTTGAGACGCTCGTGTCAGGCCTCGAGTGGATCCGAAAGCCGGAGAATAACTACCCGATTCGCGGCACCTACAGCTAGTAGCCTTCTCCGCTAACCTCGTGACGCGCCGATTGCCACGGGGCGCACTGGAGAGCCTGAACCGCCCTGTGAGCGCAGCGGCAGGATCATGGTGCAGGACAGCCATACTTGGTCCTCGGCCAGCTCGTCCAGCTTCATGTTTTGAATCTGGTGGATACCCGACTGGGTCAGGTTGTAATGGTGGATGGCAAACGGCAGGCCAGGTGGCGTGCCTTCGGGCGGGCCGGCCTGGCCCGCCAGAGCACCTTCGTTCACCGGGTCGGTAAACGGATTGTCCAGCGCGACCAGCACCACCTTGCTGTCTTCGATGAGCTGGGCTGCGTCGTAAGAGATACCCGGGCCTTTGGTGTAATACTCGTCGGTATCCCAGATATCGCTCCATCCGGTATAGATATAAAGCACGTCTCCTGCCATCAAACCCCGCCATCCCAGGCCCTGGGCTTCGAGCATCGCCTGGATATCGTCAGCGGTAATCAGCTGCCCCGCTTTGAGGGCGTCGCCGCCGCCGAGGTGCGAGCGAGCGTCCAGCAGCACCGCACTGGTGACAATCGGCGGCACCTGCTCGATGCCGAGCTTAAGCAGCGGCGAGTCCGCTGTGGGCTTCACGTCCTGCTGGCTGTAACCGCTATAATAGCTGGCGCCGTCGGCGGGAAACGGTTCGCTGCCGTCCCAGGGCGTGTCGAGAAAAGCAAAGTGTCCCAGTGCGTCCATCTGGGTGCCCTGCGCGCCCGGCTCTCCGGTTGCGATCTGTTCGCCGTTGAATGCGTGTTTGGTCCCGGGAATACCGACGGTGGGTCGGAACTCATACTGCAGCGGAACGCCGAAGGGCGACTGCGTCATCTCATTGGATCGAACGTGAGACAGCTCGTAGGACTGAGCGCCCCCATCCGCCAGATAGTGTGCGCAACGCGACCAGGTGCCTGCGCCCAGCGTGTTGGCCATCCCCCGCTGATCCCCGTCTGGCCAGGGGCCGGCGGGCACCATGGACGCAGACTTCATCGTGATGGACTGCTCGCTGTCGACTGCAGTGTCGACAGCGGTGTCGCTGGCGCAGCCGCTCAGCGTTGTCAGCAGAGCGGTGCAGAAAAGCGAAAGGGCGGAGGATTTATTCATGGTATCTCCCAGTTTCAGTCTTTACGGCCGGTCCAGATGCGCCAGCATTCAAACAGCAGAAACCCCAGCATGATGGACGGGATACCCAGCAGCAGCCAGAAACTCGCTGTCGGCAGTCCAAGGATCATGTCGTGACCTCAAAATATTTGCTCACCGCCTTATCGTCCACCGGCGGGGTAAACATGGCAACTATCGCCATGAGCACGCCACCCACAGCCAGGCCGGCGACGCCCGGATGAAGGCCGCTCGTCCAGCTGGCACCCGTCAGCGTTCCGACAATCCAAACCACGCACGCGAGGGTGCCGCCCACGGATGACGCTAGGGCTGCCTGACGGCTGAGCTTTCTCGACGTAAGGCCAACCAGCAGAGGCAGGAAAAATGCCGAGCCCACCAACGCGATCGCAAACGAGACGATGCGTAGGATAAGCGCAATGTCCGGGATAGCCAGCACAAACGCGGTCGCGCCGACCACCACAATGGCCAGCCGCGAAATGAGCAGGTACTGACGCTCGTCGCGCTGCACCCCACGCGGCTCGTCCCAGCATCGGCGCACCAGGTCGTGAGCGATGGCGGAGCCCGACATCAGCAGCAGCGAATCGGTGGTCGACATGGCGGCGCTCGCGATACCGGTGAGCGCCACAGCGGCCAGCGCTGGGGTTAACAGCTGGCTGACGAGGGTGGGGAATGCCTGATCCGGCGACGCAATCTGATCCCAGACCAGCACGCGGGCTGCGGCGCCGAGGTAAAAATTGCCATAGAGCAGAAAGATCATCACCAGACCGATGGTGATCGGAATCGACAGTCGGGCGATCCGGTCGTCTCGCGCAGCAAACATCTTGGTGACCAGCTCGATGCGGGTGCTGTAGGCCACAAACCAGATCAGGTACCAGCTGATCATGTAGCTCACCGACCAGTCGACGCCCGTGGGAGACGTCCAGCCTGGCGCAACGGCTTCAACCTGGGTCAGTACGGACGTCCAGCCGCCCGCGGCTTTGAAGACAAAGGGCACCAGGATCAGGAGCCCGATCCACATAAAAAGAAACTGTGCGACGTTGGTCCAGACCACCGCCAGCAGACCCCCTAGGGCCACGTAACCCACAAAAATCAGCGTACCGATTACCAGGCAGACCATAAAATCCAGCCCGAGCAGCTGCTCGAGAATAAACGCCATGCCTCGCAGCTGAGCGATGAGGTAAACAATGCTCGATACCGCGACCACCAGCGCACTCCACGCGCGCAGGCTGCGGCTGTCGAACCGGTCGCCCATGTAGTCCGGGATGGTAAAGCCGCCGGAACGGCGCAGCTTCTTGGCGAACACGTAAAAGATGATTGCGGCGCCGCCGACAAAAGAGATGTAAGGCAAGATCGCAACGCCGCCAAATTGTCCGGCGAAGGCAACGCCGCTGAGGATAGCGCCGCCGTGCATGATGGCCGCCATGTTCGCCATGATCATAATTGGCAGGCCAAAGCGGCGCCCGGCCACCCAGAAATCGGCCCCCGATTCCTGATGACGCGATGCGACTAGCCCGATGATGATCACCACCACCAGGTAAAGGCCAAAGATTGTCAGGCCAAGCGCAGAGTTTTCCAGCGTGTGTTCCTCCCCTCGAGGACGCCGTAGGCGATTTGTTTTATAACTAAAGCAAATGCAGGGACGATGTTACGCTGCGCCAACCGCCGCCACAAGCGGTTCTCTGTGTCGGTCGTGTATAGAGCCGTCGCTGGCTCTACCACCAGGCGATCAGCTGGGCCGGATGCTGCTGTTTGCCGCCGGTGTTGAAAGCGTTTCTTCCAGAAACCGGATCTTGAGGGTAATGCTCGGACCTTCCTCGTGAAAGCGAACAGTCGAATGAGTCGGGAGTCGGGCCTTGGTCACGCGCTCACCGTTGACAAAGGTTCCGTTGGAGCTGCCCAGGTCGTTGATATACCAGCTGCCGCGCTCGGGAAAAATGATTGCATGGCGGCGGCTCACCAGGCGGTCGTTTAGGCGGATGTCGACGCCCGCGTCGCGCCCCACCACCAGCTCCGAGAAAAACTGGGCGTTGGTCCCATCGCCGTGTTCCTCGGTCCAGGCCGCCTCGATAAACCCCACCTCAGCTTTGTGCTCTCGCTCCCGTTCCCGGTTGCGCGCTGGCTCGCTGGGCGGCGTTTCCTGCGGTTGGTCCTTCACGTCCCGAACGATCCCGCGGGCCGTCAGGTCATAGCGCCAGGCCAGAAAAAATACGACGGGCGTCAGCCCAATGCCGGCGAAGACAAACGCGCGGACGGACCAGGGCGGAAAGCCGAAGGCGGGGAATAGATCAGCAAAGCCTTGGGCCAGGAGCCACAGCAAGACGAGATAGCTCCCAACCACCTTGATGACGCCTCGTCTTGTGAGCTCGGCGATCAGCCGATTGGGACCCTGCGCTTTCACCCGTACTTGCCGGTTTGGTAAACCCGCAATTATAGGGGAAGGCGAGTGGGCCGTGCGGAAAGTTCTGTGCCTTCAGTCCATCGCTGGGCTCGTCTGGCAAGGCGCTAGCCTTGCCAATGGCCGTAGCCCTTGGCAAGGCTCGCAACGCCGCCAGGCGTGCCCAGCGATGGACCCGAAGGGCGAGCTCGTCAGGCGCTATGCCGGCGTTGATCCGCCGCGGCCATAGCTATGGCTATGACCCCGACGAATCGCCTTGGCCTAACGCCTGACACGCTCGCTGAAGTGACAGAACTTTCCGCACGGCCCACTGTAACCTAGTGGGCCTGCCCAACCACGCGGCGGTAGAAGTGCTGGCACTCCTTCAGGGCACGATTCATCTGCTCCTGATTGGCCTGCACGGCGTGCGAGTACTTCAACATCGCGCTGCCGGTAAGAAGCTCAGCCAGCTGCTCGTCAGTGCCGCCTTCGCTGAGGTAGTGCTGCCGGAGAAACCCTGAGAGCAGCAGCACGGCAAATTCTCCGGCAGCGACAAAATACTTTTCCTCCGACGTCTCGGCGAGACCGGGGTGCAGCGTCAGGGAGCAGGTGCCATAGGCGGCGATCGCCTGAACGGTTGGATTGCCCAGGTCGGGCAGCGCGGGTTCGGTAAAGCGCGGCGTTTGGGCCAGGATCTGATCGATGCCCCAGGCATCGATTCGACCGGCCATACTGCGAATGGCCAGCACGGCGCCAGCCAGCTGGTCCGCGGGCTCACCTTCGAGCTCCAGCCCCGTACTCTGCAGCCGCGACAGCATCGCCTGCGCGGCATTTTTTTCGTTCTCCGGGGTCAGCCATTCAGCCGCAACGACCGGCTGCCAGAAAAGCGTCAGGATGCAGAGGGCGGCGATGAGCCATGGTCGGCGGTAAGACATCGATCTTTCGTTAGCACCGATCATCGGCGCCACTCGGTTTTGGGGAGCGCTCACCTTACCGACCTTTACGATGTGCTGCATGTGAGCGCCGATCGATCGTCCTTTTTGGCTGCCCGACGGCACCCCGACCGCTTAGTCTGCGCTTATGCCCTCTACCATCGCGGCGACGCGCTGACGGTAGCGCGCTGACGGCGCAATCGCCTCGGCCACGGACAGACGGTCATCCTGCTGGTCGGGCGCAACCGTTGGCTCGATGGGATCGGCGACCGCCATGCGGGCCACATCCAGGGCGTAATGCAGCATCGACGAAGATGTGGAAACGGGCTCAAAAGCCAGCACCGAGGCCTCCGGCAGCTTCCAGGCGCAGGCGACTGCATGAGTGAGCTCGCGGTGATCGACGCCAAAAGCCGCTCGCAGCAGCGGAGCCAAGGCCTTTTTAGCGTCGGGTTCCGCGTCCCGAAGGCTGAGAATGTCGCTGGTCATTTCCGGCTTCAGTGCCGCAAGCGCCAGCAGCCCGATGTTGTGGCAGAGGCCGGTCTGATACGCAAGATCTTTGTCAGCCTGCGTCGCTTTCTTCTCGTCGGCGACGATCCGGGCCGTGGCGTCGGCCATGAGCAGCGCATTCTCCCAAAACCGCCGCGTGTTGAAACCGTCACAGCTGGACGTATCCAGCACGTGACCGGCGGCCAGCGCCAGGGCAAGGGAGCGCACGTTGTCGACGCCCAGCACCCGGTTAACAACCTGCTCCAGGTTGCCGACCGGTTCACTCAGTCCAAAATAGGCAGAGTTGGCCAACGCCACCAGCCGGGCGGAGATGCCCGGATCTTTGCCCACCACTTCTGCCACCTGCTTGCCGGTCACGAACTCGTCGTTGAGGCGAGTCAGAATCTCGCTTGCCACCTCCGGGAGTGCGGGTAAATGGTTCAGGGTTTCAGCCAGGACGCTGGCGGGTGCATGCGCGTTCATCAGTTCACTCCAGCCTTCATGAGATCCGCGAGCGGACCTCCCGGCGGCATTTGTCTGGCGGGGAAACTCGGCGCCAGCAGTTCCGGTCTGTGGACCCCGTAGCCCTGTACATAGTCGGCGCCCAGAGATCGGATGACCTCCAGAATCTCGTCATCCTCGACAAATTCAGCAATCGCCTTAATGTTAAGGGTGTGGGCAATGTCGATAATGGATTTGACAAAAATCCGGTCAGTTTTGTCGCTGACAATGTCGCGCACAAACATCCCGTCGATCTTCAGGTAGTCCACCTTAAGCTTCTTGAGATACCCAAAAGACGACAGCCCGCTGCCAAAATCATCGAGGGCAAAAGCACAGCCCATTTCCTTGAGTGCCGAGATCAGGCGCGCGGCCTCGTTGACGCTCCGAATCACCGCGGTTTCGGTAATTTCAAAATTCACCATGCCTGGGGGCAGCGGCGAGTCTTTCATCAGGTTCAGCAGCTTCTGGCAAAACTTGGGATCACCGACGCTGGCGCCCGACAGGTTCACCCAGTAGTGGCGGCCGCCGGCATTGAAGGACTCGTGCAGAAACAGCGATTTGAGAAGGTTGGTGACCACCCATTCATCCAGCTTGATACTGAGTCCATACCGCTCTGCTGAGGGCAGAAAGGCCCCCGGCGGGATGAGTTTGCGGGTTTCCATATCGCGCATGCGAAGCAGCACTTCCATCCGCTCCGGCTCTTTGACTTTCGGGTCTACCGGCGCAATTTTCTGCCCGTAAAGGGCGAAGCGGTTGTGTTCCATGGCGTCATGAAGGCGCTGGACCCAGCGCATCTCGCCGCGCCGCTGCAGCGCCAGATCCTTGTCGCCCTGCACCAGGTGCACCTGGTTTCTTCCGGCTTCCTTGGCTGAATAACAGGCTGCGTCAGCCATCTGATGGAGCTCGTTGACGTCGCCGATATCTATGTCGATCGGCAGCCCACCGATACTGACGCCGATGCGGAACACTTCCGACTCCCAGGGAAACTGCAGCTCTTCCACGGCGGCCCGCACCTTCTCTGCCTCTTCCAGCGCCTCCTCGCGGGTGCAGTCCTGGATGATGAGGCCAAACTCGTCGCCACCGAGTCTCCCCATAATGTCACCGTCGCGCAGCTGACCGCTGACGAGGTCCGCAACCTGACACAGCAGCTGATCACCCGCCGCATGCCCGCAGGTATCGTTCACGACCTTAAATTGATCGAGATCCATACACATCAGGTAGCTGAATCGATCATCGCTCGCCGGCTTTGACCAGGCTTCCATCAGCTTCGACTCAAACGACCGACGGTTGATCAGCCCTGTCAGCTCGTCATAGTTGGCCTGGTACTCAAGGAGCTCGTTGGTTTGTTCCAAGCGAAGCCGCGCCTGTTCGATGGAACGGGTTCGCTCCGCCACTTCCTCTCTGAGTCGTTGGTTGATCCGGGCAATTTGTCGTGTCCAGAACCACACCACACCGTAAATCACGAGCAGCAGCACCAGCACGGCCGGGAGGATAAAGGCGGGTCTCTGCCAGAGCGGCGGCAGGATAGCGACGCGGTGCGAAGCTACGGGCCCCCAGGGGTTTCCAGCGATGCGCGCTCTCACCTGAAACTCGTAGGTGCCGTCGCTCAAACCAAGGTACTGCGCGATACCGCTTTCGTCGCCTGCCTGAAAGTCGGCGTCAAAGCCCGTGAGGCGATAGGAGAATTCCAGCTGATCCGGCTCCAGCAGAGAGACGGCCCGGAACGAGGCTACGATGCCACCGTCCTGCGGGCGCAGCGGGTCGACGGACCCTTTGAGCTCCCGACCCGAGCCTGTGCGAAAGGAGACGATCTCCGTCTTTGGCACAGCCACGTCTGAAAGCGGCAGCGACAGATCCATGCGTGTCACGCCTGACACCGTCCCTATCCACAGGCTGTCCTCGCTGGCGCGGTAAGTGGCATGAACATTGGGTTCGGTCGCGATAAAGCCATTGAGCGCGTGGTGCCGATACACCGCACCCGTGGTCAGATCAAACTGATAAAGCCCTTCGTCGCCGCCGACCAGCAGCGACCGTTCATCGATCGGCTCGATCAGGTAGACGTTTTGACTCGCCAGCGGAGTCCCCGCGCCAAGGTTCTCCAGCACCTCGTCACGATAGCGATAGATGCCTCCGCCTGCCGTGCTGATCCAGGCAGAGTCGTTGCCGGTCATGGCGATCTGGCCGATAAAAGGACTGTTGAGCTGACCGCGGTCGGCCAGTCGGCTTTGCGTGATACCGCGTTGCTTGTCGTAGCTCAGCGCTATAACGCCAACGCCGCTAACGCCCGCCCAAACGCCAGCGGCCCCGCTGGCGGTGATGGTATAGATCCCGGCATTTCTGGGCAGGTCGCTGCGAAGCAATTCGCCATTGGTTGGGTTCAGGCGCAGGACGCCATTACTGAACGTGGAGAGCCACAGCCCGCCATCGTCGGTGAGCGTAAGATCGAGGATCTCCAACGATTCGGTTCCTGACACGATGCTGGCCGTCATCCGATCGACGGCCACGCGAAACAGTCCTATTCCCCGCACGGCGACCCACAACGCGCCGGTGTCATCCAGCAGCAGATCCCTGACCGGGCCGTCCGGAATTTGGAGTCGGCCGTTCTGTATTTCGACCGAACCATTGCTCAGGGTCAGGAGCGAGTTGTCGGTGCCAAACCAAAAGCGGCCGTCGAGGTCTCGCTCAATGCTCCAAACCAATCGTCCGTCGCGGCTGTCGCCGAGGGGAAAATGGTCGAATCGGAAGCCAAGAAATCGGATCAATCCTTTGGAGCTGCCGAGCCACAGCGTGCCTTCCCGATCCCTGAACATGGTGAGAATGTCGCTGGTGGGCAGGGTGCGCTGCTGTCCGTCAGGCGCCACCAAACGGTCGCCAACAATCTGCCACAGCTCCCCCTCAGGTGTTGGCAGAAAGCGCTTAAACGCGACATTCAGCTGGCTTTGGGCATCCGTTGCCTCGGACAGGTTGAACGGTTTCCCGTCGACTCCTGCTGACCAGATCGCGCCGGTCTGGCTGCGCGCAAGCTGCGTACCCTGTACCTGAAGCCGGCGAAAGGTCGGGTTGGTTCCCACGTCCGCGGACCAGACCTGCGTCCCGCTTCGCAGAGCGAGCTGGCGTCGATCTCCCAGCAGCTGATCGATATTCTCGGGCAGCCCTTCCAGCTTGATCCAATCGGGTGCTTCTGTCGGGTCTGCGTCGGTTCCGGTTCCAGGAACGGTCACAATCCATAGCCCGTTCCCCTGGGTAGCAACCAGCAGCTGATCGCGCCACTCGTAGAGCCCTGCGACGGCCGATACGGGGCCTGGCGGCGGTGGAATCGTCAGGCGAACCGCGTCATCCGCCACCATGCTGACACCACCCTGGGCATCCCCGACCCAGACGCGGTTTCGGCCGTCGACAATCAGAGCCGTCAGGTGATTCTGACGCAAACCCTCAGCGATGGTAAAGCTGGTGAACCGGCTGCCGTCGAACCGGTTCAGACCCCGGAGTGTGCCCATCCACAGGTAACCGCTCTGATCCTGGGCCAGCACGCCAACTTCCGCCTGCGACATGCCGTCAGCGGTGGCGTAAACCCGGAAAGGCGGCAGCGGCGCCCCGTTTTCCTGGGCCTGGACTGCTCTCGGCACGCAAAGCACAAGGCACAGGGCTACAAACAGCAGCGACCAGTCGCGAGCCAGCGCCGGCGCGCGGCGCAACCTGCCGCCGGGCCGCAGCTCGGCCTCGCCGGCCAAAACGCCGTGATGGCTGCCGTATGTCAGGAAGTGCCTGATTGTCTGGTCCTGCTAATTGACGATAAGCATTTCCTTATCGGTCGAATGCGGGATGAGCTTTACCTGGGCGAGTTCCTCCATCGAACAGGCAAGTAGCGTTGCGACACCGACGAGCGAGCGCCGGCTTGGGCCGCTTCGGACAAGCGGGGCTTTACCAGGGCAGGGTCGCACCGTCGAAGGACAGGAACTGCCCACTGGCGTCGAGCGACATCTGGTCAATCTGCCCCATGATGCCGGCGACGGCGTCAGCCACCTCAACGTGGGCCGCATCGCCGCCCATATCGGTCTTGGCATAGCCTGGATGCAGTGGATTGACGATGATGTTGCGGTCTCTTAGCGCGACCGACAGGTTGCGGGCCGTCATGTTGGCCGCCGCCTTGGAGGCCGCATAGCCAAACATTTGCCCCATGGCGCTGGCGATCGAACCGACGATGCTGGTAATGATGACCACCTTTTTCTGCTGCGATGCCGCCACGTTATCGACCAGCGTTTCGATGAGCTTCATGGGTCCCATCACGTTGATGGTAAATGGCTTAATCCAGTCTTCCGGGAAGTCGGAATTGCCGAAAACCTGATCGGCAAAGCCGGTGGTTGCCGGTGGGTTTTTGCCGAAGATCCCGGCATTGTTGATCAGCAGGTCGATAGGACGCTGGCCGAGCTGCTGCCCCAGTGCCTCGATCGCCGCGTGATCGCTGACGTCGAGCGCCATCACCTCAATCTGCGGAAACCGGTCGGCCAGAGCGCGCAGCGCATCGGCTTTTGCCGGGTTTCGGCAGCAGGCGATTACCGGTCCATCCCCGCGCAGCGCAAACTGCTCGGCGAGCGCCAGGCCAAAGCCTCGGTTAGCGCCGGTTATCAGCACCGTTGTCATGTCGGGCGCTCCTCAATCATCGTAAAGCACGCTACGTTATCACGCGGGCTTTTGCCGTTCCTGCGCTAAACTCAAACCATGAAAGTTCTGGTCATGACCATGCTGCTGGTAATCGCTCCAGGCGTCCTGGCAGCAGAGTACGAACTCGAGACCGTGGCGGCTAACCTGACCTTTCCCTGGAGCCTTGCCTTTCTGCCGGACGGTGAGCTGCTGGTAACCGAACGACCGGGCACCCTGCGGCGGGTCAGCGTAGGCGGAAAGGTCAGCGAGCCGCTTGGCGGCGTGCCCCAGGTTTACGTGGCGGGCCAGGGTGGATTGTTCGACGTGTTGCTCGACCCGGAGTTTGCCGCCAATCAACGACTTTACCTTTCTTTTGCCGGGGGTGACCCTGAGCGCAACGCGACCACCGTCGTCAGCGCGCGACTCGTAGGCGATCGGCTGGAGCAGCTTGAAACCTTGCTGGAAGTCAGTCCGGTCAAAGATACCCCGGTGCACTACGGGGGACGGATGGCCTTCTTGGCTGATGGCTCGCTGCTGCTGACAACCGGCGACGGCTTTGACTATCGCGAAGCGGCTCAGGCGCTGGCCAGCGAGCTGGGCAAGGTGCTGCGGGTCAACCGGGACGGCACCGTACCGTCGGACAATCCATTCCCCAAGGCCCCCCGCGTCTTCAGCTTTGGCCATCGCAACCCGCAGGGATTGGCCGTTGCCTCCGACGGTACGGTTTACGTGCACGAGCACGGTCCGGCCGGTGGCGATGAGATCAATATCCTCGTGGCCGGCAACAACTACGGCTGGCCGGCGATTACGTATGGTCTGGATTACAGCGGCGCCCGGGTTTCTCCCTACACCGAGTGGGAGGGCATGGAGCAGCCCATCCTGCACTGGACGCCGTCGATTGCACCCTCCGGCATGACCGTTTATCAAGCGGACCTGTTCCCCGAGTGGCAGGGCGACCTGCTCGTCAGCGCACTGAAGGACAAGTGCGTGAGGCGTATTGAGGTCAGACAGGGGGCGGTGGTGGGTCAGGAGACGCTGTTCCGCGAGCTCGATGCTCGCATCAGAGACGTCAGAACAGGCCCCGAGGGTGCCGTGTATCTCTTGACCGACGAGCCTGCGGGGCGGGTGATTCGAGCGATGCCCGCAGCGGGCCGAGGGTCTGGCTAAGAGATGTTTTGGCGCTGGCTTCTGCGGCGTGCGGCCGCTTTTCTCGTGGCTGCGCTGGCGACCTACGTGCTGGCCACTGTCGCCGCGACGCAGTTTGCGCTGCAGCGCATCGTGGACCTTGGCCTGCCGGTGAGCCCACTGCAGCGCGCGACAACCACCGGTCAGGACCTGCTGGGCATGGCGCAGCTCTATTTGCCGATACTGGCTGTGGGTCTTGCCGTGGCGCTGCTCATGGCCGGTCTGCTGTCGCGCTGGTGGCGTGCCGGGCGCTATCTTCTGATGATCGCCGCCGGTTTTGGGTCGGTGCTGGCGGCCAACCTGATCATGAACTGGGCCTTTGACATTACGCCGATCGCCGCCGCGCGGAGCCTTGCGGGGCTGCTGACCCAAGGGGCGGCAGGGCTGGTGGGTGGGTGGCTGTTTGCCCGAATGACCACACCGCCCGCAGCCGAGTAACCCCCCTCAGCTTATGGCGATTCTGCTGCCTTCTCCCCCGTCGATGACCCGGCGCAGGCCGCTGGCAAGATCCTGGCGGCTGTAGGGTTTGTGCAGCAGGGGGATTGTCCGATCGCCGGGCTTGGGGCCCGCAAAGCCTGAGGTCATCAAGACCGCTATTTCGGGGTAGGTTTCTTTGACCCAATGGGCAAGCTGGTAGCCATCGCTGCTGCCCGGCATCACCCGATCGGTAAAGACCGCTGAGATCGTCGGATCCGTGGTGAGGATCTCCTGAGCTTCGCGCGCGTTGGCGGCAAGGGTTACACGGTAGCCCAACGATTCGAGCATCTGTTTGCATGCTTTCAGCAGCCCCGGTTCGTCGTCGACGGCCAGCACATGCTCATCACCGCCGGGTGCGGGTCCGGATACCGGATCCTCCGCCGGCTGGTAGGTGGGTGCCATGCTCGGGAGGCTGACCGCAACGCGAGTACCTGCTCCCGGCCTTGAATGCAGCGTCACGTCGCCGCCGGCACGCTCGGCAAACGTGTGGACCATTGCCAGGCCCAGACCGGACCCGTCGCCTACCGCTTTGGTGGTAAAGAAAGGCTGCAGGGCGTTGTTGAGCACCTCTTCGGACATGCCTCGGCCGTTATCGGAGACCTCGATCACCACCTTCCCGCCCCGCGAGGCGGAATCCTCCGAACGCAGTACGATTTCGATATCGCCGCCGTCCGGCAGCGCGTCCCGAGCGTTCATGCACAGGTTGAGGAGCACGCTATCGAACTGCGCTGGATCCACGACCGCAACAGCTCCCTCAGACCGGTCGGTGAGCCGAAGTTCGATACCGTCCTTGGCCACCGTTCGGCGGATGAGCGGTAGGCTTTCCTCGACCTGTTTGGCGATCGGTACAGGTCGCGGGTCCAGCCGTCGCTGCTGTGACAGCGCCTGTAGGTTTCGAACGAGGTCCGACCCGCTCATGGCGGCGCCCCGGATTTCCTGCACCAGCTGCTTGCCGGCCGCTTTATCATCCAGCAGCTCATCCAGCAGCTCCAGGTTGCCCACAATCACGGCGAGCAGATTGTTGAAGTCGTGAGCGACGCTGCCGGTCATCTTACCGATGAGATCAAACTGCTTTCGTTTGGCCAGCGCGTTGTGGTGCGCCTCGAGCCTGGCTCGGACGCCCATCGCCAGCATCGTGACCGCACACATGGCTAACGATGCCTTGTACAAGAAGTCGGTAACCGCATAGCCGGTCGGATAGGCAATGAGCGTTGGAATGTTCAGTCGATGTATCACCGTTATGGCAATCAATGCGCTCAGGGTAATCGACCCGTAAACGACGCCTGACTTACGACCTCGAATGACAACCGCAAGCGCCGGAATAAAAATGGCCCACATCAACCCGCCGAGATGCTGACCGCCGGTTGCCAGGCCCAGACCCAGCACACATGCCAGGCTGCAGGACAAAAGGAGATGTTCAGCAACACGCGTCCGTCCACCCCGGCGAACGTAAATCGGAGCAACCAAGCAGGCGATAGCCGGCGGAATAACAAACCAGAGGAGGCTGGGGTAGCCGTTGACGAAGGCCACAATCGAACCCCAAATGATGACCACAGCAACGGTGATCGAGCTGACCAGCAGGTAGCGAGCGCTCTCCTTATTGGTCAGTCGAAGGCTGTCGGACCTGACGCTATTCATTGGCGCTTTTCATCAGCGCTGACTCATGGACACAACTCTGACCCCAGAGGTTTTCTTGCCCCGACCTCGCCGCAATACGTCTGTTAAATTTTCTTTTCGTACCGGGCGTTAGTCACACACGCTAATTGATTCTGACTAAAAGTAAAGCAGGACAAATTACAAATACCTGGTCAGCCTGCTGCCGGTGATTTTGGGGTTATGTTGAGGTCCGGAGTTGCTCTCTGGCTAAGGCTCAAAACCGTGCGCATAGATCACGTCGGACGGCGACATGATCACCTGCACGCCGTCGAACGTCTCGCCTTCGGCAAAGGGGCCGAGCGTCAGCGGAGCAACCGACAGGGTTTCCAGAAACTGTCCGTTCGCGCCCAGGGTTATCGGGTCACCCCCGGCCTCCACCAGGACCTTGAACTGGCCGTTGACGGGATTGCTGAAGGTCGTGGCGTTGGTGCTGGTTTGAATGATCACAAAACCCACCGGCTCACCGCTGCCGTCGAGAGTAACCGAGCCCGTGACGTTGGCAGCCTGCGACCGGGGAAAACAGTCGTCGGTCACCTGACATTCGGGAAACGGTGGCGCTGGGCCGCGGTCCTGCAGTTCGATTCGGTATGAGCGGTCTTCACCCCGGGCGCCGAAACAGTCTCGGACCACAATATAAACGCTGCTGGCGACCGCGCCGGTGCGTCCCACCAGATTGATTGGCGCAACGGGTGATCCGACCGGAGGAGGGGGACGGGTGCCGCAGGGATTGCGCTCGATCAGGGGCACGTTGACGCAACCTAGGGTGGGCAGCGGCACAAGACAGTAATCTCCGGCGTCAAACACCCGCACGTTCAGCGTCAGCTCCGGAAGATTACGGCCCGGCGGAACGAGTTCCTCGATTTCAATGATGTTAGGTTCGCCCTGAAATACGTCGAGGACATACCAGTCCTGATCAACGCTGGAATGAAACCAGTGGATCTGTTCGACACCATCAAGCAGGCTGGTGAACTCACCGTGGAAAGGCCCGCGGTCGCGCTCAAAAGGGTCGAGCGGGATGCCCCGGCCAGCGTTCGCCGAAAGGGTGACCGCCACCAGCAACAGTACGAGCAGTCTTGCCTGACTCATCCCCTGAGTGTAGCGGAAGGTCAGTGGTCGGCGCTAAAGCAGGTTTTTCATGTTGCTCTTGCCGCACTCCTTAATGAGCGCAATGGCGACAATGCCCGCAAAAACCACACCGACAGTAAGGCCGTTCCAATCATTGAGGGCATAGCCCAAGGCGAGCGCTGCCGCGGGCGGGTGTTCGGTATCGGTGATCACCATCAAAAAGATTGCGCTGCCCGTAGCCAGCGCGGCGAGCACGAGGCCGGCAGATGGGAGGGTGGCAAAAGAACCAGCACCGAGCAGCGAGAACGTGCAGCCCGTGAGCGTTCCCATCAGATATCCGCCGAGAAGATAGCGGGGTCTGGATGCCTCCACGTGCGGCATCGTGAACGCAATAAACGAACTGGCGCCAAGGGACGCAACTAGTACGGTTTGCGTCACCGAATCCAGCGCGAGAAGCACGGCAAAAATGGTGACCGTCGCGAGCATGCACTGCGCGGCGTAAAACGACGCGTTCGTCTGAAAATTTGGGTCCAGCAGACGCCACGCTGGCCGTTTCAGCGACCGAAGCGGCTTTTGATCACCTGCCGGCTGTATGAATGTTGATTGCCTGCCCATTGTTACGGCCTTTCGGCCGCAACGGTCGGAACTTAAGTGAAGCAAGGGCTGAGTTCACGGTTCGGCTTCGAAAACCACCCGCCCTTTTGCGACGACCATCGCGATCTGTTTGGTGTTGCTGATGGAAACCTGGGGATCAGCGGTCAGCAGTACGAGGTCCGCCTTCTGGTCCACGTTGATACTGCCCATCTCCTGCTCAAGCCCGAAAAATTTTGCTGGCTCCAGCGTTGCCGCGCCGAGCGCCTGAAGCGGTGTCAGACCGGACTCAACCAGCAGTTCGAGCTCCCGATGCAGGCTATAGCCTGGGACGGCAAAGCCGATCGGGGTGTCGGTGCCGGCTGCAAAGGGGACACCTCGACGAAACATCTCACCGGTGAGAAACAGGCTGAAGCGAGCACCACGCAGATCGCGCTCCCGCGGATTGGCAAGCTGCCTCTCGCCAAACTCTCGCCACTGGCTCTGAACGGGCTCGGGTACCAGGCTGAGGGCGCTCTCCCAGTCCGGGCGGGTATAGGGTGGTGAGAGACCGTAGGCGTTCAGCCGGAGGGTCGGGCCCTGAAGCGTTCCTCGCAGCGCCGCCATCGTTTCCTCGCACCGCTGCGGATCATAGTTGGCGATTGCCGGCAGAATCTGCTTTTCGCGAACGGCCGAGCGAAGGTCAAAGCCGCTCATGGTCTGGTCCCGCTCGGCGAAACGCTGCCGCTGTTCGAGCAGCGCTTCGGCATCGGCGGCACAGTCCAGCTCGATGTTTCGCAGGTGCTGAATGCCGTCGACCATCGGCCCCGCGTCGCGCGCCAGCATCACCAGCGGCACATGAGACTCGATGGGCATGCCCAGATCTCTTGCCGCATCCACCAACGCTTGAAACACCTCGGGCGAGACCAGTTCGTAGATTTTGATGAAGTCTGCCCCAGCGCGTTTGAGCACTGCCACCGTTTGCCTGGCATCATCGGTAGATCCGATCGCCGTTCCTAGCAGCTCACGGCCGACGCCGTCATAGACAACCCGTGTTCCGTCAAGCAGCGGGCCCGAGAAAAAAACTCTTGGCGCCCGGGCGTCCACGGCGCGCATGCCTTCGACGACGGGCAGCAGTTTTTCCAGCGTCCCGCCGGTATCTCTGACGCTGGTGATGCCGTAACGCAGAAAAAGCTCCGGCATGGCGGCCGTCAGTTCATCGAGGTAGGTCAGATGGACGTGAAAGTCCCACAGTCCGGGAATCAGGTAGCGCCCGGTGCCGTCGATGATCCGGCTGGCGTTGGGCGGCGGTGCGGACGTTGGCTGTACCGCTACGATAAGGTCATCGCGAAACACCACGGTTTGTGCGTCGCGTCTGCCGTGAACCGCGTCGATCACCGTAACGTTGGTAATCGCTAGTGCAGTGGGATCCTCTGTTGGTGTTGTGCAGCTAGCCAGAGTCCAGAGCAGCAGCAACGCTACCAGCCGTTTCATCACCGGGATGCCCTCACCCAATTTGAGAGGCTTGGGTTAGGCGTCACGTCAGCCAGCACAGGCGCCAATCAGCGTGGATTGCGGAGCGCGAAATGAGGTTTTACGCCGAATTGTCGAGTGAGTCGTTTCAGCGTCTGCCGATGTTGTCTTTGCTTTTCTCGGATTCGCTCGCTGGGCCCGACAACCCCAATGACCAAGATATCCTCCGACAGCATGCCTTTAACCGGCATGCAAACCGCGCCAATCCCCTGGATAAACAGATCCATGATCGCGACGGTTCCGCGCTCCTGGAGCTCGGTTCTCACCGTCTCGAGCATCTCGAGATTCCCCGCTTCGGGACGATAGATTTGCAGAAAGTTATCCAGCCGTTCGCCGGCTAAGGCCGACAGCGCGGTCAGGCCGGTAAGGGAGTCAACGGCAGGCATCAGCAGGCCTTCGCGAACGCTGACCCCAACCGGGTGCCGACACTCCAGGCCGTGAACAATTTTGACCTGGTCTCCGGTCAGCCGGCTGAGGTTGATCGTCTCCCGAGTCTCTTCGTTCAGCCGGTTGATCATGTCGAGCATTCGACTGTCGCGTTCCAGGTATTCGCGGACCCACTCGATCTTCGCCACCAGGTTTCGAGAGGGTGTGTACGTCCAGTCCTCAGCGTTGTAGTTGGCATAGCCGAGGTCGTGCATGCTTTTCAGGAGGGCGTGAGCGCTGGTGAGGGGGTAGTCCAATTCTCGAGCAATCTCTTTGGCGGCAAGCGGAGCCCGATGGCGGTCGAAAAGTTCCAGGATTTCAAAAACGCGACGAACGGATTTGATGGTCTTATCTGACATGAAACGCTCAGCGTGGATCGGTCGCTGCATCATAGCGGGATTTGGCGCGGCGAATGTACTGACGGGAAAGGGGCAGCTCCGTAGATCGCTAACACTCGCGGGACACTGATGGCTGTCACTGAGGCGGCCGTCGCAAACTTTGTTCTTTTTCGGATCACTATGACGACTGAACCGTTCCGTGCGTCGGTCCGTCACTTGCCGTAGCGAGAGCTTGTTCGATAAATCCCGCGAGCTCCCCGGCACAAGACTGCAGGAATCCGTGTCCCCAGTTGGGCCGATCGACGAAGGTTCCGTTCCTCAAAAGCGGCAGAGTGCGCGGCGTCAGTTCATAAAGGTCATCTCCGGGATTGAGTAAGGTGATCGGGTGAGTGAGCCTGCTGATCACGTCGGAAAATCGCTCGTTATAGTCAAAAACCGCCTGGGATCCCCAGCTGTTTCGACTGCCCCAGCGGATCATTTCCGCGAACGACTGGGCCAACATCTCGAGATCCGTCCCCTCGCCGCGGTTTTGCTGCAGCATCGCCCACAGTCGGGCAAAACGGCGACCCTCGTGGTCAAGCGCTACGGGCCTCATGGCACCTCGGATTTTCTGCACCTCCGAGGGCGCCAGCGCGGCAGCCGACGACAGGACCAGCCGGCCGACGTGTTCCGGGCGCTGCCACGTGACCTCGGCGGCGAGTTTTGCGCCTGCATGAATGCCGAACAGGTCGACAAATCCCGTTTGCTGAAGCATCTGGAGCTGATCAACGACCTGCCAGATGCTGCGCGCATAGTCTGAGGCTGAAATAGGCTCCGGTGGCGGATCGGACTCGCCGTGACCGGGGAAGTCGGGTGCGATCACCAGCCGCTGCCGGCTGACCGCTTCGATCAGCGCGGAAAAGTTTCGGCCTGACTGAGGAAACATATGAAGCAGGACCAGGGGTGGTTCACTGGGGTTCTCTGGTGACGCCAGCCTGAGGTGGATTTGGCCATAGTCGCCGTCGACAAACATTCGCCGGGTGCGCTTTGCTTTTGCCATATGCTTAACGGTCATTCCCGAAAACCCGTGGTTGTGACTTCCGTTGATCCTTCATCTCGGCAGTCGGCCTCGATTTCAGCGCTCAAAAAACTCAAGCGGGAAACCCTCACTGTCCTCGACAACCGCTGTTCGACCTGTCGGCAGGCCCGGGCTGTTGTGCTGACCTGGTGGCGAGGAAATCGTCAGGCCGAGCGCTTCAGCACGACGGACCACCTCGTCCAGGTCTGACGTTTCGAAGCTCCACATCACCAGCCCACGGTTTGGTGGCGCCGTGGGCGCCGCAGGCTTTCGCGCGATGTCAAAATGATCCATCAAAATCAGGTAGCCGGTTGCAGCACCCGGCGCAAACGCTTGGATAAAGCGTTCCTGCGTACCTTCGGGAAGCAGCAGGCCCGAACGTTCGCCGATGGTGAACACCGCATCCCGGCGAATCTCAAAACCCATGACCTCCTGCAGCACCTCAATCAATCTGTCTGGGTTGGCCACGCACCGCGCAGAGTAAGCCGGGCCACCGAGCCCGGTTGCCGGATCAATTGGACCAACCGGCACAAACTGCTCGGGGCGCCTGACGCCGAGCAGCAGAACGTTTTCCGGGGCTTTATAGAGAATCTCTGCCGAAATATAGGTCTGTCCGTCGGGGCTGGCGAACTCCATCTCTTTGACGCCGATGGTCGATGACACGTCGAGTTGCTGCATGGACTGTTCGTGCGCCAGCAGGTCCCGCATCGGAAAACTCAGCGTGACAGCGCCGAGGTCTCGACCGCTGTGATCCCGCCTCACCTGGGCCTGCTGCGGCTCAACCGACAGGAGCCGCACCTGAACATTCTCGCCTTCGCCGGTCTTCCGAAAAATCGTCGCGCCCCACGCATCTTCGGACGAAAAGCCCAGGTGACCAGTGGCAGCATTCGGGTGGGAGCTGCCTCGAGGTAACGACTCAACCGGGCTGAGGCCAAAACCCTCCACGAGGATTTGCGCCACCCGGTCCGGCTCAGCGGTGACATAGGTCACCGTATGTAGCTGCCTGACGAGCGGGTCTTCACCGCTGGTCTTTGGGACAAAAATATCTTCCATGGCGAGGGATCCTCTTAGGGCAAGGCGGGTCGGTTCAGGGCGGTGCTGCTCACGATTGAGTGACTCATGACTTAGCCCAGCCTGCCCAGGACTTCAAAAGCCGCACGCTCGCCGGACTCCATGGCGCCCTCCATACCGCGATTCATGACGGCCGTATGCTCGCCGGCAAAATGTACTCGCTGCCACGGTTCACGCATCACTTTGGACAGCCGCGTGATCTGACCGGGCTTCCAGTAGGCGTAGGCGCCCCCAAAAAAGGGTGAACGATTCCAAGATAGGACCTTGAGGAGTTTGAGCTTGCCTCGGGTGCTCGGTCGTATCCGAGCCAGCTCCTCCACAATCATTTGTGCCGCGCGTTGCGGCTCAAACCGATCCAGATACCGCGCCATCTCGCCGTTGACAAACGACAGGCAGCTGGTGATGCGGTCGGGCTGTTCCGGGTCGTTCTGCAGCGCCATGAACCGTCCCGGCAGCCGGTCGGTCCACATACTGGGCGGCTGCCCGTCTTCTTCCCAGTAAGGGCTGGTCGGCAGGAAGTGGGCTTGAAAAACCGGCGTGTAGCCGAGTTCCCGCACAGCCTCCGCCTGTCCGCCTTCCAGGTAAGGCGCAATGTGGATATGGCGAAGGGCGCTGAACGGTACCGTGCAAATGCAGAGCTTGGCGCGGTAAGTTTGACCTCCAAGGGTCGAGACCGAAATACCCGTGCTGTCGGATTCGATGGCGCGCACGTGCTGACCGAACAGCGGCGGCGCCTTAAGGCCTGTTGCCATCGCTTCCGGGATCCGCTGGTTGCCGCCAACCGCCGCCTGCGGCCCGCCGGCCCGCTCCCGACCGGTGTACAGCGTGCGCACCATATTGCTGGACTGGTAGCCCATCAGGGCCGAGAGATCGTGCGTGCTGCTGCCGTAACTCATATTGGTCCCGGCAGCCAGCTTGATGGCCTGCGGCTTGATGCCGCGCTGAGTCATCAGCTGGTAAACCGAGATGTCGTGTTTCGCATACTGGCCACTCTGCCATGCGGCGAGATCACCTTTCGGCAATGGGTTATGTGGAGCGCCATAAAGCGAGAACTGAAAGACGTGCAGCGGCGTTTTGCGAAGTTCCGGCTGCGAAAACGGATTCGACGCGTGCTCAGGCCATTGATCTGGCAGGATCGACTGCCCGCCGACATAGTACATAAGCTTGCCGCGGCGGCCTTCGGTTCGCGGGCGCGCCGCCTGCATGCCCACCTTATACTTCTCAGCTGCGTAGAGCAGCCGAGCGTACTGAGAGCCGATGCCGCTGCCGCCAAGCTCCGGGTAACCCGGCACCTCGTCCGCTGAAGCGGTGTGCACCCGGCCGCCAATCCGGTTTGTGCCCTCGAGAATTTGAACCCGGAAACCTGCTTCCTCAAGGATGAGCGCTGCGTTTAGGCCGGCAAGGCCGGCACCGAGTATTAATACGTCGCTGCCTTTGGGCTGTGCTAGCGTGTGGTGTATCGGCAGCAGTGCCGCGCCAGCCAGGCCGGCCAGTGAGCGAATGGTCCGTCTTCGAGACCAGTTTGCGAGATTACGGTCGCCAAAATCGTGTGCCATCGGGTCTTTTCGCCTGCCGCGGTGATATTTATATGTTCATGTATCATAAACATATATGTCTCGATATGGCAGTCAATGATCATGAGAATTCAAACGGTGTTCCTGCCCGCGCTCTTTCTGTACGCCTCTGTTTGTGCAGCGTTCGCGTGCTCAGAAGGCGTTACAACCGATTGCCTGCTTGAGGCGGCGCATGACGCGTTGCCCTCGATCGAGTCCAGAGCAGACTGGGTGGATGCGGCGCTGGAGCTTGCTCGGGCCGAGGCCGCGGTCGGCAGGAAGCGAGAGGCGATGACCCTGTTGCTCAAAGCGGTGGCACGCGCCGGCGGTGAACCCGATCCAAAATCCCGCGCCAGCCAGCTGACCGCTGGCGCCGAAGCGTTGGCGCTGCAGCAAGCTGAGGGTCTCGCCGCTGACGTATTCAGCGCCGCAGAAAGGGCGCTGGAGCAGATTCCAGCGGGCGACAAACGGTCGGATCTGCTCGGCAGGTTGCTTGCGGCAAGGGCCATCATGGAGGGAGTCCCGTCGGTCTTGTCGGCGGCCCTCGCGATGCCAGAAGAAACCGAAACACAGTCTTCCTACCGTGCGCGAACCCTCGAAGAGCTGGCCACACTTCGTGCACAAGAGGATTTTGCTGCGGCCACGGCGATTGTCGGGGGTATAAGCAGCGGGCTCAGGTACTACCAGGCGGTCGGTTATGCACACAGCGCTGCGGAGGCCGCCGGGCATGCGGGCGAGGACGAGCTCTTGGCGGCGCTGGCCGCCGCGTCGGACGCCGCCCGCAGCCTGTCTGAGGGCTACTTTGTCGCCGGGGCGCTGCGCGAAGCGGCTGTGGTGATGGATACGCTGAAGCAAAGCGACCGCGCGGACCGGCTATTTTCCGAGGCGGTGGCGGCTGCTCGCGAGGCCGGTTCATTGCAGCAGCAGGCGCGCGCCATCAGTCGGATCGCCTCTGAAATGGCCGATATCAAACGCCACACCGCCGCTAGAGCGCTGCTGCCAGAAGCGTCAAAAATTGCTCAGCAAGAGCCTTCGGAACAGCTGCGGCTGTGGTCTTACTACGAGATTTGTGGAAGCGCGGCGTTCGCCGGTGACTTTCAGCTGGCGAATACAGTCCTTAGCGAGATTCCCAGCGACATTGTTTTGTTCGGGCGACCCCTCTATGCCGCGGCGCAGCGTGACATGGTCTTTGGTTTGACGCGGCACCGAAGGTTAGAAGAGGGGTTGGCGATGGCGGCTCGGATCGGGCCAGCGCGGGAGCGCGTGCAGGCGTTGTCGCGGATGATCGGCTTGCTCGTCGACCCGGGCCAGCCAGCCTTACCGCGCTACCTCTAGCCGAGGGAAATCTGGGTTGGCTGGTGTGCTTAGGCCGGGGTGTCGACCAGCAGCACTTCGACATCGACCAGGCCCTCTCGAAGCTTCTTGACCTCGGCATACTCGTCCGACTCCCAAAACGCCTTGGCCGTTGCTCGATCGGGCCATTTTGATATGGCGATAGAGGTGTAACCTTCCAGCGTGCCCTCAAGAAGCTCAGCGCCGGGGCCCAGCACCAGGTATTCTCCCCCAAACTGTTTCACCAGCGCCGCCGCTGCAGCGCCATACCCGGCCTTAAAGCCATCGCGGTCGTGAATTTTGGCAGCAATAATCATGTAGGCGGGCATGGCGCTATCGCTCAAGGATTAGTCTGGCTTCTAAGATAGCTCAGCAGCGCAACTCGGTCACCCTCAGCGGCGACGCCGGCGAACGCCATGATGGTGCCGGGCACCTTGGTGGACGGCATCGTGATGAACGCGTCCAGTTCGTCGACATCCCAAACGATGCCTGTCGCTTTCATGGCCTCGGAGTAGTTGAACCCCTCCGCTGAACCCGCCTTGCGGCCAAAAAGCCCGTGCAGGTTGGGCCCGACCCGGTGAGCCTCACCGGCCCCAAGCGAATGACAGGCCTGGCACTGCAGAAACAGAATCTTTCCGCGTTTCAGCGTCGCCGGATCACGGGTCAAACTGCCTTCCGCTTCCGCGCCTGTTTGGCTCAGCGCGGTGCCCGAAACGACCAGCATGGCTGCGGCTGAAATCAATGTCTTTGCCATCCGAAGGCATGTCGCAAGGTGGGTAACGCGACCCGTCGGTGCGGCGTTGCTGGGGGGCGCTTGATGCGTTTCGCGAGCTTTTACGGGCATGATTCAATCCGTTATGGCGGCGGCAGGACGATAAATTCAGAAAGAAAGGTAACACATATGAGCGTATAATATGCTCAAATGTGAATGACGCGTCTTTCAGCGGTAGGGCTGAAAGCTTACCTGGAGTTGTCTTGCGATGTCTAAATCCGTTTCCTGCGCGACCTTTCTTCTCCTCCTGTCCTCTCTTGTTATCTCGGTTTTTGAGAATCCGGCTCGGGCCCAGGGCGGTGACGTTGCGTCGACGGTGCTTGAGTGGTGGCCCGGCGACTACAATAACGACAACCAGATCGGCCGGCTTGTTGCGGCCGGCAAGCCTGTGTGGCGAGCCGACGGTAGCGGCAAGCCGGGTCACATCGAGGTCACCTCGCATTATCGACACGTGGATCTGCCCGCCTTCGGCGACGCGGTGTTGTACGTCGAGGAGACCAAGCATGGCGACCCCAACGCGATGTTCAGACAGCGCATCTATACGCTTGGTGCCGATCCGGCGACGGATCAGGTGACGGTCAAGCTCTGGTACTTCAAAGATAAGGAGCGTTATGTCGGTGCCTGGAAAGACTTGAGTCTGTTGTCCGACCTCCTTCCTGAGGACATGTCACCGCTCCCGGATAACTGCGATCTAACGATTCGTCCTCAGGGAGAAAAACTGCACATGACGATGCCGCCCAAGGCCTGCGTGTTTGGTGAGCGATACTTCGACTATCAGGTGCTGTTAGGTCCCGATACTTTCTGGTTTCGCGACCGAATCGTCAACGCGGAGACGGACGAGGTCATGGAGGCGGCCGGCGATTTCACGTATCACGAGCTGGATGCGGTAGAGGTGTCGGCTACAGCTCATTGATCGGCTCGCGGAAGTCATAGCCGCGTCGATGGCAGTGGGCGCCGATACCCTGGGTGTTGAAACCTAATCGTCGAGAGTTCACGTCGTGGACGGTATAAACCAGCGAGCGCGGAGCACCCTTCTCCCGAAAGGAAAAGTAGATGAAGTCCGGGCGCTCGTCGTAGTACGGATATTGTTTATCGCGCAGTAGGGCGGCGAACACTTTGCCGTCTGATTCGCGGGTAACCTCAAAAGTCCCACCCTGGCTCATGAGGCGAAGGTCCTCGACCGTTTGGCTGCTGCCGTCTTCGGATCGGAACGTGACCTGGCAGACAAACTCGTTGGCGCGTCGCATCTGCGTGTAGGCGCCTCGTCTGCTGCCCGCCGCGTGGGCGTCGTTGGCCAGGTAGTACGACCCGTCCTCGCGCCAGTAGTGATCCTCCGAAAGCACTAGGTTGTGGATTGAGTAGCGGCGCTTTTCGCCTTCGCCAAACACACATTTTTTGGGCGCCATCGCGCCGTGAAACTGGGCGCCGACACGTCGCCAATGCACGGTACAGTCGCTGCTCGGGTCGATGTCGTTCATGAATCTCACGTCTTCCGCGGTCAGGTCAGCCAGCTTGCTGGGCTCCCGAGCCGCACCAACCAGCGCTTGGGCATTACTAAAAAACCCTTGCCGCATTTCGATCGTCGCGGACCCTCCGCTGGCGCTGAAGGTCACCAGCCGCTGGCGAAACACCTTGGCCGGATCGTTATCGCGATACTCCTCGACGTAAAAGACGTGTTCGCCAAGCGTAGGCATGTCGATCCGCCGATGGATGGTATGGACCCGAATCTCCCGTTCATCCTCCGGGACCGCCGCGCGCGGGTCGTTTTCAAACCAGCGCTGCTCCTCGTTGTCGAATTCCCCGGCGAACCATTCGGTCAAAATCTTAAGGTCGCGCGCGTGGCGATTGACGTTGTCGTCCGCGATGCTGCCCTGAGCCAGTAGCAGCAGGGCGGCACCCACCGCGGCATGCCGGCCTGATTTTCTGGTCATTCGTCGGCCTCCAAAACGTCAGGCGGCGCTGAGCACGCTGATGGCGGCCCGTTCCCCTGACTCAAACGCACCTTCCATGCCGCGTTCCAGCAGCGCGGTGTGCTCACCACAGAATTCGATATTGCCGTGGGCATCCCGCATGTGAGCGGCATATTGGGTCACCTGCCCGGGTCGCCAGAAGACCCAGTCGCCGGCACCGTGCACGTCGCGATGACAGGACTGCACCAGCACCGGCTCGAGGGCGCCTTTAATCGAGGGGCGGGCTTCGATCAGTTTGGCGGTGGTGTAGTCCATCGCCTGCTGATCGGTCATGAAGTTGTACTTGTAGGCCTCATTGCCGTTGATAAACGCAATCGCTGAGGATGGAGCGCCATTTTCGCCGCGGGTCAGTACGGCAAAGCGTTCGAACGCGCCATCGCTCCAGATGTTGGGCGGCAGGCCGTCGTCCTCCCAGAAGTTGCGTTTCAGCAGGTAGTGAACCTGGATCGAAATGCCGTAGTCGATTTCGTCGATGGCGGCTTCCATCCGGGCGGACAGGCGGGGAAGAAACTTGACGCTTTTCATCACCGGATAGGGCATTGAGCAGACAACCTTGCGCGAACGATAACGAGTACCGTCGCCACAATGGGTGATCACCTCCGATCCGCGATCTTCGAAGGCATACACCGTCTTGCCGGTGAGAACACCATTTTCCAGGCTCTGAGCCATGGCGTAAGGGAGCCGTGAGTTGCCGCCTTTGATCTGCAGCGTAAGCGGGCTGCCGGTCCCGGCGCTTGAGACGCGACGGTTGAACTCACCCACGGCGTAGCGTCGCAGTTCGTGAAGCGCGGACGTATTGTCGAGATGATCGGTGTGGACCACCGTGTTCATCAGCCTGATGGTTTCGTCGCTGTAGCCCAGGTATTGCTTCAGGTATTGGCTTTGGGGGATGTCGTATTTAGCAAATTCCGGCCGAATCCACGCGTCCAGAGGCTGACCGGAGAGCGGGTTATCCCGATGGGAAAGCTCGAACAGATACCGGCTCGGGAGCAGCTCCCGATCCTTGCCCGTCATCGGGTTGAGCTCATGCCCCGACCAGTCTTCGCTGCGAATATTCTGACCGTTGATGCGGAAGTACCACTTCGACCCGGCGCCTAGCCGATCGGGATCGATCAGCTCCAGGTTCATCTTCTTGGCCGCCTGAATCATTCTGGCGTAGTTGCCGCCGATCAGTTCGCCAGCCGCTTCGGGCTTACCAGGGATATCCATCAGCGTGTAGACGCGCCCACCAATCCGGTTTCTTCCCTCAAGCGTCTGAACGGTCAGGCCGTTTTCTTCCAGTAGCGTGGCGGCGTGCAGCCCCGAGAGACCGGCGCCGACCACAACCACGTCGTAGGTGGGAATGGCCTTGCCGAAGGCCGGCAGCACCGGGGTCAGGGCCATGCCCACGGCGCCGCCGATGAGCTGACGGCGTTTAGCAGATTTGGGTGCGGTCATGGGCAAACTCCAGATAAATCAGTCAATCGAGAAACATATATACGCATAGATTATACGGCAATGTGCATGGTCTCAACCGGGGTTTCGGCCCATTTTCGTCGACGATTGCCGCGGTTAGGCCGTTACAGCGGCCCTCGGGTCGCTCGATTGCCGAACTTTCTAACCATGCTCCTCTGATTCCGCTAAGGCAACCGCTCCCAGCCGGAGGCATCCAGCGTTTCCCGATAGGCGTGCCAGGCGGCGTAGGCGAGCCACGGCATGATGACCACCAGCCCCAGATAGGCCGTGGCGAAACCGAGCCCGGTGAGGACGGCAATGATCGCCGCCCACTGAAAGCAGACCCACTTATTTCGCAGCGCGGCGTTGATGCTCGATACGCATGCGGTGACCATGTCGGTGTTTCGATCGGCGATCATGGGCAGGGAAAAGGCGGCGCTGGCAAAGGTGAGCGCGGCAAAAATGGAGCCGATGGCGCTGCCCACGGCAAGGAACTGGATCAGCACCGCAGTCTGTCCAGATTCGATCGGAAAGAACGCGTTGAGCATCATGCCGGCCCGCGACCAGACCAACAGAATGACAAACTGGATCAATGCAAAAACCCCGGCCTGCCCCAGCACCCGCCGAGCCAGCAGGAACGACTCTGACAGTCTTGGCCTGCGGTCCTCTTCAAGCCGTCGGCTGACGCAGTAGAGACCGACGGCGATCAGCGGAGCTACGTAGACAAAACCGGACAGCAGGACCGCCAGCAGCGCGAAGCTGCCCAGGTACCAGGCGAGCACCGATACCGCGACGCTGACCAAGAGGATAACCACACCAAACAGCAACGAAAGGCCTAGAGCCCTTCGCCAGTCGTCCCAGCCGAGGCGGAGCCAGCGCCAAGGAGCCTCGCTGGTGAGATCAGCGCAGGGAACGACAAACGGCTTGCCGATGGTTTCCGCCATTCGAACCTCTCGGGTCCCAAGGTGCAGGCCCTGGAGAATGACACAGTGTTCCCGGCAAGGCGACCAGCCGGACCTGCTCTTAGAGATTCACCGTCACGGTGCTGCCCAGCGGTCTGACTGACTCAAATCCATCGCGAAAGAGGTCGTTGGACTCAACGGCGCCCGCGCTGCACGGGTTCTGTCTGGGCTGAAATCGTTGATCGACGGCAACCGCATCGCAGGTTGGTCCGAGACCGGCCTCCCGTGCCAGGCTGGCGGCGGTTAGCTCATGCGTGGGGGCGGCGCCGGGATTGCTTCGAAGGGGCGTAATGCCCAGCTCTGAGGGTGTCATGCTCGCCTGGTCGGACGGCTGGTTGAGCTCACAGGTGCTTCCAGGACCTTCGAGATTTCCACCCAAACTGGTTACATTGTCCGCACTGTTAATGCTGCACTCGCCGTTGATCAGCGTGTTGGCGAACGTTGCCTGCAGATCGTCGCTCGAACCGGTGACTCGAATGCTGTTGCCACGATCCGCGAGGTTGCCTGTCAGGGTCACGTGTTCCAGGCTGGCCGCCGCGCTGAAGTTATAGATGGCGCCGCCGTCATCGATCGCTTCGTTCCCGCTGAAGGTCGTGTTGGTGATGTTGATCGTTCCGCCGGTGAGATAGATTCCGCCGCCGTCGTCCTCAGCCGTGTTGTTCGAGATGGTGCTGTGAGCGATTTCGAGCAGGTCATCATCGTCGACAAACGAGATCATGCCTCCGTCCGAAGCGGCGTTATTGTTGAACCAGCTGTTGTGAATTGTGACGGTCTTGCTGTGCCCGGTGCCGGTCACGCCGATAACCCCACCCGCGCCGCCCAGCGTTCGGTTGTCTGTAGCCTCCACCCCGTCCAGCATCAGGCTACGAGCCAGGAATAGGATCGCGCCGCCGCCGGAACCCTCGCCCGTGTTGTCGATAAGGCTCACCTGCTCCAGCACGGTGTCGGCATCCGACCCGCTCAGGTAGAGCGCTGCGCCGCGCAGCAATGCCGTATTGCCGCTGAACAGCGTGTTTCGGACGCTGACATTGGCATTGGCAAAAATCCCCGCGCCGTTGTCTGCGCGGTTGTCGACAAACGCGCAGTCGGCAATGTCGAGCGTGGCGGTGCCGCGAGCGTAAAGCGCGCCGCCCAGTCCCTGACTCGAATTGCCGATAAATACCACGTCGCGCAGCGTCAGGCTGCCGTCGTCTATCTGCACGGCGCCGGCGTTGAGTGTGCCGTTGGTAGCCAGCGACGTGTCGGCGTTCTGAATGCGTAGCTGGCTCAGCGTCACCTGTGCTCCGTCTCGAATGTCCATGATTCGCCCGAGCATTTGCCCATCCAGCGTTGCTGGACCCGTGATCGTCATATCCGTTGAGATATCCAGATCGCCGGTTTCCAGCGTGTCGTTGCCCACCAAATCGATGAGATAGGTGCCGGGCGGTACGTTGATGTCGTCGGAGGCGACCGTCGTGTTGGCGTCCGTAATCGCCTCGCGAAGTGAGCAGTCGCCCACGGCGCAGCCATCCGGAAGCGGGTCGTCCGTGCGTGTGACGTTGAAGGTGGCCCCGAGGGTTGCCGTCGTGAAAATCAGCCCCGCCGCCAGGGCGCTAAGCAGCTTGCCGGACATGGTTTCTCCCATCGCATATTGATCGTGCTGCCAACAAATGCGAGCCTGCGTGTGCCTGATTCCTGCTGCGCAAATGCTCGCTCTCTTTAGGTCCAACGAGTTTGCAGCGCCCATCGCACAGTCGTTTTGGCGGGAACCGGGTTATGCCTTGTGTCTTGGGCACAGCGCTATGCGACTCTCGGTTTTCCACGGTTTCCCGCGCCCCAGCAATTCTGCATGCTGGATGCCTTGGCAAAGGAGTTGCTGATATGAGAGTGGTCACCATTAACGGCTCTTACCGCAAGGACGGCGTGACCGATCAGGTGCTGCGCGAAATCACCCGTGAACTCGAGGACGAAGGCGCCTGCGTTGAATCCGTGGTCCTGCGAGATGAGCCGATCGAGTTCTGTCTGAACTGCCGCGAGTGCACCCAGCGCGAAGGATGCAGTCCGGGCGCCTGTGTGCTCGGTGACGGTATGGCCGAGATCATCGAAAAAATCGAAAGAGCCAACGCGGTCGTACTTGCGTCTCCCACCAATATGGGAACCGTGACGGCGCTGTTTAAGCGGTTTATGGAGCGGCTGACCGTATATGCCTACTGGCCCTGGGGCGCACGCGGGCCGATTTACCGCAAAGCCAGGAGCCGACAGAAGCCGGCGGTGATCATCGCCTCATCGTCAGCGCCCGTCTGGCTGGCTCGGCCGGCGTTCAGTTCGCTACGCCAGCTAAGATGGTCTGCTAAAGCGATCGGCGCCAAGCCGGTAGCCAGCGTCTGTCTCGGCATGGTCGCCGATAAGCCGAGCCCCTCCCTGAGTCAGCGTGATTGGCGCAAGGTGAAGATGAGCGTTCAAAAACTGCTTCACTAACCGTCTGCAGTACGGCCGCTGCATCGGCCGTTCCCCTAGCTCCCAGCTCCGATACACCCGCTATACTGACGGCAGGGAGCTCCATATGATTCAAAGTAAAGGTTTTTTCCCGGCGATTTGGGGACGCTGGGCTGTTCTGACCCTCCTGAGTCTGTCGACATCGGTGGTTTCAGCACAATCTCAGTCGCTCTGGTCACAGCGTAGCGGCTCCTGCCTGCTCGCCCTGAACTATCCCGCCCAGAGTACGTTTCGGGTTGAGCGATTCGGGCGGCTCTTCGTGCAAACGGTCAACGTTGAAAGCGCTGATGACTTTGTGGTGCCCGCTGGCCAAATCTGGAACGTAAGCGCCGCGAGAGGCTCCGGAAACGCTGACGTCATCGGAACCTCCATGTGGGTCAGAGTCTATCGGGAGCAGGATAACCTTCCCGAGTCAGACCCCGTTTGCAGCCACGTTGGTACTGCGATTGAGATTGTTGTCGACCGCCCAGAAATCGCCAACGGCTACTTTCAGGTCGACCTGCCAGAGGGTAGCTGCATGCTCGCCGAGGGCCGCTACTGGATGTCGATCAGCCAGCGTCAGCAGGTCAATATCCCCGGTACCTGCCCTACGCCGGAAAGCTGCCCGATCTGGGCAATCCGCCAGTTCATCGGCACGCCGCCGCCCGCCGCGGATCGCGATTGGGCGATCCGAGATACGCTCGGCAACATCTCCGGGATCGCCTGCGAAGACTTTGGCCCCGCCAGTACCTGCCGCGGAGAGGCTACCGGCAGCAATCTGTGTTTTGAAGTGGTTGGCGAAGATCTTGAGAATCTGCCGCCCTTGGTTTCTGGCGCACTCCCGGTGCACACACTGCCGGTGGACGACTCGGCCACGCTGGACCTGGCGCCGCTGTTTTCCGACGACGGGCTTTCGCCGTTGACCTACACCGCGCCCGACCTGCCGCCGCACTTTTCTATCGACCCAAATACCGGTGAGATGACAGGTTCTCCGCCGCCGAGCGTCAACGGGCAAGATGCCTATTTTGAGGTCTTTGCCGATGACGGACTGACGGAGCCCGGCCCGCCTGCCATCATATCGCTGCAGTATTTTGACCCGGACGCACTTAGGATTGGTGAGCAGTTCCAGGGTGAGGTGGTGGTGCGCTGCAGCACTGACCGGGATTCGGGACCGACCATTGAGAGCGAGCTGGATTTCGCTGTGACTGGGTCGTGTAGCCCGACTGGGGACGCACAGTGTCCTGCAGTTGATCCCGAACGACGGGTCAGCAACGCGCTGGTCGCGGCAAAGCTCAGGCATCCGTCTATTCGTGAATTGACGCTGACCGTTACGGCGCCGACCGACGTGTCTGCAGTACTGGCAAATGGCCTTTCCTCTAACGGCGAGGTCACTTTTGACGGCTGCCCGGAGCCCGATCTGAACGCCGTATTTGCAGACACCTTTGTCTGGCCTTCCGAGCAGCGCTGCGATGTAGGCAAAGGGCTCGTCGGCTACGTCGAGCCGCTGCAGAGTCTCGCCCGTTTTCGCAACGGCCCGACGGTTGGGGACAAGCCGTGGAAACTGGATGTGGCGAATGTGGGTGCCGACGATCTAGAGCTCGACTACTGGTGTGTTGCGCTGCAGCTCAACGACTCCGAGCTGCCGGTGTTTCCGCTCGCGGACCTCCCAGGGTCAGCCACGATCTCCGAACAGTTTGAACCGATCACCGAGCCTTTCGAACTGGAGGGCGAGCTGCGCGGTGAGAGTGACGTAGACTGGTTCCTGATCGATCAGAACGAGTTCAAGGTTCTGCAAATTTCCTGGAAAGAGCTTTCGGTGAGCGTGACGCCGGCTCCGGAGCTCGCGCTCCGCGTGTCGCGTTATTTTGAAAATAAGTTTGCCGGCTTTCCTCCGACACAGATATCTCTGGGGAACTGCGTTCCCGGTGAAACCGTAACGCTTCCCAGGCGGAACGGATCATCTGATTTTCTGCGCATTCAAGGGTGCCCTGGTCATGCTGAAGGCAGCTATCAGGTTTCTCTCACTCCTGGTGGTAACCGAAGTCGCGCGCCCCAGGAGGTAGGGGTTTTTACCGGCGATGTTATTGATGCTGTTACCGAGGAACCGTTGTCAGGTGTGTTCTTGTTTGCGCCGTCCGGCATCTTTTCGGTATCGAATGCAGATGGCGATTTTGTCGGCGCTAACCTGAACTCTTCAGATGAGGTACTTGAAGCCTACAAGTTGGGTTATGAGCCGGGCATTTCAGACGCCTTTGAGGTGATACCGAACCAGCAGACCAACGTCCCCACCATCTTTCTTATGCCGCAGAACCAGCAGGCGATCGTCAACGACGTCATCTTTTTGGGAGGCAATTTCGAGAGCCCCTAAACCCCAGCTCTGCCAAAAAGCAGGCGGCCCGCAACCCACAGGCCGCCCGAACAGGGCCCTCCCGCCCTATTGGTCGCTGGGTGGGTTCTGGAAGCGGCAAACGCCGGTATAGGAAACAGCCGCGTCGCCGTTGGCGTCTCGCGTGCCATCACCAGAGATGTTCAGCCGGCACTGGATTCGCGGTCCGGCGATAGGAAATTCCAATCGTACGCGTCCTTCGGTCAACCCGGTTTGCAGGTCGACGTCAAAGCGGTAGCTGTTGTCGACAATCAGCACGGGCTCTGAACCCAGGACGGTTCCGGAGAACACCTGATGCCCGGTGTTCACCAGCGTTCCGGCGGCGAAGTCGAATTCTGACACCGGGTGGTAAAGGACCCGGCCCTGCAGGTCACCGTCCAACTCGATAATGTCGGTGCTGCGCTGGATAAAACCCGTATCGGTCGGCGCCTGGGAGTGTACCTGCGCCGTCGAGAACAGGTGCACGCCAACACCCGTGACGTCAACGCACTGCACCAGATTGCTGTCGCAACCCTGTTCCCAGAAAAAGGGCGGGCGGGGTTCGGCGCTTGCTGTGGCGCAAGCGGTGAGGGTGATCAGGCCGAGCAGTAATGAGTTTTGCATGTCGATGTCTCCAGTCAAAAGCGAAGTTGCTTGGGGCCTAGGTTTGCTCCGGGGGGGCGCTGGAGCAATCGACACCAGCGGCCATGACCCCTATTGACCCTTAATGTCCTGATCTGCCCCCGGTAAACTATTCCGGTGCGAGAAAAAACGGAAAAGCCCGGCCTCAAATCCTGGAAGGCGATCGCTCGTTATCTGGGGTGCAGCGTGCGCACCGCGCGTCGCTGGGAAGCCACCGAAGGGCTCCCGGTGCACCGCCAGCAGCACGTGAGTCGCGCCAGCGTTTACGCCTACGAAAGCGAGCTGGACGCCTGGCAGCGACGAGGGGAGCTGAATCAACGCCCTGCCGCTATTGAACCGACGGCGGTTGCCCAAGATACCGAGCGATCCATCGCTGTCCTGCCCTTTGAATTTGTGGGCGGCGAGCAGCAGCAGGAATACGTTGCCGACGGACTGACCGACGAAATCATCAGCAAGCTGTCGGGGTTGCCGGAGCTTCGGGTGACCTCCCGGACATCCTCCATGATGTTCAAAGGCGTGAAGCGTGAGGCCCGGACGATCGCCGGCCAGCTGAAGGTGACGCATCTTCTTGAAGGAACAACGCGTGTAGCGGGTGACGCGCTACGGGTGTCCGCCCGGCTCATCGAGCCTCGCCGCGATGAGCAGCTATGGACAGCCACATTCGACGGCACGCTGGAAGACATTTTCTCGATCCAGGAAAAGGTCGCGCGAAGAATTGTCGATGCGCTGGAACTCCATCTGACACCGGAACAGAAGCGCTCGCTGTCCACTCGTTCTGTGGACGACACGGTGGCTTGGCGACTCATGTTTCAGGCCCGACAGGAGGCTTTCCGCTGGCGGCGCGAAGCGATCGACCGAGCGGTGGAGTTGCTGCACCGGGCGATCGACATTGCCGGATATAACCCGCAGCTGCTCGGCTCCCTCGGCCGAACCTGGCTTCAGTACCGGGAGGCGGGCATTGATCTCAGCGAAAAACCGCTGGCGGAAGCTGAGACCTGTGCCCGTCGAATCCTCGATCAGGACCCTGCTGCCGTTGAGGGTCTGCAGCTCAAAGGATGGCTGGCCTACACACGCGGAAATGTTGCCCAGGCAATCGACTGCTTGCGCATGGCGATTGCCGCGGAGCCTGACGACGTCGATTCGCTGTCGCTGCTGGTCAACTGCCTGCTGATCGCAGGAATGCTGGACGAAAGCGAGGCGCATGTTGAGCGTCTGCTGTTGATCGACCCGCTGACGCCGCTCACCAGCTGCATGCCGGGGTGGAAAGCGGTACTGCAGGGCCGTTTCTCCGCCGCCATCCAGCCCTACGAGAAAATGCTGACGATGGATCCTGCCAATCCGTTTGCCCGGCTCTTTTGCATCTGGGCCTACGTGCTAAACGAAAGGCATGAGCAGGTGGCGGAGGCCTTTGCGGAGTTCCCCGAGGAAGCGATGGGACACCCCGCGGTGCAGGTTGCTGCGTTATTCGCCGGCAAAAGCAAAGGCCCGGTGGCGCCCCACACCGAGGCTGCGGCCGCGGAAAACGAAATGCTGGCGCGAACCTTGGCCCAGGGACTGGCCGTGGCCGGAGACTATGACGGCGCTGAACGATGGCTGCGGACGGCCATGGAGCGGGGCTTTACTAACTACCCCTACCTCTCGTCGTTTGATCCGTTTTTTGCGCCCCTTCGGGGGAGGCCCGCGTTTGAGGAATTGCTGAAGGAAATGCTCAAGCGCTGGGAGGCGCTCGTCAACGCCACCTGAGGCGGGTCAGTTTTCGAATCCATCGCGAAACACGTCGCGCGCCGGATCTCCGCCAGCAACGCGAAGCGGTCCCCTGTTGTTCGGATCCAGCCAGGGCTGCAGGCGCTGATTGTCCCCGCTCCCCCCAAGCCAGCTCGCCCCAAAACGTCCGTAGCAGTCAAAAGTGATAGACGAACATGACGCCGTGCCACCCGACAAGAAGCCGATGACACCTTGATTGTCTGGATGAAACAGCGCCGAGCCCGAGGAGCCACGTTCGGTGGTTCCGTCCTCCCAGTTGTCGACAACCCAGTGGGTGTTGTCGCCGTTGGCGATACAGTTATTGCCGTAGCTGAGCGGGTCGGTGTTGAAACTGATCGCCTTCTCATCGACGCCCGGGTGATGAATCGCCACGCTCCCCTGCGGGATGTCCTCCGATCGGTCCCAGCCGGCCCAGTAAGGATTGAACGACGGTGGCGGCGCTGCGCTGAGCTCGAGCAGCGCCACGTCGGTGTCGCGCCGGCTGGCGCGGAACTCGGCGCCGGACACCGTTTGTAGTCGGGAGCCACCGCCAAGCTGTCCGCAGCTCGGCGACTCATAATTCCAGATGGTGACCACCGAGGCGGCGTTGCCCGGCGTCACGCCGCAGTGAAACGCGGTCAGAAAAAACGGCGCAAAGGTGCCCTCCGCGTCCATGATCAGCGTGCCGGTGCAGGTATCGATACCCCGGACGGTGTAAGCCGCCACGGCGCGGATCGGGTCGCGCCAGGGCTCTCCTTCCGGGCACACGACGTCATTGTTGCAGGCTCCCTGTTTCTGCAGGCCCGGCCCGCCATAGAGTTTGAACACATCGCGGAAACCGACGCCAACCTGGGTGAGGTTCAGCGCCAGCTTATCTTCCGCTCCGTCGGGCACAAAAAGTTCCAGCGTCGCGACGGGCCCCGGGATCGGTGCCGACCAGAATTCGCCATGCTGACGGTTGTCACGATGCGTGTACGCACCGTCGTAGTACCCCGGCATCACGTCGGTATCGCTCAGCAGGTGCAGCGTTGCGCCTGGAGGCAGGTGTAAGCGGCGGAAGCCAAAGTTCAGGTCGGTGGCGCCATCGGAACGAAAGGTAAGGCGCCAGAGCCGGCCGCCCTGCGTAGCGGTCCAGGTGCCATGGGTCGCAACCGAGATGTCGGTGGCAACCGGAACGGCAAATGCTAGCGGCTCAGCATCTTTATCGGGAACCTTAAGCAGCGTCTTCGCCTGCGATGCGTGCACCTCTTCGGCGAGCGCCGGCAGCCGATATTCTGCGGCCGGCGCCAACGCCTGTCTCTGGCTCATTGGCGGCGCTCCCTGCCGGGCGCTGACGCTATCCGCAACGCTCATAAAGAGGACAGCCGCCAAAAATGACACACGAAATCTCATCAAAGGTTCTGCTGCTTAATCGAAAGTCCGAACCCTAGCCAAAGATGGCTCCCAAAGTTGTGAACAACGTCACTGCGGCCCACCGGGACTGCTCGCCGGAATCTCAATCGAGACCTGACCGGCTGTCAAAAGCGCCATCAACCAAAATTTTGGCTACTGGCTAAAGCTTTTGCCACCGCGCGCCGTTATTTCGGTCTGCGCAGTAAATTGTGGGGAATCGGAGTGACTGACTTACTGCTGGTGGGAGAACGCGACGAGGCGCTGCTGAACATTCAGCGGTTTGTCGGCGCGCGCGAGCCCGACTGGTCAATTCTCCACAGCGTCAACGGGTCCGGTGCCCTCGCTCAGCTCAAAAACCGCACCAGCGATATTGTTCTGGCTCGCCTCGGGGATGTCGACGAATGTGAGTCGCTGTTCTCAGAGGTGGGAAGCACCACGCCGGGCGCCATTCGACTCGCGCTGTCCGAATCGCCCGCCGTCCGAGTCAAAGGAGCCCACCAGATTCTGGCGGGGGGTGCTGATCTGGGTGATCTCCACATGAGCCTGCGCGCAGCAGCCAAGGTTTCCTCGCACTCCTCTCAACACAAAAAGCTGCAGCGCATCATCTCTCGGTTCCAGGAAGTGCCTTCGCCTCCGGTACTGTACTTCGATATCCGCGAGCAGCTGGACAGCGCGGCTGGGACGGCGGCCAAGATGGCGGAAATTGCTGGTCGAGACCCGGCGCTGGTCGCCCGAACGCTCAAAATTGCCAACTCAGGTTTTTACGCCCGGCCAGGCACCGTAGGGGATCTGGCTGATGCGATCACCCTGATGGGCGCTGAAACGCTGCTCGGGCTTGTCCTCGCGGCCCACCTGTTTTCCGGCATGCCGCCGCCGGGCCTGCGCCTGGACATGCTGTGGAACCATTCTTTTGAAGTATCCATGCTGGCTCGCGCCATTTGCCGGCTGGAGGAAGGCTCGAGCGCAAACGCGAGCCACAGTTTTTTGGCTGGGCTGCTGCATGACATCGGCCTGATCGTCCTGTTTCAGAATGAATCCGCCACCTACCAACCCATGTGGGCCGATTGTGCGGGCGATGAAAGTGAATTGGCTCGGCTGGAACGCGAAAATTTTGGTATCTCCCACGGTGAGCTGGGTTCGATGGTGCTGACGCTCTGGAATTTGCCGGACCCGGTGGTGGACGCTGTCGCCGCCAGCCATGCGGAGTCGTTCAACGAACCACTTACGATTGTTTCGCGATCGGTGCTGGCCGCCGAGTGGCTGCTGAGCCGCAACGGTAGCCCGGAGCCGGACGCGTTGCCGCCCGCGCTGGGTGAGGTGTCCCGCGAGAGTCTGGCGAGCTGGATCGAGGCTCGTGACGGCCTGGCGGCCCAAGGCTAGGGGACTGCGATGCAGCAACCTGATCTACTGCTCGAGTTCCTCGACGTTTTCCGCCACCTGGCCAGCGCCCGCCAGGCGACGCTGGCGCTGCACCTGGAGCCCCTGGAGCGCCGATCCCTATTTCTGGCAAACGCCGGCGATGCGGAGGCCTTGCCGGAGCTGATCGACGAGGATGCCGCCTGGCAATTTGTCTCAAGCCATCTGAGCACCGAGCCCGACGAAAACCCGGTAACGGAGTTTGCGAGCGCCGAAGCCGGCGGTACGCTCCTGCGGGTTTCTTTCCGACGTCTGCTACCACAGCCCATCTCGGCCCGCCGCGAAAGCGGTGAGCGTCGCCAGGATCCGGTGGTTCGTACCGCACCACCCTGTGATGGCGCGCTCTGGATCGGCATGCGCGACGCCAAGCAGGTGGCTCGCCTGGTGGCCGAGCTGAAGCACGATATCGAGGACGGTGCGAGTACCGAGGCGGCGCTGGAGATGTTGACCGGCGTGTGTTTTCGCATGGCCTGGAGTGTCTATTACCTGTCGAGCCTGACGTTGGACCCGGTGAGCCGTTTACCTGGTCGCACCCACATGCAGGTTTTTCTCCGCCGCGCGATCAGCGCTATGCGCAGCAGCAGCCGGGCGATCTCGCTGATGCTGATCAACCCCGATGATTTTGCCATGATCAACTGCCGGCACGGCCGGGGCCGTGGGGATGCAGCGATTCGGGAAATAGCCGGCAGCCTTGAATCGACGCTCCGGTCTACCGATGGACTGTTCCGCTACAGCGGCGCCGTGTTTGCCGCGGTCCTGCCGGCGACCGACCTGGATCAGTCGCGCGTCACCGCTGAAAAGGTTCGGCGGGAGCTCTCCTCTCACGGCTATCTCGATGACGACCTGCCGCTGACCTTCAGCGTGGGAGCGGCGGTAGCGCTGCCTGACGATCTGGAAAATTTCGACGACCTGGAACGTATGCTGTGTGACGGCGCTGACGCCGCGCTCAACAGCGCGCGCCTGTCCGGCGGTGCCCAGAGCCGCGTCACCGGTCTCAAGCTGGAGGACCATGAGCGTGCCGCCATGAATCCTTTGACCGGGATCTTTGCGGCTGACACGGAAAAAGACTACCGCAACATGCTGCTGCTTTGGGACACGGTGGCCCTTGTGTCGACCCAAAATGAACCGTCAGCGATTGCTGCTGCTTTTGTCGACCGGCTCGCGGTGGCGTTCCGGCCCGACCGGCTCGGACTGCTGCAACGTGGCGAAGAAGGGTTCGAAACCATGGCGAGCAGTTTGCGTGACGAAACGGCTCCGGATAATCGGGTTGCCGGTCGGCCGCTGCGGCTTAACGAGCGCAGCGTAAAGCTGGTTGCCGACGCGATCGAAACCGGTCAGGTTGCCCGCTCTTTGCCCAACGGATCCGGCGCGGCGGCCTACGCGGTACCGCTGGTATCCAACAATCAAAATCTCGGCTGCCTGTTTATGGACGGCCGGGCGGACACGCTCAAAATCGATTCTTCCGACGTCGTGTTCCTCAATGCGCTCGCCTCCCAGATGGCGGTGGCCATCGACCGTGCCGAGCTGGCGTCGCGCCAGATCGAAGAAAAAGATCGCGAAAGCCGCAGCCTCCGTCGGGAGGTGCAGGGTCTGCGCAAGGCGTTGAACCACAGCAAGCTGGTTTATCAGTCGGATGCAATGCACGACATACTCCAGCTGCTCAGCCGCGTGGCGCCCACCGACGCAACGGTCCTGATCATCGGCGAAAGCGGCACGGGTAAAGAGGTATTGGCACAGTCGGTACACGAGCTGAGCAATCGTCGGGATGAGCCGTTTGTCGTGTTTGACTGCGGCGCCGTGGCGGCATCGCTGCTGGAGGCGGAGCTGTTTGGCCACACCAAGGGTGCCTATACGGGCGCAGACCGTGCCTCCGAAGGCCACATAGCGCGCGCGGAAGGCGGCACGCTGTTCCTGGATGAAATTGGCGAGCTGCCCCTGGCCATTCAGGCCAAGCTCCTGCGATTTGTACAGGAAAAACAATTCTCGCCGGTCGGTAGCGCCAAGACCCGCAGCGTCGATGTTCGTATCGTCGCCGCGACAAACCGGGAGCTGGACAAGGAGGTGGTGGCCGGGCGTTTTCGCGCGGATCTCTACTACCGATTGCGGGTGATCGCCGTGGACGCCCCGCCGCTCCGAGAGCGGCCGGACGACATCCTGCCCCTAGCGCATTACTTCATGGAAAAGTTTGCGGCGCAGAACGGCAAACCGGTGCACGAGCTGGCCGCAGACGTGGCGCAGAAGCTTCGCCAGCACCACTGGCCAGGGAACGTACGTGAGCTGCAGAACACCATCCTGCGCGCGGTGCTGACGCACCATTCGGGCACGCTGGACGCAGCGAGTATCGACCTCCAGGCCAGCGGCACGCTGTCGGTTGCGCCGGCCCCCTCCGCTTCACCAGAGCCGTTACCGGTACAGCCCTCGGTGGTGCTTCCCAAAGTGCCTGCCCTGGCGGCCGCCCAGCCAGCAGCCGAACCCGCACCGACCCACATAGCGCCAACCGCCGCGGCTCCAATACCGGCCGGTGACCCGTGGCATTCGCTGCAGCAGGAGCTGGAGCGTCAGGTAGAGCTCGCGGTGGCCAACAACGAACGTCGACCGGCGCCGCTGGGTCGGTGGCTCAGCGAGGACCTGATCCTGCACGCGAACGAGGTCTGCGGCAGCGTTGCCCGCCAGGCCGCGCAGCTGGTTCAGGTGCCCGAGTCCACCTTTCGAAGACAGCTTGAGAAAGCGAGCGCTGACGCCGCCAACGGTGTTCAGGTTCGTTCGGACAGCTGGGCAACCGTCAGACCGCTGATCCGTAAGGTTGTGGAGAAAGGGGGTCAGAAAGAAGGGGAAGACGGAAACCTGCTGGATCGCTCAAGACACACGCTCTTGCGCTGTGTCAGATCCAAGGTGGGTGGCCGCACCGCCGCCGCCGCTTCGCTGATGGGCGTGACGCCCATGACCTACAAGCGTTGGCTGGCCGATCAGGAGAATCGATCATGAACGCTCCCTCCCGCGCCGGCCTTCGTGCCGGTCTTGCTTTGGTTGCGCTGCTGGTCAGCAGCTACAGCGCGGCGCTGACGCTCGAGTCGGCGGCTCGCAACATCCGGTTTGCCAATCTGTCTACCGAAGACGGGCTGTCGAGCGAGTTCGTAAACGACGTTGTGCAGGATGGACGGGGCTACATCTGGTTTGCGACCCAGTCGGGTCTTAATCGCTACGACGGCCACGAGGTGAAGGTTTACGAACACCGGCCCGATGACCCTCGATCTCTAAGCGACAATTTTCTCCGGGCGCTGATGGTGGACAGTGACGGTGAGCTCTGGGTCGGCTCGGGGCGCGGCCTTAATCGCTACGATTCGGCCACCGACTCCTTTGATCGAACGCCTTTTGGTGGACAGCTCGCCTTTGCTCGGATCCGGGATGTGATGGAGGACAGCAACGGACGGATCTGGGTCGGCACGGTCGCTATCGGGCTGGTCGGCATCGAGCGTGATGGGAGCGACATTCGCTATTACCGCAACGACCCCGAGCGTTTCGATTCGCTGCCCGACGACAGGGTGATAGCCATGGCGGAAGATCGTCGTGGATACCTTTGGGTGGGGACCGACGGCGGAGGACTGGCTCGCCTGAATCGCGACACCGGGTCGTTCACGCGGTTTGTCCACGACCCAGAGGATTCGACGAGCCTTGGTCACAATGAGATTCGTTCTCTGTTTGAAGACTCAGAAGGCCGGCTGTGGGTCGGCACCAGCGAGCGCGGCATCAGTCGCTTCAACCCCGATACTCAGCAGTTCGATCGCTTCCAGCACGACGATAACGACCCTAACAGCATCGGTGCAGGCCAGGTCCCGGCGATTTTCCAGGACAGCGCCGGCACGCTTTGGGTGGGTACGGAGTCTGGCCTGGCGGAATGGCGACCGTCGATGGCCGCTTTTCTGACCTATAAACGCGACCCGGCGAACCGGTATAGCATCACCAACGATCGCATCAACGCAATCATGCAGGACGCGTCCGGTGTTCTGTGGGTTGCAACTCACGGAGGCGTGAGCGTGTGGAACTACGTCAGCGACACGTTTGCGCAGTACGGGACCGAAGGCGGGTTCCTCAATGCCGACATCGTGACCAACATCGCCGAGGAGGTCGACGGCACGGTGTGGGTCGCAACCTATGGCGGCGGTCTTTCCCGGATTAATCTCGACACCGGTGACGCTCGCCACTATCGACACCGGCCCGATGATCCCAACAGCCTCGGCGATGATCGGGTGATGGCCGTCCACGTCGATCGAAGCGGCACCGTGTGGGCTGGAACCCGCACCGGCGGCCTTTGCGAGCTCACGAGTGATGACTTTTTCACCTGCTACCGCTCGGACCCGGAGAACCCGCGGTCACTCAGCGGCAATGCGGTGACCAGCCTGTTTAGCGATCGCGCCGGCAGTCTCTGGATCGGTATCTGGGAAGGCGGTCTGAATCGCATGAGCATCGAAACCGGCGAACCCGTCTTTGAGCGATTCCAGCATGCCAGCGACGACCCGCAATCGATCAGCAGCAACCGGGTGCTGACCATGGCTCAGGATTCCGAGGGCTTGCTCTGGGTGGGCACGGAAAGCCACGGCCTGAACCGTCTCGATCTGGCCAGCGGCCAGGTCCAACGTTTCGATATCGAGGAATACGCAACCAACGAGGGTGTCGACCCCGTCAGCGGAACCCCCTGGGCTATCCATTTCTCCCCGGACGGGGATATGTGGATTGGCACCATGGCGCAGGGCCTGCTTCGCTGGACACTCCGAGATCGGGCGGCGGGTTTGCCGAAGTTCCAGCGCTTTGGCCTGGCGGACGGTTTGGCGTCGGGAATTTACGGCATCGCCGAAGGCGGAGATGGCCGGCTCTGGTTGAGCAGCAGCCGTGGCCTCTTTGGCTTTGACCCCAGACGCCAGAGCGTGCGGAAGTTCGATCGTAGTAACGGTCTGCGCAACAACGAGTTCAACCAGGGCGCGCGCCTGGCCAGTCAATCAGGCCGGCTGATCTTCGGCGGCACCGCAGGCCTCGTGGCCTTCTCACCGCGCAACCTGCCGTTTAACCCCCATCCACCGGCGATTGATCTGGTCGCACGCTCGCGGACCGAGCGGCTGGCAAGGTCGGGCGCCGCCGAGCTGCCGCAGGTCGAGCTATCCTATCGGGACCCGTTCGTCGCCTTCGATTTTGTGGCGCTCGACTATGTATCTCCCGACAAGAACGCCTACCGCTACCGGCTCCAAGGCTATGACAACGAGTGGAACGAATCGACGGAGATGCGAACCGCGATCTACTCTAACGTCTCGCCGGGCAACTATACGTTCCAGGTGCAGGCCTCCAACAGCAACGGCATCTGGAATCAGGAGGGGGCGTCGGTCATGCTGACCGTCAGTCCGCCGCCCTGGCTGACCCCGCTGGCGTATGCCCTCTACGTCACCGTCGTAGTCCTCACTCTGGCGCTATTCATCCGTAACCAGAAGCGTCAGAAACAGCAGGAGGTCTCGCGACGACTACACCTGGAACAGATCGTTAGCGAGCGCACCAGCGAGCTGGCCGCACGCAACGAGGAGCTCATATCCCTCAACCGGCAGATCGAAGACGCGAGCTTTACCGATCAGCTAACCGGGCTGCGCAACCGGCGCTTTGTCCATCGGTTCATCGAAACGGATCTGTCTCGGCTCAGGCGCCAGAACCATCCGCATGACGAGGCGGCAGCGGAGTCCACGTCAACGCAGGGGCGGCTGCTCTTTGTCATCATGGTAGACCTCGACGGCTTCAAGCCCATCAACGATCGCTTCGGGCACGAAGCCGGAGACCAGGTGCTCAAGGCCGTATCCGACCGCCTGAGCGCGTGCTGCCGGGCGTCCGACGCGCCGGTCCGCTGGGGTGGCGATGAGTTCCTCCTGTTCGGCTATTCCGATACCTTCGCGGGCATTGAGACGCTGGCAGAAAAGGTGCGAGCGACGATTTGTAATACCCCCTATCTGCTGCCCAGCGGCGATACGGCGACACTGTCGGGCTCCGTCGGCGCTACGGCCATGCCTTTCGTCGAAAGCGATCCAGAGCTCGTGGGTTGGGAACAGGTTGTCGCCGCTTCGGATGTCGCTGCTTACCTGGCGAAAAACAACGGACGAGACGCCTGGGTCAGCATCCGCGGCTCTTCGCTGCTCACCCAAAAAGACCTTGTGGACATGAAGGAAAACCTGCCGCGTTTGGTCGACAGCGGCAAGGTTATTCTCGACAGCTCTACCGGGGCGGAGCTCAGCCTCGAGGACCGAACGGTCGCCCGCATGACTTCCGTCGCCTGATGGCTGCCCGCCAGTCCTACTGATTGAGGCTCCTGCTTGGAACCCTGAGGCTTTCCGACTCGTTAGCGTTGCGCGCGCGTGCCTATCCATCCGCCGGTTTTTCCCAGACACCCGAATTTTGGTGCAGCCGCGCCGAAATGTTGCTGCAGCCAAAATAATGGTGTGTGACGTTACGTTGGCCGCCCGAGAGAAATCATTAACCTATTGAAATATTTGTCTTTTTAGGGCTATCGGGTCGATGTGGCCCTTTTGGCATAGCGCTTGCTACCTGTTGGATAGGCAGAAAACTGCGTAAGCGCTATGGCTCACCAACACAACATCCTACCGTTTCCCAAGCCGACCACTTTTGAGGCCGGTCATATGAGTGCCGACCTGTTGCGGGCTGATGCTGCCAACCCGGTAAACGCATTACGATCACCCAGCACCGCACTGCGTTCCGTGCCCAGATCGTCGTATTCGATGAGCATGGAGGACGTGAAGCGAGCGATCGACGACAACCGCGTGGTCGTGCAATACCAGCCGCAATTCGACGTAGAGACCGGCCGCCCGGTTGCCGCGGAAGCGCTGATTCGTCTGCTGGACGAGCAGGGCGAACTGGTGATGCCCGAGCGGTTCCTTCCGGAGGCGGTACAGGACCGGCTGATTGTGTGGCTGGGTCGAGCTGTCCTGCGCCAGGCTTTTGCTGATATGGCCGACATGCGACAGCGCCGGATCCGGATCGACCGTGTCGCCGTCAAGGTTACGGCGAATCAGATGGAGCTGGATGTCTGGCTGCCTGACTTTATCCAGACCGAACTGGCCGGCAATGGTCTGAGACACATTGACCTGGAGCTTGAACTGACCGACGGCAGGCATCTGTTGAAGACCGGTGGCGCCTTGGAACGGCTGACAGTGCTGTCTGATCGTGGCTGCCGAATTGCGCTGGATGAAGTGAGTGTCGGACACACCTCGACCGACGTCCTTCGGCAACTCCGCCTCAGCGCGATTAGGCTCGATCCTTCGCTGCTGCAGGAGATCGAAGCCAACCCGCTCAAGCAAGAGACGCTGCAGAGCGTGATGCAGCTCGCGGGCAGTCTAGGCCTGGAAGTGGTCGCTGAAGGTGTCGAATCGGCGCGGCAGCAGATTTTGCTGAGGCAGCTTGGCTGTGATCTCGCACAGGGGTTTGGCTACGCACGTCCCATGACCGCCGCGTCATTGATGGGTTTTATGGTGGCCAACACGAGCCTTGTGCCATGAGCGGCGCGGGGCACAGTCACCGTCAGGCAATGTCGGAGGGCGGTTTGCTAGACGGCGCTTTGGCTGACGGTCAGGCGTGGCTAGGTTTCCTGCCCGATGAGCTAGAGCGGGAGTTTGAGTTTTGCCGGCGGCCGCTCACGGGAAGTTTGGCCGGCCAGTTACGTATCCCCGAAGGTTGCTCCTATCCAGCTGACCGACGAGTGGTCTGAGGCGGCAGGCTAGGCTCAGGCTAGGCTGCAACCGGCTTGAACTCCCGCAGCGCCTGGATGGCTCGGTCCAACGCCTCGGGCAGCTGCTCGAGGATTTTATTGATCTGATCAACGTCGCTGTCCCGCGCGGCCAGCTCGATAGACTGGCAGAGCTTCTTGACCGAGATCACACCCAGGCTCGCGCTGGTCGACTTAAGCTCGTGGGCGCACGCGCCCACCGCTTCCATGGTGCTTCCGCTCAAAGCCTCACGAATCCTTTCGATGTTATCCGGCGAGTCGGCGATGTAAGACTGGACGACTTCCTCAACCCGATTTCCCATCACCTCTTCCAGTTTGGTCAGAATGCCTTCATCCAGGTCGGTGTCGGGCTCGTCCGCAGGCCGAGCGACTGGCGCCGCCTTTGACTTGGGAGATGTCTGTATCGCCGGCTTGGGGGCAGCTTTTGTCGCTGGGGCTTTTGTGGCTAGAGCCTCGCCCATGCTGTCCTCACCGGCCAGTAGTCGCCGCAGCGTGTCGGCGATCAGGTGACGATCCAGCGGTTTGGACAGATAGGCGTCCATGCCAGCGCCAAGGCATTTTTCCATGTCCCCGGACATCGCGTTGGCGGTCATGGCGATAATCGGCATCCGCTTCAGCCCGTTGCGTTCCTCAATCTCACGCCACTTACTGGCGGCCGTATAGCCATCCATCACGGGCATCATGCAGTCCATCAACACCGCGTCGAAGCCGCCTTTCTCCATCATGGCCAGCGCCTCCTGGCCGTTCAGCGCAACGTCGAACTTCAGCCCCAGCGACTCCATCAGGCTGCTGGCAACGTTGAGGTTGATGTGGTTGTCCTCCACCACCAGCACCTTGGCGCGAATGGGCTCTTCTTCGGTGAACTCAGCCGTTTCCAGGGCTCTGGAAGCCGCCGTCGCCGGCTTGTCCGGTGCGGCTTTGACGAGGCCGCTAATCGCTTCGGCCAGCTCCTCGGTGGAGCAGTGTGAGGTGACCGCCGCAATCTTCGGCACCTCCTCCAGGGCCGGCGGCACCTTTCCCCCGGCGTTCATGATTAGACAGGGTTTGGCGATCTTGGGATGCGTGCCAAGCTTTTTGGCCAGCACCAAGCCCTGGGGGCCAACTGATGTGGCGTCGATCGCCAACAGATCGAAATCCCAGTAGCCACCATCCTTGTGGCCTTTCTTGACCTTCTCCACGGCCTCTTTCGCGCTGGTCGCAAGATCAACGTTGCAGCCGCTGTTCTGGGCAAAGCGGGAGGTGCGTACCTTGAAGGTGTCGTCGCTCGAGACCATCAGCATCCGCATGCCGGCGAGCTGCCGGGCTTCCGGCGCGATGTCGCCGACCGCCTTTTTCAGGGGTATTTCAAACCAGAAATTTGAGCCTTTACCGACGGCGGACTTAACGCCGATCTCGCCGCCCATGAGCTCCACCATCTGTTTGCAGATCACCAGCCCCAGGCCACTGCCGCCAAAGTTTCTGGTCACCGAGGCGTCCGCCTGAGTGAAAGGCGTGAACAGCTTGTCCAGCGTCGCCTCGTCCATGCCGATACCGGTATCGACGATACGGAACCGCAGCCGATACTCCGCAACGGTTTCGGCCACCGCTGACACGGTGATCCGGACACTGCCCTCTTCAGTGAATTTGACGGCGTTGCTGACCAGGTTAGTCAAAACCTGGCGAAGCCTCACCGGGTCTCCTCGTACGGCCACCCGAACGTTGGATTCAAGCTGACTTTCCAGCGCCACATGTTTGCGCCGGGCTGACCCGGACAGCAATTTGGTGACGGAATCGAGTAGATCGCTCAGATTAAAACCGACGGTTTCGAGCTCAAGCTTGCCGGCCTGCATCTTGGAGTAATCGAGCATGCTGTCGATGATCGACAGCAGGTGGCGCGAGGACGCGAGAATGGTGCTCATGTGCGCACGCTGCTCCTCGTCCAGCTTGGAGCCTCGCATGAGGTCGAGCAGGGGAATAATGCCGTTCAGCGGCGTGCGAATCTCGTGACTCATAGTGGCCAGAAATTCGTCTTTGGTGAGCGCCGCCTGCTGGGCCTGGCGATTGAGCTCACCCATTTCCTCCCGAATTGCGTCGCGCTCGCGGGCCATGCGATGACGGGCACCCTCAGCCTCACCCATCTGGTCCATAGCGGTCTGTACCTTCTGCTCCTGGTCCTCGGTCTTCAGCCTGAATGCGGTGCGCTCATCGAACAGGCCGTTCTCCCGGCTCGTGACAACCGCGACCACGCCGAAGGCCGCCAGCGTGGCGACCGCGCCAAGGCTGGTTAGCAGATCATCGACAGAAACCCGGATCAGCAGCGGCAGCAGGGCCGGAAGCAGAAAAGCCAGCTGGGCGAGGAAAGAGAACGACAACAGCACCACGCCGCCGGCCACGGCCGCGAGAGTTAATACCGAAACGAGATACAGCGACTGCGTGCTGCCCGGCTCGACCAGCAGCGCGCCGCACGCGCCCCAACCGACGCCTGCGCAAATTGCATACCCGAGCACCTGCTGGCGCCAGAGGTCGACGTCGGGCAGGCCTGTCTTGTCACGTTTCGCGAGCTCCCGAAACACCAGCACGGCGCCGCAGAGCGCCAAAAAGTAGCCCGCCGCCAGTCCGCCGTAAAGTGGCGTTCCGGTGACCGCAACGTAGATACCCAGCGCAACGCCGGGGAGCAGCACGGCCAGGTGAAAGAGAGCAAAGCGTCGGCTCCAATGTACGGCGTCAAGGGCGCGTCGATCAGCCAGATCCAGCTGATCTTTATCAGAGGTTGTTGTATTCAAGAGTCTCCCCCGAGCCTCGTTGGGCGTCCGGTCAGACGGCGCCCGATAGGGTTTTCATCATATTGACATCGATCCTAGCGCCGGGCTTGAGGGCTTCGCAAGAGCGGCTGACATAGGTTCACATTTGCTTGCTGCACAGCAACTTGCGTGATTTCCCTTACAAATGTCGGCGCGGATGGTCGAAAGTTGAGCGCGCTTGAGGGCCGGGCGGCATCAACTCAGCCACCCGTCATTCGTGGTGCTCGTGGGAAGGGTCAGTTCGTCGCGTTAATAATCTGACTGTTTCGTTTCACCGTGAGCGGGTGATAACCGGCCTTGGCCGCTTCAAAGATCCGTTCAGCCTCATCGCGCTTGCCAGCGTCGACCAGCGCCTGATACAGCGGGCGCAAAAACTTGTTGCGCCCGATGGTCGTGAGGAAGTTTTCCAGCCGCGCGTCTGCGGGCGCATACTCGTTACGAACCGCGATCATCAGCCAGCTGAAAGCAATCTCGTTGTTGCTCGATTCGGTCAGCAGAAAGGTTTCGTCCAGCTCGGTGAGCTGGGACTCCGTCAACGTTTCGGGCATACCATCCAGAAAGTGTTTCCACTGATGATAGGTCCAGCCGTCGCTGGAGATCAGGGATGCGCTTTGCTTGCCCTCAAGCCAGGCGGTGCGCTGGGCGTCGATTGGGTTGAAGGCATCCGATTCCGGAGCCGGCGAACCCGCCGGCAACCCCGGCTCGAAAATCCACTCCCGGATGCGCTCGCGATCCAGCTGGTCGGCGTGATCCACCAGCAGCGTTTTGTCCAGATGGGCGAGAAAAGCGTCGGTGTTCAGGCTCTGAAATTGGAAGGTGTTGAAGTAGTCGAGCAGAAAACGGTCGAAGGCTTCGCGTCCAATCTGCTGTTCGATTTCATAGAGCATCAGCGCCCCCTTCTCATAGGGAATACCCGAGAAGGCTTCATCCGGGTCGCGGCCCCGAACGTCGAGAGCGAGCAGCTGATCGAGCGTTTCCATACCGGCCATTTCGGCGACCAGCTCGCTGTAACCCAGCGCCATTTCCATGCGGTACCGCTCGTCGCCGTAGACAAACTGCATGATCCGGTTGGTCAGATACGTGGTAAATCCCTCGTTGAGCCAAAGGTCGCGCCAGCTCGCGTTGGTGACGAGGTTGCCGGACCAGGAGTGCGCCAGCTCGTGGGCGATCAGGGCAACCAAACTCTTGTCGCCAGCGATGACCGTTGGGGTGATGAAGCTCAAGCGCGGGTTTTCCATGCCGCCAAAGGGAAAGCTGGGCGGCAGGATCAGCAGATCGTATCGATCCCACTGGTAGGGACCATAGCGCTCCTCGGTGGCCTCCAGCATCGCTTCGGTATCGGCGAACTCAGCCGCGGCCGCCTGCAGGATTTCCGCCTCGGCATAGACGCCTGTCCGCTGGCCCATGGCCTGGAATTCCAGATCGCCCACCGCCAGCGCCAGCAGGTAGGACGGAATGGGCTGCGGCATGGCAAAACGGTAGACGCCCTCAGCCGAACGCTCCGGACTGTTGTTGGCGCTCATCACGGCCAGCAGCGCTGCCGGCACGCTGATGGTGGCGTTGTACGTAAAGCGTACGGCGGGCGTGTCCTGCAGGGGGACAAAGCTTCGCGCGTGAATCGCTTGAGCCTGCGTGAACAAAAAAGGATGCCGTTTGCCCGCGGTTTGCGCCGGCGTCAACCACTGCAGCCCGGACGCGCGGGGCGACGTTTCGTAGGCGATTTCCACCAGCGTTGCGCCCTCGGGCATCTCAATTCGAAGCGCTGAGCCGAGTATCGGGTCGGCTTTGCCGACCGAAAAAGGCACTTCAGTGAGCCCTTCCATACCCCCAGCTCGGACCCCGCTCACGCTCAGGTCTCGGGTATCGAGTACCAGCTCGGTGCCGTCCTCTCCCTGTCGCTCCACGGAAAGCGTGGCGGTGCCTTGCAGGACCCGCCGTCCAAATTCGACCGCGAGGTTGAGGTCGAGATGCCGGATTAGGAATTCGTGGGTCCTGGCATAGGAGTGGTAATCGGCGCGTGGGTCCAGCGGCTTGGCCTCATTGGCCTCACTGTCCTGCTCAAAGCCCGACTCCGTCATTGGCGCCTTTGGCGCCGCGTCGGCTGCGTCAGCTGTCGTCTGTGTTGATTGATCGTCGGTACAGCTGGCGATGAACAGCAGTACCAGCAGCAGGCTGAGAGCGATGGCACTTCGGTGGATCACGCGATACTCCTGGAGGGTCAAACGCAGCGGCAAAGGGTAACAGATCGCCGGCTAGAACCGGATAACGCTAGCCAGTCATACGGCCATCCTTGGCCTTCTTAGTGTGCTGCTAGTCCTCGTAGCTATCGTGAAAGATGTCGTCGGATGGGGGGGCAGGTAGCGCGAACAGGAACGCTGCGCCCGCCTCATCGACGGCTGCAGGATCGTGGTCCGGCGCACCCACCACGCCGAGCCCATCGCCCAGGGCCACAGCAAACCCGGCGCCGTCGAACGCAGTGCCCGCCATAGGCGTGAGCTTGTCCACCTGATTCCAGCTATCGCCCCCAAGCTCACGATGAAATACGTAGGCGGCGCCAGCGTCTTCGCCGCTATCATCGTCGTTGAGTGCGCCCAGCAGCGCCTCACCACCGCCCAGGGCCACGGCAAAGCCAAACTGGTCGCCGAGACCGGCATCGAGGGCGCTAAGTTTGTCGGTTTCCAGCCAGACATCGCTACCCGGCTGGCGTTGAAAGACGTAGGCGGCACCGCCGGTATGATCGGGGTCATCGTCGAAAGGTGCGCCGACCAGCGCCAGGTCACCGTCGATCGCGACCGAAAACCCGAGCTGATCGAGCTCGTCACCGTCGCTGGCCGCCAGCGTCGCCACCTCCAGCCAGCCGCTGTCCGTACGTCGGAAGACAAACGCGGCGCCCTGGTTGTTGACGCCTTCGTGGTTGTGTTCCGCGGCACCGACCAGCACCGTGTCCCCGGAGATGGCAACCGCGCTGCCAAAGCGGTCGCCCCGCTCGCCGTTGCCTGCGGTTAGCTTGGCGGTTTGGAGCCATTGTTCCGTACCGGGGTTTCGTTCAAAGACGTAGACCGAGCCGCTCTGCGTGCCCAGGTCATCGTCTTCGGGCGACCCGACGACGAGCAAGTTTCCGGAGATCGCCACCGCGCTGCCAAAGAAGTCGCGAAATGCGCCGTCGTCGGCGAACAGTTTTGAGCTTTGCGTCCAGGCGGCGCGGCCGACGGCCGCTCGGCGAAAAACATAGGCCGCTCCCCGATCATTGCCCGCTTCGTCGTCGAAAGGCGCGCCGGCGAGCAGCCAGTCGCCGTCGATCGCCACCGCAACGCCGAACTGGTCGCCGGCAAAGTCATCATCGTCCGGGATCAGTTTGCTCGAGAATTCCCAGGCGCTGCCGTCACCATTCTGCTCGTAGACGTACACCGCGCCGGCATTGGCCCGCACGCTGTCGTTTTGCCAGGCGCCGCTGACCAACGTCGGACCCGAGACGGCCACGGCGTAGCCAAAGCTGTCGTCAGCCTCACCGTCGGGCGCGGTGACCGTAGCGAATTGTGCTGCTGCTGCCGTCGGCAGGGCCACAACGAGCAGCAGGCCCCGGAGCACGGGGATAAGTTTTCGATGATTCATGGGGGTGACTCCTTCTTCTGCAGGCGTCAGCGGGGTCGATGGAACGACCCGAAGGCGCCGTTAACACTGTCGGTTTCCCGGGTAAGCGAAATTGCTGACCGGAAACGACAGCGGCAGAAGAAGAAGAGGAGCTTAGCGTGGCGGGCTGAAGCCCATCAGGGCGGCCAGGGTGAACCTTGACGGGTGAGTGGCCTGATCTTTTCGGCGGAGCGGGTGGCCTTGGCGCGAGCGGCCTCGATCGAGCTATCGATGGCCATGCACACGCCCATCCGCCGCCGACCTTTGACCTCCGGTTTACCGAACAGGCGAAGGTCGGTGCCGGGCTCCGCCAGCGCTGCGTCGACACCGCCGTAGACCGGGGCTTCGCCGTCACCCTCCAGCAGCACCACGGCCGAGGCTGAGGGCCCCAGCTGGCGGATCTCCGGGATCGGCAGGCCAAGGATGGCGCGGACGTGGAGCGCAAACTCCGATAAGTCCTGGGAGATGAGCGTCACCAGGCCCGTATCATGCGGTCGGGGTGAGACTTCAGAAAACAGCACCTCGTCACCGCGGATGAATAGCTCGACGCCAAACAGCCCGTGGCCGCCCAGCGCCTCGGTAATGGTTCTAGCGATGTCTTCCGCTTTGTGCTGAGCGAGGTCGCTCATCGGTTGGGGCTGCCAGGACTCGCGATAGTCGCCCAGCTCCTGGCGATGCCCGATGGGCGCGCAGAAAGCGGTACCGTCTCGATGGCGCACAGTCAGCAGGGTGATCTCGTAATCGAACTGGACGAACCCCTCAACGATACAGCGCCCGGCACCAGCGCGTCCGCCGCTCTGCGCATAGTCCCAGGCCTCCTGAGCCTGCTGGGCATCACGCACGGTGCTCTGACCTTTCCCCGACGAGCTCATCACGGGTTTGATCACAAACGGGAAGCCAAGCTCTTGGATCGCCTGCTCGTACTCAGCCTGAGTGTCGACAAAACGATAGGGTGAGGTCGGCAGGCCCAGCTCTTCGGCGGCCAGCCGCCTGATGCCCTCGCGATCCATGGTCAGTCTCGCCGCACGGGCTGTGGGGATAACCCGAAAGCCCTCCTGCTCCAGCTCCAGCAGGGTCGGGGTATGGATGGCCTCGATTTCCGGCACGATGAGGCTCGGACGCTCGTCCTCGATCACCTGGCGAAGCGCGGCCGGGTCCAGCATATCGATCACGTGGCTGCGGTGAGCCACCTGCATCGCCGGCGCGCTGGCGTAGCGGTCAACGGCGATCACCTCAACACCGAGGCGCTGGGCTTCGATCACCACTTCTTTGCCGAGCTCGCCCGAACCGAGCAGCATCATACGAACAGCCTGGGTCGACCCGGGAGTAGCAAGATCCATAGTGGTTTTCCGCCGCTAAGAGACGGCGATTATAGCGATTCAGAACCGGCTCGGAACGATGCCTGCTTGGCGCGTTCAGCCCAAAGAACGGCAATCATCCCAAGGCCAATGGGGTCAGGCGGGATAGGGGCCCTGGTAGCGGGTGTCACGCAGTTCGCGCGCCCAGACCTGCTGACCCGTTGCCAGGTCAATCGCCCGCAGCATCAGCGGTTCGCTGACCAGGCCCCGGTCAGCAGTCTGGCGGCTCAGCGGCTGCGTGACGTAGAGCAGCACGCCATCGAGCACAACAAACGGTGAATAACCCATGTGACTGCGGAATTGCCCGAGTCTCTTGCCGTCTGCGCTGAGCACCGTCCACTCGTAGCGTTCCCAGATCGACGCATCGGCATCCTCGCGGGAAACCAGGATCGTGTCGCCGCCAGCGGCCTGAAATCGTCGCTGGCCCGCACTCGAAGCGGGGACTTCCGGCGATTGAGCCTGCCACAGGGCCGATACCGTCTGCGGATCGGGCGGCGCCAGCGCAGCGATGCTGCCGCCGCTCAGGCTGACGGCACCTGCCTGACGCTGCACCGGTGCCGGCTGCTCGCTGGGCATACCCCGCACCGGACGGCTTCGGTGCTCCCACACCAGGTCGCCGGCGGCGGTCAGGCGGTGATCAAACTCCTGACCCAGGCCTTGGTCTACGCGCGGAGTGACGCCTTTGGGCAGAGTGACCGCCTCGGTGCTTTCCAACCGACCAGTTTCGACGTTGATCCACGCCAGGTCCATACGACCTTCGAGCTCGGTATCGATCTGAAGCAGCAGCTGGTTTTGCTGCAGCGAGAGCGGCTGGTCGGCACTGTCGCTGCGCCACTGGGTGGCGCCGGTTGCCACGGCGACCGCCTCCACGCCCCCGGCTGGCTGCATCAGGTAAACCTGCGCGGCCGGCATATTGATCAGCAGTCCGCTACGCAGCTCCACCGCGTCGTTGGCCTGCGCTGAAATCGCTGTCGCGATACCCGTAATGAGAATGAGATAACGAAAAAACACCAAGAAAATCCGCACAATGCCGATAAAACTTTAATGAGCTTAGCAGGCTTGGGGACAAAATATGGATAAGTGCCGCACATTCCACAGGATGTGGACCCGTCGGATTCGCATCAATCCGGCCGTTGTGCTGCTCACCGCACTGATTCCGCTCGGGGCCAATCCGCAAAGCTGGCAGCCGATTGGTCCGGCCGCCATCGAAACCCGCGGCATCGGCAACGTGGACAACGTGCCGGGCGATGATCCGGCCAGCGGCGCGGTGCACGGCGTGGCCGCCCATCCCACCGACGCCGACATTATTTATGTGGCGGCCGTCAATGGCGGCATCTGGAAGACTACCAACGCCACGGCAACCTCGCCGACCTGGGTTCAGCAGACCGACAGCGAGCTGAGCAGCTCCGCAAGTGACGTAGCGTTTGACCCGACCGATGGCACCAACGAGACGCTCGTGGCGAGCTTCGGTCGCTTCAGCAGCTTTGCCAGCCGAGGTGGCTCTCGCCAGGGTGTGCTGCGCACCACCAACGGGGGCACCACCTGGACTCAGGTGGGCAGCGACATGATCGGCAAAAACATCGCCAAGATTGTCGGTCGGGGCAGCACGATGGTGGCCGCCGTGGACGTGGCCGATGCGTTTACCTGCGGCAATGTCGGAATCTGGCGGACCGCCGACAGTGGGACCAACTGGGATCGAGTTACCAACGGCATCGCCAGCGGCGGTTCTGACGCGCTCGCCGAGGATCCGACTAACAGCGCGGTGCTGTACGCCAGCGTGGTGGATTTCGGGAACGCATGCAGCACCGGTGACGGCATCTACCGCAGCGCCGACAGCGGAGCGTCCTGGAACAAAGTCAGCAACGCCACCATGGACGCGCAGTTCAGTGGCGCGGCCAACACCAGCGACCACGTTGAGCTGACGGTTGGCCCCACCGGCACCGTGTTTGCGGCCTTCGTGCCCGGCAACACCGGGCGGCTGTCAGCGGTTTTTTACTCCACCAACAGCGGCACCAGCTGGACCCAAATGGACATCCCGACCACCGATAGCGGCGCCGGGATCCATCCCGGCACGCAGGGCAATCTGCATACGTCGCTCGTGGCTGACCCCGTGGATTCGGACATCGTTTACATCGGCGGCGACCGCCAGCCCAGGGCCAACAACGACACCGGCGGCTTTCCCAACGCCATCGGCGCGTCGTCCTTTTCCGGCCGTCTGTTTCGTGGGGATATCAGTCAGCCTAGCGGCAGCCAGTGGGACACCATCACCCACAACGGCACCAGCAACGGCTCAGCGCCCCACCCCGATTCCCGCGACATGGTGTTCGACGCCGACGGGAACCTGCTGGAAACGGATGATGGCGGTATCTATCGGCGCACGCTGCCTCGTTCTGCCTCCGGCGCTTGGGAGGACGTCAACGGTAACCTGCAGGTTACCGAACAGCACAGCGGCGCTTTCGACGCCACGTCCCAAATTGCGTTCAGCGGGAACCAGGACAATGGCACCACCCGTCAGTCGACCTTTGCCAATACCGTCTGGCAGACCTTCCAGGGCGGTGACGGCGGCGACGTGGCCGTGGATATCCTGGCGCTCGCCGGCTCCAATCAGTCGATTCGATTTGCCAGCTCGCAGAATCTGGGCGGTGTGCGGCGCCTCATCTACAACAGCAGCAACGGATTTCTGGGCTCGTCCAACCTGGCGCTGAACGTGACCAGCGGTTCGCCGCTGACGGCGCAGTTCACCACGCCGATCGAGGTGAATCAGTCGGCCGGCTCGCGCTTGATCATCGGCGGCGGCAACGCAGCGTATGAATCTTTTGATCTGGGCGACAACATCGCCCAGCTCACCCCGGCCGTCCCGGTGCTGTCTGGCGGTCGGCGCAGCATTGCCTACGGTACTGCCACCAACGCCGACCTGCTCTACGTCATTTCCGGCTCAGATGGGGGGCTGTACCGGCGAGACACCGGCGGTGGGTCGTTGAGCTGCGTCTATAACTGTCCCTCTACTCAGTCGCTCCAGGGTGTTGTCCAAGATCCTTCCGACGCCAGCCAGGCGTTTGTGTTGCAGTCCAATGGCGTGGAGCGCTCCACCACGGGGGGCGCATCCTTTGGCACCGTCACCGGTAACCTGATCAGTGGCTTTACGCCCGGCACCCTTCGGACTCTGGCATTCCTCGAGCGGCCCAGCGGGGACGCGCTGGCGGTGGGCACCGACCGGGGGGTTTACCTCGCGCTGGCCAGCGACGGCTATTCGGTGTGGGCTGAAGCGGCCAGCGGTCTACCCGTCGTGCCAATCTACGATATCGATTACGACCCCGCTCAGAACCGGCTGGTCGCGTTCTCGCTTGGCCGAGGCGCTTTTGCGGTCACGTTTAGCGGCAACCAGGCGCCAGACGCCGTCGCTGATAGCGCGAGCGTCGCGGCCGGTGGCACGGTGACCACGCTCGACAGTGGACAGACGTCCCTGCTATTCAACGACTCCGATCCGGAAGGCGATAATCTGACCCTACAGACCTCACCGGTGAGCGGCCCGAGTTCCGGTAGCGTCACGCTCAATGCGGCCGGCACGTTCAGCTACACCCACAACGGGACAGCCACCACCTCCGACAGCTTTACCTACCGGGTCTGCGACGATGGCACGCCAAGTGCGTGCAACGACGCGGTGGTTTCGATCAGCGTCAACCAGCCGCCAACCGCAGTTAACGATAGCGCCGACGTAGACAACGCGGGAACGGTCACCGTGCTTTCCAGCGGCCAGACCTCGTTGCTGTTCAACGATTCCGATCTCAACGGTGACAACCTGTCACTCCAGACATCCCCGGTCAGCGGGCCTGGCTCGGGCAGCATCACCCTGAACGCCAACGGGACCTTCAGCTACACCCACAACGGCACGGCAACTACGAGCGATGCCGTCACGTATGAGGTGTGCGACGACGGGACTCCGAGCCAGTGCGCCCAGGCCGTGCTCAACATTGCGATCGGCGTACCCAATCAGGCGCCGGTGGCCGTTGCGGACGCCGCCAGCGTCGGGGCGGGTGGCACCGTGACCACGCTCGACAGCGGTGAGGCGTCGCTCCTGTTCAACGACTCTGACCCCAACGGCAACAGCCTGACTCTGCAGACGGCGCCGGTGGTAGCGCCGTCTTCGGGCAGCGTCACTCTCAACGCGGCGGGCACCTTCAGCTATACCCACAACGGCAACAGCGCAACGAGCGACAGCTTTACCTATCGGGTCTGTGACAACGGCAGTCCCTCACTCTGTGACGATGCGGTGGTGTCGATCGCCGTGAATCAGCCGCCGACGGCTGTGGCCGACGCGGCCTCGGTGGCTAACGGCGGCACCGTCACCGTGCTGGACAGTGGCCAAACATCGCTGCTGTTTAACGACAGTGACCTGAATGGTGACGGGCTCAGTCTGGAGACCACGCCGGTCAGCGATCCAGCTAATGGGTCGGTGACGCTCAATGCCAACGGCACCTTCAGCTACACCCACAGCGGCAATTTCACTGGCACCGACAGCTTCACCTACCGGGTCTGCGATGACGGTACTCCCAGCCAGTGCGCAACGGCCGCAGTCAGTATCACCGTCGACACGGGCGACGCGGTATGTCTTGCGCCCGCACAGGGCATACCCGACCCCGGCTTTACGACAAGCACACTCAGCACCGCCACCAGCAGCCTCCTGGCCGACATGAACGTGTACCTGGACATCAGCCACACGTTTGTCGGTGATCTTGGTGTAACCCTGACCCATCGCGACACCGGAACCGCCGTGACCCTGCTGGATCGACCGGGCAGCCCGGCGCTGAGTGCATTCGGCTGTAACCAGGACGATGTGCAGACGCTCTTTGACGATTCGGCCATCGATCTTGCCGAAGACCAGTGCAGCACCAGCGTACCCGCGATTGGCGGCACGCTGCGCGGCACCGAGCTGCTGGCGGCTCTCATCGGCGAAGACTTCGCGGGAGACTGGGATCTTCGGGTCAGCGACGGTGAAGGGTTTGACTCAGGCACGTTGAACCGATGGTGCCTGGTGCCGACGCTAGGCCTCGCCCCCAACGATCCGCCGACCGCCGTCGATGACAGTCTGACGGTCGCCGAAGGCGCCACCGCCACGGTTCTCGACGGTGCGGTCGGCAGCGTGCTGGCTAACGACAGCGACACCAACGGGGATAACCTGACGGTCACCACCCCAGCGCAAACGCTGCCGAGCAACGCCGCCAGCTTTATGCTCGCCGCTAACGGCACGTTCAGCTACACCCACAACGGCGGCGAGACCACTTCCGATCTGGTGGTCTACGAGGTGTGCGACGACGGCGTTCCGGTCCGCTGCGCGTCGGCGCAGCTCAACATCACCGTCACCGAGGTCAACGACCCGGTGGTTGCGAGCGATGACACGCTGAGCGATATCGACGAGGACAGCGGCGTGCGGGTCATCGCCTTTAGCGAGCTGCTAGGTGACGACAGCGCGGGGACCGATGAGTCCTCGCAGACGCTTTTGATCAGCGCCGTAGGCAACGCCAACGGCGGCACGGTGGTGATCAACGGCACCACGGTGGAGTTCACGCCGACCCCCGAATTCTCCGGGCCAGCGGGCTTCCAATATACGGCCACCGACAACGGCACCACCAACGGCGCTCCGGATCCGCAGTTCGATATCGCAACCGTCAGCTTCAATATCCTGGCGGTCAACGACGCGCCCAGCGCCGGCGCCGACTTTGCGACGGTGACCGTCGGCGGCACGGTAACGGCGCTGGTCGGCGGAGAACTTTCACTGCTGGACAACGACAGCGACATCGAAAACGACACGCTGACCGTCCAGACCACGCCCATCAGCGGACCGAGTGACGGCAGCATCACCCTCAATGCCAATGGCACCTTCAGCTACACGCACACCGGGTCGGTCGGTAGCACCGATAACATCACCTATCGGGTTTGCGATGACGGTAGCCCGAGTCGCTGCGACGACGCGGTGCTGCAGGTGGTGATCACGGATGTACCGAATCAGGCGCCGGTAGCCGTGTCAGACACCGCCAGCACGAGCGTCGGTGGCACGGTCAGCCAGCTGAACGGTGGGGTGACCTCGCTGCTTGCCAACGACTCCGATCCGGATGGCGACAATCTGGCGCTGGAGACCACGCCGGTCAGCGGACCCACCAATGGGGCGGTGTCGCTCGACCCGGCCGGCACCTTCAGCTATACCCACAACGGTTCCGCGACCAGTAGCGACAGCTTTACCTACCGAGTGTGTGACGACGGCGCGCCCAGCCTGTGTGCCGACGCGACGGTCAGCATCACCATCAATTCCGTCAACCAGTCGCCGGTGGCGCTGGACGATCAGTTTGCTACCGATCTCGACACGGCGCTGACCGCAAGCGTGGCGGGCAACGACTCGGATCCGGATGGTCCTTCGGCGGTCTACAGTGTGCTGACGGATACCGCCAACGGGGTTCTCGACTTAAGGTCTGACGGCGGGTTTACCTATACGCCCAACGCGGGCTTCTCGGGAACCGATCGCTTTGTCTATGAGCTGACCGACGGCACGGATACGGTGCAGGCCACGGTACAAATTGCGGTCGGCATCGTGGTTTTCGCGAATAGTTTCGAATAAAGCTACGCGCAAACAAAAACGGCCTGGAAGGGTCCAGGCCGTTTCATATTCCAATTCCAGATGATCGGGTCGAGGGCTGCTTAGGCGTCTGTCACTTGAGCGGCGGCTGTGACCCGAGCAGCTGCGGTTAGCGAGCCACGGTGCGCCGGTCCTGCAGCACCAGGGTGACGCCCGATGAGCCGCCGCGCTCGTCGCGCCAGCGCCAGGGGTACTCGAATTCTCCGGCCCACATGTTCCGGCCTGCCCGCCGAGCCTTGGACTCAAAGCCGGCATACCGACGGGAACCCCGACGATCGATAACGGCTAAGCCCTGTTCCAGCAGCCACGCGCTGATGCGCTCGCCGTCGACCTTGCAGTCGCCGATGTACAGGCTAGCCAGCAGCGCGCGTTGACACACCACCTGGCGACCGTTCACCTTGGCCGCGAGCGCGTCGCGCGCGGCCTCGCCACAGGCCCAGGTTTTGCCGTTGGCGTCCTTGCAGGTCTGTTCCAGCTCAGGCGCGTCCAGGCTGTGCAGCCGGACTTCAACGCCACGAACCATCATGGAATCCCCGTCGATCACCTCGGCAACCCCTTTCAGGGCTCCGGCTCCAGCGGTTGGGGCCAGGCTCACCAGCAGCAGGGCCGCAATCGCCACCAACGACACCTTGCGGGCTGGGTCCAGATCAGGTTTTTTCGTCATGATGTTTGCGTCCCTCTGCTTTTCTCTGCTCATGACCCGTAGGATGTGGGCGCACACCGTTGATCACAAACAGATTTTCCCGAAGCGCCTATTCGTACTGGTCGAAGCCTACTTTTGGCAGGGTGTGTCACGACATTCGTGAACCTGCCGACCATAAAAAACCGGGCAGGGACCAACGCCCCTGCCCGGTCGAAAAACGCGTGTAGATTCAGTCAGTTCTGGCTGTAACGGGTCACCGGATAATCGCGGACGACCGTTTCACCCCAGCCGGCCAGAGCGCCGTCGACAAATACCAGCGGCGTCGTTTCGTCGTAGGTCGTTTCGCCGTCAGAATGCCGATGCTGGGTGCGATACCGCAGCACAATCACCTCGCTGCCGTTGCTGCTGAAGCCTTCGGAAAAGTCTGGGCGGCCGAGCTCGGCGCGCACCTGCTCCATCGGCGCGCCCAGGCGCAGATCGGTGATGTAAGCGTGGTTATCCTTTTGCCGATATTCCCAGGCACTGCTGGAACGATCCCAGTCGTCGTCAGGATCGGTCACGATGACGCAGCCGGACAGCAGCAGCGTTGCGGCTGCGGCGGTAGCCAATTTCCAGGTTGTTTTCATGGTTTTCCCCATTGATCGTATGACCCGCATTTTGGGTGGAGGCCGCCGGTAAGTTAAGTGACTCAAGTCATGGGTTAACACCATGAGAATAGCGCCTCAACGGCCGACGTTATGCCGGGATTCAGTATCCCCCGCATTCCTGAACCGAGGCTGAACGCCGGGGGACTCGACGCCCCGCCGACAGTGCGCGTGATCAGGCTGCAGCCGGCAGCGGGTCAGCCCCGAGCGGAGCCGGCTCGTCTTTTGGCGCCAGCAGCAGATAGACGTGCGGCAGAACCAAGAGCGTGAAGAAGGTGCCGATCAGCATGCCGACAACCAGAATGATGCCGATGCTGTTGCGCGCCTCAGCGCCGGCACCGGTCACCAGCACCAGCGGGAAGTGGCCGAGGACGGTGGCGCCGGTGGTCATTAGGACGGGCCGCAGCCGGGTGGCGGCTGACTCGCGAATGGCCTGCAGCCGATCGGCGCCGTCAGCGCGGAGCTGGCGGGCAAACTCAACGACGAGAATGCCATTTTTCGCTACCAGACCCACCAGCGTGATGAGGCCGACCTGGGAATAGATATTGATGGTGGTCAGGTCGAGAAACGAAATCATCATGGCGCCACAGAGCGCCAGCGGCACCGATCCGACAAGCACCACCAGCGGATCGCGGAAACTGTTGAACTGCAGGGCCAGCACCAGAAAGACCACCAGCAGCGAAATGGCCAGGACCCCAAACATGGTGTTGCCTTCCTTGCGGAGCTGGCGCGACTCGCCGGCGTAGTCGATGGAGTAGGTGGGTGGCAGGATCTCCTGCGCTGCCTCTTCCAGCGCCGCCAGCGACTGTTCCTTGGTGGATCCCGGCATGGTTGCGCCATAGACGCGGAACGAGTTGGACTGCCCGAATCGCGTTCGGGCCCGTGGCGCAACCTCGCTGGTGACGGTGGCAAACGATCGAACCGGCACTAGAGCGCCGTCGGGCGTGCGGACTTTCAGGTCCAGTAGCGTGTTGGGGTCCGCCCGGTCGACCGTGGCCAGCATGGGCACCACCCGAAACGCTTTGCCGTCGTCGTCAAAGCGATTCACAAAATTCCCGGAAAGCATCACGCCCAGCTGCTGGCTGACCTCCGCCATATCCATGCCAAGGTCGCTGATGCGCTCTCGATCGAACGTCAGTCGAGACTGCGGCAGGTCAATTTTGAGGTCGGTGTCGGCATACAAAAACCGACCGCTCCGGGTGGCCGCGTCAACCAGCTGACGGGCGAGTGGCAGCATCGCCAAGGCGTCTTCCGGGGCGCGGACCACGAGCTCCGTGTCGAACTGGCCGGCGGTGGGCAGCGGTGCGGGCAGAAACGGAAAAGCCTTGATGCCCGCAATGCCAGACAGCTCGCCGAACGCCCGCTGCAACAGCTGCTGGGTGTTTTGCTCACGCTCGCCGGGCCGCACCAGCTGCTGGCCGCCGAAGCCGCCAGCTGTCTGCACGAGGTGCCACATGTCCTGCGCGCCTGGGAGCTGCTGCATGATGGACACTACGTCCCGGGTGTAGGTCCGGGTGTAGGCAAGCGAGGATTCCGGTGCCGACTCGAGCACGACGTTCACGGTGCTCTGGTCTTCGATCGGCGCAAGCTCCTTTTGGGAGAACAGGTAAAACGGGATCACCAGCAGCGTGAACAACACAGCGAGCGTCAGCACCTGGGGTCTTGCGTCCAGCGAGCGATCCAGCAGCCGCACGTAAGCGGCCTGAATCCGGTCAAAGATGCCGTTGACCCGCCGGGTGAACGCGCCCTCTTTGCCGCCTTCCGGGGCGAGCGTTGCGCTCATGAGGGGGGACAGGGTGATGGCAACAACCCCCGACACCAGCACGGCGGTTGCCAGAGCAAAAGCGAACTCGCGGAAGAGCACACCCGACAGACCCGAAACAAATCCGATGGGTGCGTAGACGGCCGCCAGCGTTAGCGTCATGCCAATGATGGGCGTCAGCAGCTGTCGGGAGCTGGCGAGCGCGGCTTCCCGCCGGCTTTTCCCTTCGCGCATGTAGCGGGCGACGTTCTCCACCACCACAATCGCGTCGTCCACTACCAGCCCGACCGAAAGCACAATCGCCAGTACCGTCAGCAGATTCAGCGAGAACCCAAAAAGCGACATGGCGGCCATCGCGCCCAGCAGGGAAATGGGAATAGCGACCAGCGGCACCAGGGCCGTCCGCACCGAGCCCATAAACAGCACTACCACCAGGCCGACCAGCAGGATGGTTTCCCCGAGGGTGACAAAAATTTCGCGGAGCGCGTTGCGCATGTAATAGGTGCCGTCATAGCCGATACCGATGGTGAGATCGGACGGCATGCGCGACTTGAGGTTCTCCAGCACCTCGTAAAGGGCATCGCCGATTTCAATTTCATTGGCGCCGGGCAGGGGCCAGATCGAGATAAACACCGACTCCTGGTCGGTGAGGCGAGCGATGACCGTACCCTCTTCTTCGCCTCGCTCGACGCGCGCAACGTCCCCGAGACGAACCTGTACACCGTTACTGTCGCGCACCACCAACGCTTCGAAATCCGTTTTGGAGGTGAGGGTCGCGTTAGAAAGCAGGTTGATCCGCTGATCTCGGCTTTCGCTGCGGCCGAGCGTTGAGATCACGTTGTTGCGCGTCAGCGCCGTCTGTATATCGAGCGTACTCAGGTCGTACTGAGCCAGCCGGTCGGGATCCAGCCAAACGCGCATGGCGGGCTGGCGTCCCCCCTCAACACCCACGCGCTGCACCCCGGGAATTGCCGCGATCACCGGGTTGACCTCGCGCGTCAGATAGTCAGTGACGGAGCCGCGGGTGTAGGGCGGCTGGATCACCACGTCGAGGTAGAAAGCGGCAAACGGTCGGTCAGCTCGGACCACCGTCACCGCGGGGTCCTCGGCACCCTCCGGCAGCTCGAAGGCAATCTGGTTGAGCCGCGCGGTCAGCTCGGCCAACGCGCCCGTGCTGTCTTCGTTCATGTTCAGCCAGACTCTGACCGTACTCATGCCGGAGGTGGTGATCGAATCGACGTAGTCAACGCCCGGCATGGTGGAGGCAATCCGCTCGATCGGTTCGGTGATAAACCCCTCAACGGTTTCCGAGGACGCCCCGACGTAAGGGGTGCTGACCTGGAGGGAAGCGCTTTCGATCTTTGGGTACTGCAAAATCGGCAGGCTGAGGGCGGCCCGCGCGCCCAGGATCAGCAGCGCCAGAGACACCACAATCGACACCACCGGGCGTTCAACAAAAATATCGGTGATGCGGGGCCGCCTCGCGGCGGTGGTGTCGGTCACGACCCGGGTCCTGACCTAACGGCGCTTTGGTTCACTAGCAGGCCGTCCCGCAGCTTGAAGGAGCCCTGCGCAGCAATGGTGTCACCTGGCTCCACCCCGGAACTGAGGAACGCATACTCGGCGTCGACGCGCAGCACCTCAACCGCCCGGCGCGATGCGCGAAAGCTGGCGTCAGCGCCCGACTCAGCGGGCACCAGAACAAACACGTGGGGTCCAAAGGTATCTTCCCGCACCGCTACCGCCGGGACCTTCAGCGCGGGCCTGGGGGCACCGGTGTCCACAAACACCGCGACGATCGCGCCGGGTACGGCGGCCAGCGCCGGGCTGGCCAGCGCCGCGCGATAGCGGACGGCCCGCGAGCTTGTGTCCACCTGAGGCGCGCGTGCAATCAACGTTGCGGTGGCGCGACCGAGGTGGTCGCTGTGTACGGTGACGTTGTCTCCAACCGCCACGGCGGCGTGCTGCTGCGGAAGGGAAAAATCTACCCAAACCTCGTCACCTTCACCCACCAGCATGGTGATGACGCTGCCGGCGTCCAGATAGCCGCCTGGTTCCCAGCGCTCCAGGCCGGAGCTAGCGGCAAACGGCGCGCGAATCGTCTTTTTCTCGATGATGGCCTGGACGCGCTGCGCTTCGGCGCGCGCCGCATCGCGCTGCGCCAGCGCGTCGTCCACCGCCTGGCGGGAAACGGCACTACCCCCCAGCAGGTTTTCGTTGCGATCCAGGGTGCGTTCCGCGAGCGCCTCCCGGGCGTTGGCGGCTGCCAGCAGGGCCAGCTCTTCGGAGGTGTCCTGCCGGATCATGACCTGGCCTTCGCTGACCCGGTCACCGGGTGCAAACCCGACGTCAACAATCGCGCCTGCCAGTTCGTTGCTCAAGGTCACCGACCGCACCGGCACCACCTCGGCAACCGCGCGGGTCTGGGGCACATAGCTTTCGCGGACCGGTTGGGTCGAGATGACGGTTTCGGAGGGCTCGGGGAAAGATTCGCCATAAGCGATAGCGGCGCTGATCTGGCTGAACTTGATGAAGCCCAGGACCGCCACCACGCCGATCCAGACCGTCGCCGTCAGAATCCATCGCTTGGTTTGTTTGCTCATGGCGTTTTCCACGTAACCGCCAGCCTTACGCCGGCACCGAAGTGTCCCGTATGGCGAGTGATTTTTGCGTGACAACCCTTTGATTGTAAGGCAGTAGCGCCCGGTGCCCTAAACGGGCATTTCGCTCCGCCACGGTCGCCGTGGCCGGCGATCGATCAGGACGCCGAAAAGCCCAGCGACTGATCGGGGAAGTTCAGCTCCAGGCTACGCCCTCACCTGTGCCCGGGCGCAGGGTGAAGCCATCGCTCGCGCGCAGCCTGAATTGACGGCTGGACACGCCCGTAAGGCGCTCGAAAGTGACTTCCGCCTTTTCCGGTGAAAGGCGGACGGTCAGGTAGCCTCGATCAGCCACGTTGCTGTATCGAAGTCGGGGGTTGCTTTGCTTTAGGCGAGCTTCGATCAGCTCGGCGGGCAATGCGAGATTTTCGGGGAACCCTGGGGAGCTCACCGAGGTCGTGCCAAGCTCTACACCGCGCCAAGCCGGATAGCTGGCGGTTTCCAGCTCCAGTCCCCAGGCGGCGTGGGAATCACCAGAGACGACCAACAAGTTGCTGCCAACCGACGCGTGTGCGTTCAACAACCACTGACGCTCAGCGCCGTACCCGTCCCAGGAGTCGGTTCCAAGCGGCAAGTTGTAGCGCGAGTTCTCAACCTTCGGCTGGATCCATGGCGCTACCTGCTGCAGCGTTTGCTCGTCGTAGTCGTTCGCCACGTTCGGGTGCTGCAGTGGCGACAGCAGCGTCTGATTGCCAATCACCTGCCAGGGTTTCTGGCTGGCCTTAGAGCGTTTCAGCCGCTCGCGGATAAATGTCTTCTGCGCATTGCCGAGCAGCTCACGGCCAGGTTTATCAAGGACATCTCGACGGAAACGGCGACCGTCCGGCAAATAGGCCAGGCCTTCCGGAAGCGCGGGAAGGGCCGCCAGGCGGGCAATTTCGGCGTAGTCGGTGATCGGTTCCGGAGGCTCTGTTTGGATGTTGAACGGCAGCGTCACTTCCCGGACATGTGCCGGATCGCTTCCCTCCCGTGCCGGCACCGGGTTAGCGGGATCGGAAAAATCGTACGGGGCGGCCTGCTGAATCATCGCTTCCCCCATGTCAACGGGGCGGTCCCGGCTGCTCAGTCGGGTTTCAATCATGGTGATCGTCGCCAGGTCACCAATCTCTGCGGCCCGCCACAACTGATCCGGCGGTCTACCGGCGGGTTCGCGTACCGGCATCCATTCAAAGTAAGCGCGCATGGCAGCGGCCTTGCGTTGTGACCACGGGCCTTCGCCTGCGCCGTGATTCTGAGCGCCGCCCGTCCAGCCGTCATTTGCCACCTCGTGATCATCCCAGCTCGTCATGAACGGCACCTGGCTGTGGACCGCCTGGAGATCCGGGTCACTTTTGTACTGGGCGTGGCGGGCGCGGTAGTCGTCTAGGCTGACCGTTTCGTGCCCAGGCAGCGACTCACGCCGCAGCTCACCGGCATTTTCGGACGCGTAGCCGCCCCTTGGGTATTCATAAATGTAGTCACCCAGGTGCAGCACCAGGTCGATGTCATCCCGCTCCGCCATGTGCCGGTAGGCGTTGAAATAGCCCGCGGGGTAGTTTGAACACGAGCAGACCGCCAGCGTGAAGGCCTCGACTTTGCCGGTCGGAAGGGTCCGCGTGCGGCCCACCTCCGATTGAGCGCCGAGCGCCGAGAAGCGGTAAAAGAAAGATTGCCCGGCCGGCAAATCGGTCACGTCTGCTTTGACCGTAAAGTCACGGTCACTGCTGGTGATGACAGTGCCACTGCGCAGCACCTCTCCAAAGTCAGCTCGGCTCGCCACTTCCCACTCGACCTGCGTCAGCTCGTTAAATCGAGGCGTGACTCGGGTCCAGATGATGACAGCGCTTTGCGTCGGATCACCGCTTGCGACGCCGTGAAGAAAGCTGGCCGCTGGGCTTGCTACGGCGCTGAGGGTGGCTGCCGCGGTAACGCCGGGCAAAACCTGAGTAACAAGATTTCGGCGAGAGATCGATCGCACGTAAAAGCCTTTGTTGGTCGGAAAGTGAACTCTGCGCCAGCGATACGAGGCGAAGAAGGCTGATGTCTTAAGATACGCTGCCAATGTTGTCCACGGAATTATAGAACCCTCCTGAGACAAGGAGATGGCGCCACGATGAGCGATTTGTTGCAGTTTGTCTTGCTGGCCGATCAACCCGGCACAATGGCGCTGCCAAGCGGCCGGATTTCCCACTAAAATGGAGCGTTGTCCGATTGACGGTCAATCGGGCTCGACCGAGAGTCCTTATGAACTTGCCCCGTCTCGCCGCCCTCATGGCTCTGAGCTGCTGCCTTGCCTGGGACGCGTTTGCGCAAATCCCCGTTGAGGTATCGCGGGTCGAAAGCCGCAGTATCGTTCGCCAGATCAACGTCAACGGGACGGTCACGTCTCCACGTACGGCGATTTTGTCAACGGCGGTGGCCGGCCTGGTCGCCCAGCTCGACATCGAAGAGGGTGACCGGGTACTCCGCGGTGATCCGCTCCTCGTGCTCGATTCGGAGCTCGCGCAGCTCGCGTTGGATCGGGTGCTCGCGCAGGTGGCGCTGCGGGAGGCGGAGCTCGCCGACGCCAAGCGTCGGTTCAAGCAGGCCCGCGAGGTCGGCGCAGAGCGCGGGATTGCGCGCACCGAAATTGAGTCGCTGGAGGCGGAAGTGATGGCGGACCAGGCGACTCTGACCGCGGCGCTAGCCGCGGCGAGCGAACAGCAGGCGCTGCTGAAACGCCATACCGTCGCCGCCCCGTTCGCTGGGGTAGTCAGCCAGCGCCTTGCCGAGCTCGGCGAATGGATCAACCCGGGTGATGGGTTGCTGGAGCTGGTGGCGACCGAAAACCTGCGCTTCGATTTTCAGGTCGGGCAGGATTATTACGCCGCGCTGGTGGACGGCGCGGGTATCGAAATCACGCTGGACGCGTTGCCGGGTGACCGTCTGACGGGTGAGGTCAAGACCATTGTCCCGATCAAAGACGCGACCGCCCGGACCTTTCTCGTTCGGGTTCCGGCCGCTTCGCTGCAGGCCGAAAAGCCGCTTCACGTCACGCCCGGTATGTCCGCGCGCGGGCGCCTGGCGGTCAGCACGGGTCAGCAAGGGCTGGCCGTTTCCCGGGACGCCATCCTTCGCTTCCCCGATGGCCGGGTCACCGTATGGGTGGTCGAGCCAGACGGCGAGCAGAACACCGTTCGCGAGCAGCGCGTTAGAACGGGCCTTGAGTTTGACGGCATGGTGGAGATCACCGAGGGCCTGACCGGCGATGAGGTTGTCGTGACGCGAGGCAATGAAACGCTGCTCGAAGGCCAGACGGTATCTTTGGTTAACGGAAGCTCAACGTGATCAGTCAGTTGGTCAGCTGGGCGATCAGTCATGTTTGAAGCACTCGTCCGCAACGGCATCCTGACCACGGTCGTAGCGCTGATCGTATCGGTGCTCGGGATCCTGGCGGCCTTTCGCGTGCCGGTGCAGATGATCCCCGATCTGGAGGTGCGCACCGTCTCCATCCAGACCGCCTGGCCGGGCGCAACGCCCCAGGACGTCGAAAAAGAGATCCTGGTCGAACAGGAGGAATACCTGCGGACGTTACCCAATCTGCAGCGCCTCGAGTCGTCAGCGGCCAGCGGCAGTGCGGTGATCGAACTGGATTTCCCGTTTGGCGTCGACCTGACCCAAACGCTGATCGAGGTGAACAACGCGCTCAACCAGGTGCCTTCTTATCCGGAGAACGTCGACGAACCGAGGGTGTTTGCCAACAGTTACTCCGCCAATTCGTTCATGTATTTCGGCATCTCGCCGCTGCCGGGTAACCCGCGAAAGATCGACCTCAACATGATGCGGGATTTTGTGCTGGACAACGTCCGAACCCGCTTGTCCGGCGTGCCCGGCGTGTCGCAGGTGCAGATCCAGGGCGGCGCGGAGCGCCAGATTCACGTCAGGCTGGATCCCGTGCGGCTGGCCGATCGGCAGCTCACCATCGCTGACATCCGCGACGCGATCCGGTCTCGCAATCGCGACGTGTCGGGCGGCGAGGTAGAAAGCGGCAAGCGCCGGTACCTGCTGCGGACCGTCGGTCGGTTTGACTCGGTGACATCGCTCAAGGAGCTCATTGTCGCCCGCCAGGGTGACGCCCTCATTCGCCTGCGGGACGTCGCCGAGGTACAGCTGAACCACTCCGAGGTTCGGTCCTTGGCTTTCTACAACGCGGACCCGATCCTGTTCACGGCGATCAACCGTGAAGCGGGCTCCAACGTCATCGATATCAAGTACGCGATGCTAGAGGCCGTCGAACAGGTCAACCGGGACCTGCTCAGGCCCAACGGCATGTTCATGCGGTTGATGGCTGAGGACGCCGGCTATGTCGAAGCGTCGATCCGAAACGTCTGGTTCAACCTGGCGCTGGGAGCGCTGTTTGCAACGGCGGTGATGTATCTATTTCTGCGGTCCGCTCGGGCCACGGCGGTCGGTGTGTTGGGAATCCCGCTTTGTACCATTGCCGCGTTTATCGGATTGCTGGCTGCGGGTCGGACCATCAACGTCATTTCGCTGGCCGGCGTGGCCTTTGCTATCGGCATGACGCTCGACAACAGCATCGTGGTCATTGAGGCCATCGAGCTTAAGCGCCGGCAGGGACTAAGCCGGTTTCGGGCCGCGGTCGAAGGTGTGCGCAGCGTGTGGACCGCGGTCCTGGCGTCCACGCTGACAACCATTTTGGTCTTCCTCCCGGTGCTGTTCATTCAGGAGGAGGCCGGTCAGCTTTATTCCGATGTGGCGATTGCGATCGCGGCCTCGATCCTGGCTTCAATGCTGGTGGCCATCGCCCTCGTCCCGGTGGCCAGCGCCCGGCTATCGTTTGGCACAGACAATCGCCGCGCGGAAGACGGCGCGTTTAAGGCACGGCTGCTGCGGGCGATCGATAGCCTGCTCGTCTCGCCGGGTCGGCGCCGGGCAACCATCGGTCTCACCGTTACGGTCAGCCTGGCGGTGATTTTCTGGCTCACGCCACCCGCCGAATACCTGCCGGAGGGGGAGGAGCCCAAGGTGTTTGCCGTCATGAGCCCGCCCCCAGGCTACAACCTGGACACCATGGCGGCGATCGGCGAGGAGCTTCAGACCTATTTCTTACAGTTTGTCGACGACGACCCGAAGCGTTTTGACGCCGGTGAGGCCGAGGTGCCGGCGTTGCGCTATCTGAATTTTGGTGTGGCGGCGGATCGGCTTCGGATCATCTCCGAGCCGGTGCGGTCGAGTGATATCAACGCGCTCATGGACGCCATTACCCAGCGCTATCGGCGCTATCCCGGCATGCGTGCGTTTGCGGCTCGCGGCTCGATTATCTCCAGCAACGATGGCGGAACGCGCAGCATCAATCTGGATATCTCGGGACCCAGTCTGGAGGTGATTTACGAGGCGGCTTTGGCCACGTCTCGGCGTGCTGAGGAAGTCCTGGGCAATCCTCGCATCCAGTCGAGCCCGTCTTCTCTTGCCCTGTCACAGCCGTTGCTTGAAGTTCAGCCCGACTGGAGTCGGGCCGCTGAGCTTGGCCTGGCGGCCAATGATCTTGGCTACACGGTGGCCGCACTCACCGACGGTGCGTTTGTCGATGAATATTTTGAGTCGGACAACAAGATCGACATCTACCTGTACGGCACCACCGGCGGTGAGGTGGACGTCGACAGCCTCGGCGGCATGCCCATCTACACTCCTCAAGGCAGCATCCTGCCGCTGTCAGCGCTCGCGTTGATTCGCGAGACGGTCGACACCGACACCATCCGCCGGATCAACGGGCAACGCACGGTTACGCTGAACGTCATACCGCCATCGTCAATCGCGCTGGAGGAGGGTGTGGAGATCGTACGGCGTGACGTGGTCGGCGCGCTGCGGGAAAGTGGGCGGCTCCCCGTCAACGTCACCATCGATATCTCCGGCGCCAGCGACCAGCTGGACGCAACCAAAGCCGCACTGGCGGCCAACCTGCCCGTAGCGCTGGTGATTGTCTTTCTGCTCCTGGTGGCGATCTTCAAGCACTGGGGCTATCCGCTGCTGATTCTGACGACCATACCGCTTGGTATTGCGGGGGGCATTGTCGGGCTGGCGCTTTTGAACCTCGTGGGTGCCGCACTGAAGGGCCTGGGCTTTGCCGGGGTGCAGCAGCCCTTTGACATGATCTCCATGCTCGGATTTCTGATTCTGATGGGTACGGTGGTCAACAACCCGATTTTGATCGTCGATCGGGCCATCACGCAGATAAAGGAGCACGGCGCTACGGCGCTGGAAGCGGTCCGTGAGGCGATCTCAGCCCGCCTTAGGCCGATCGCCATGTCGACGCTGACCACCATCTGCGGCCTGTCGCCGCTCGTGTTTATTCCCGGTGCCGGCACGGAGCTCTATCGCGGCGTGGGAGTTATCGTCCTGTTCGGCATTCTGGGCGCTGCCGTCGTTTCGCTCACCATGCTGCCGGCTCTTACCATCTCGGTGTTGAGCTGGCGAAAGGATGAACCGCAACAGGACTGGGACCGCCCGGTCCTTGGGCCGGAGATGCCTCAGGGCGGCGGTACCTCCTGACCGACGCCATCGCGGTTGCCGGCCTCCTCCGCACTTCGCGTCCCAAGTAAACTGTAGGCGTCTGCTCAGCCTCGGAGGCCACATGCTTCTGTTCATTACCGCGGTCAGCGTTGTTCTGGTCGCCTCGTTTCTTTGTTCGATCTTTGAATCTGTCCTCCTGTCGGTGACCCGCCCACAGGTTGAGGTACTGGCCCGCAGCGGCCGGCGGGCAGGCACTCTGCTGGCAGACTTCAAAGCCAATATGGACGTGCCGATTGCGGCGATCCTGATCCTCAATACCGCAGCGCACACCGTGGGCGCGGCGGTCGCCGGCGCCAGCTACAGCAACGTGTTCGATGCCAGTACGCTGTGGCTGTTTTCGATCTTGTTCACCCTGGCCGTATTGCTCTTTACCGAGATCATTCCGAAGACGCTCGGCGTGAGTTATGCGCAGACGCTGGCTACCCCGGTGGCCTACGGCATTCACTGGCTGACCATCGTGCTGCGTCCGCTGGTTTATCTGAGTGAGCGCATCTCCCGCTCCCTGCGCCGGAGTGAAGAGACGCCGGTGACCTCACCGGAAGAAATTCGGCTGCTGGCGTTTCTTGGTATGAGCGAGGGTGTGGTCGGCCCGCGAACCGCCGGCATGATCGTCGGTGCCACCCAGCTGCAGCAGCTGCAGGCCCACGACGTTATGCTGCCGCGAACGGAGATCCAGTACCTTACCGGCACGATGAGCCGGGAGGAGGCGATCACGCTGGCGCGGGAGACGGGGCACAGCCGCTTTCCCTTTTCACCCAGCGGCAAACTTCAGGACATCAACAGCGTGATCTTCGTCAAAGAGCTGCAATACTGGCTGCTGGCCAACGAGGACCAACGCGTCGACTGGGAGCAGCTGAAACACGACACGCTGATCGTGCCGGAGACGCTCCCGCTGCCGAAGCTGCTAAGGACCTTCCAAACCAGCCATCGCCACCTCGCAATGGTCGTGGATGAATATGGTGACATCCAGGGTCTGGCGACGCTGGAGGACGTGCTGGAGGAAATTGTCGGCGACATTCGCGACGAAAGCGATCGCCCCACCAAAGATCTGCTGGAAAACGATGACGGGTCCCTCACCACCCGCGGCACGGTCGATCTGCGCACCATCTCCCTGGCGCTCAACATTCCCTGGGAGCCTGAGGATGACGTGACAACCATCAGCGGGCTGGTTACCGAGACGCTGGAGCGAATCCCCAAGATCGGGGAGACCATCAGCTGGCAGGGTTACGAAATCCGGGTGATCAAAGCGGATCGCAAACGGGCGACGGTTCTCAAGATCCAGCGTTTGCCCGGGGAACAGGCGTAGCTCGACACTCGGTTGTGTCAGCCCTCGTCAGGCGGTTGTGCTGGGTCTGGTTCCGTTAGCGCTGGTGCATAATCCTGCAGCACAAGCAGAGTGGCTTCGAGCAGCGCATACGAGGTGCGGCTGCCCGATCGGCTGAGCTGCGCAAACACCCGTTGTGCTGGGGTGGACTGCAACAACTCGATGTAGTCATCCAGCGTGGCTTCATCCACGTCGCCGAACACGTAAGGCAATATCGCCTGGGCCACAAAGGGTTCGAAGGCGCGGCGGCTGTAGCCAACACCGTCTGTCCACAATTCGGCCAACTCGCGTTTGGTCATGCCGTATTGATCGGCGACCACCGGTAAATGGACAAAAAAACCCTGGGTGCTGAAGAGAAACTGTCCCCAGCTGGCGCTGCTGGCAATGGCGAAGTAGCGTGTTGATCTCGCGGGCTCAAGCTCGACCGGTAAGGGTTTGCTGGGCAATCGATCTCGCCATCCGAGAGCGGCGCTGCTGATCGCTTGGCCGGTCGAGGTGTCCAGCCACGCTCGGACCGTCTCCAGGTCATCGAGCCGGCTCTGCGCGCCGCCGTAGATGGCGATTTGGGTTGGCCCGAGGCGCTGCTGGGCTTCTGCCCGCCACACTTCGGCCCGCGGCGCGTTGGTGTCCTCCAGCACTTCGAGCGCTTTACCCAGGGCCGCATCGCTCATCACCTTTAACGTGTGGGTAAGTCCGAGCGCTGCGCCGATCTCCAGCGCCAGTTCCTGACGACGCGCAGCCGATTCGTCACGTTGTGAAGGCTCAGCGCTGGTTATCAGCTGTTCAGTCAGCCGCTTGTCCTCAAGCGAAAGCGCCTGCAGCAGTCTCTTTTCTGCGGCGGTAAAGGCCCGGTTTTCAGCTTTGGCCCTGGCATAGATAGCCTGAGTCTGTTTCCGCACTTCTGCCTGCTGACGTTGGAGATCATCGCGAACGGTCGCCGCCGCCCCAATGTCCCTATCGGTGACCGGTAGGCCTTCCGTATCGATGTTCTCGCTTCCCTCAAGCTTGAACAGCCTGATGGCTTCCTGGGCTGCATCTTCGCGCGGCTCCGGCGTTTGGGCGTTGATGGCAGTGGCCGACAGCAACCAAAACACAACAAGCCCCACCTGGAAGAGGGGCGACTCGACAATGTCGCTGAACTTGAGCAATCGAATCATGAGGGCAAACCCACGAGAGTGAGCCTGGCCGCTGAAAGTGCTGCAGGGGAAAGTCTCGCCCCAGAGACGGGGCTTCTATGGGTTTTCATGGAGTCGGTGGTTCACTACCCGGGTTACCCTTTATTGCGGGCAGCTAAGAATAAGACCAAACCTGCTGCTTAGGAATCGCTATTCCAATTTTAATCTGGCACGCGCTGGCGGGTACCACGGGTGCAGCTCGAGACTTTTTTGCCAGGCGGCCTTGGCGCCCTGCAGATCACCTTGGCTTGCCAGCGCTTCGCCCAACATGAAGTGCGCGCTGTGCACGTCCGGATACATGATGGCGTAGCGTCGGAAAAGATCCAGCGCTCTGAGCCGCAGCTCCTTGCGGGAGTCGAGCAGCCACCCGCGGGCGATGAAAAAGGCGGGGTACTGAGCAAGAAGCTGGTCGCCGCCGCTGGTTTGCTGGGCCTCGTCCATGGCCTGTGGATCATTCGCAAACAGGCCCCGTTCAAACTGACTGACCATCGGCGCAAGGTCGCGATTGCGCGAGCGGATTTTCTCGAGGTGCTCGTCAATTTCGCCGCGTGTGAACCAACGGCCGTTGAGCATGATGCCGCTGACGGATCCGAGATTGCTGAGATCCTCCAGCGGATTGCGTTCGAGAAGAACCAGATCTGCCTGAAAATCCGGACGAACCTGACCCACCGGAACCCGAGCCGGAGACAGGCGCTCGACCAGCCTGCCGGCATGAACCGTTGCCGCGTCCAGGGCTGCTGCCCGGCTGATTCCCTTACCGGTCAGCCAGATCAACTCCTCATGGAGTGACTGGCCGGGCCATGCTCCGGCCACCGGCGTATCGGTTCCGGCCACCAGCACCTGCGCCTGCGATAGGAAGGGTAACGCCTTTGCAAGCCGCTCGTTGGCGGCCCTGATCCGGCCAACCCAGGCCTGGTCACGGCGCTGGTAGCGGTTGAAACCGGGTCGCCAGGCCTGCAGCAGGGAGGGGTGAAGCAAGGGCTTGTAGGGCTGCGCCAGCAGCTCATCCAGTGCCTCCGGCTGATTCGACATGGCGATCATCAGCGCGCCGTTGGCGGTCACCGTCTGGTTGGAGGATCGAAGCTCTCGGGCCAGATTCTCGAGCGAGGTGTCGTCATAGCTATCGATAATTTTTTCCAGCTGTTCGCCGTGCGCAATATTGACCAAAGGGCACTCTTTGAGGTCGTCCAGCCCGACGCTGTCCGGAATGTGGCCAGCCACCGCGACCCCCAGCTCCTTGGCAGCCTGACAAATCGCCTGAAACTGCGGCCGACTTAGCTCTGAATAGATCTTTACGAAATCGAAGCCCTGGCGGATCTGATGACGCACCAAGGTTGCCGCGTCCTCGGGCGTCTCCACAAAGCTCATGGGCAGCATGTTTGGCGGGTTGCCATCGATGTAGTCGCCAGCGGAGACAAAATCGGCGGTGATCGTGGGGGTTGGCCGCTGGCGAAGCGCGAGATGAGAGGGCCGGCCTCGCATATTGACGACCGTTGTAACGCCCCACGCCGGAAAAACTGACAACAGCTGTGGATGGTCCAGGTGCACATGGGTATCGATGAGCCCGGGGATCAGATACCCGTTTTTGCCGTCGATCACGCGACCTGTCACCTGGACGTCCGCTTCGGTGCTGGGGACCACCGCCGCGATGACACCGTCTTGGATCACCACGTTCGATTTTGCCGTCTGCCCTCCGGGCCCGATAACATGGGCGTTGATGATGGTTCGACTCGTTTCGGCTTCGGTTGGGTCGGGCGAACCCAAGCTGACCAGGATCGCCAGCCAAACTAGGGCGGCGTTTGCACTAGATGATTTCAGAACAACCTCCGGGGCGCCTTGCTGAGAAAAAAGTCAGTCAGCACCGTAGCCTGGCGGGCTTCCCGAAGCCTTGGGAACGCCTTGGGATTACCTTGGGAAAGGTGATTCTGCTGACATCGACTGTCCGCCGGCGCCAATCGTCAGAGACGCCTCAGTGAACGAACCCCGCACCATCGGCCCGGTCATCGCGGATCTCGCAGGGCATAAGCTCGTGCTGGGAGACCGATTTGAAGCGCTCGAGCCGCGGGCCTGCCAGGTACTCGACGTGTTGTGGCAAGGCCGCGGGCAGGTGGTCAGTCGAGAGAAGCTCTTTCGACAGGTCTGGCGGGGTGCCGTTGTGGGGGATGATGCGTTGAACCGCGTCATCTTCGATCTTCGCTCCGCTTTTCGGCGGCTGGCGCCCGATGAGACTTTTATCGAGACCGTGCGCAAAGGTGGCTATCGCCTGCTGGAGCCCGATCCGGTCGCGGCCGATACGGAGAGCGCGGCGTTGAAGGAGTTTCGCTGGCGGCTCGGTCCTGCGATGTTGCTGGCTGCCGCCTTAGTGGCTGGATTGACCTTGCTTCTTCGCTGGCTCGAGACACCGATGCCCCCACCTTTGGAGATCAGCGCCGCGTCCAAGCCCGTCACCACGGCGCTGGGTTTTGAGCTGCACCCCAAGAAGGCGGCGGCCGGTGATGGGCTTTTCTACACCTGCCAGGAAAACAGCGCCTCATTTCTGTGTGAATTGCAGCTGACGAAACCCGGTTCAAGCAACCGTGTCGCCGGGCCTGGCGTCGAGGGTGGCGTTCCCTCTCCCGACGGCAACTGGCTCCTGTACCAACAGCTGGAGCCAAGCTGCGAAATTCGGCTTCGTTCCGTGCCTTCCGGTAGCGACATGCTGCTGCGGCAGTGTGTCGCTCGCAACGACGGCAGCATGGTTTGGTCGAACGACAGCCAAGCAGTGATCTGGTCGGACAGACCGGAGCCAGGTGCGCCCTTCGCGCTGTACCGGTCCGCGACAGACGGCAGCGGCTGGCAGCGGCTGAGCGCGCCGCCGGTCGGCAGCGTGGGTGACCTTTACCCGGCGCTCTCGCCGTCGGGTCGCTATCTCGCTTTCTTCCGGGCCGGCACACCCTCTTCGCTGTCCACCTACATCACGCCCGGCATTGGCTCCGTGCTGGTCCAGGACCTCGATCAGCCGCAGGACGCCCCAAGCCCCGTGGAGGCGTCGGCGGTGGAGGTCACCGGCTTGGCGTTCGTCGACGATACCGAACTGGTGGTTGCCCGTGCCGACGCCGGCGGGGCGGGGCTTTGGCGTTATGGCAGCGCGGGCCCGGGAACCCGTTGGGCGACCGTCTCGGAAGGCATCGTGCGTTCACCGGCGCTGGCTGGCAACGAGCTCGTCTTTGAGTGGTGGCGGGCGGAGGCCAACCTGGTGGAGCTTTCGCTGGAAAGCGGAGAGGTTGCGACGCGCTATTCGTCGACGAGGTACGACTATAATCCGGCGCAGTGTCGCGATGGGCGTCGGCTGGCGTTTGTGTCGACACGCAGTGGTCGGCCGCAGCTCTGGCTGACTCAGCAGACCTCAAGGCCCGACGAGGTCTTGGAATCGTCGACTCCGCTCACCGCGTTTTCCGCCGGTAGTGTTGAGACACCGAAATGGTCGCCCGACTGCCGAACGCTTGTTGCGGAACGTCGTTCGGACGGGGCTAGCGCCGTCGTGCTGATCGACGTCGACTCCGGTGAAATCACACGGGTGGATTTGCCAGGCAACAATCGCGTGCCGGTGTACTACTCCGACCAAAAACTGCTGGTGGCGTCGGATCGCACCGGCCGCTGGGAGGTCTGGCTGGAAGATCTTGAATCCCGCAGCAGCCAACAGATCAGCGTGAGCGGCGGCTTCTATGCGCAGGTTTTCGAACAGGAGGACGGCGACCCGGCGGTGGTTTTCAGTCAATTGGGTGGGGGCGCACTCACCTTGAGTCAGGGCACCACGCTGTCGCCCCTACCCGTTACGCTGGCGCCACACCACTGGGGCAACTGGCTGATTCGGGATGCCACGGTGTTTGCCGTTGTCCTGGACGATGACGGTCGGCAATCGCTGGTGTCATGGCGCGACAACGAGCTCCAGCGTCTGCAGGAGCTGGAGCAACCCGTTCTCCGTGAGTCGGCGAACCTCGAGCTGACGGACGGCGGCCGCAGCGTGATTTACAGCACGAGAACACGGCTGACAGCGGACCTTTTTCGCATCGTTGCCCCCGGCGTGTCGGCACCGAAGGGATAGGATCAGAGTAAAGGGACACGGTAAATCTCGCTGACCCTGTCGCATGGCTCTGGCCTCACTTAGGTGAGCTAAGCCGATTTAGACAGCGGCTCCTCGACGAGCTCCGCCTGGCGTTGCGTGCTAAGGCGTTTGACCAGAAGAACGCATGTAAAGGCGACCGCCACCAGAGCAAGCAGTAGGTTAATCGCGGGGAGGTAGCTGTCGAACGCCACGCGGATTTCGCCGATGACAGCGATGCCGATTCCAGCAGCAATGGTGTCGACCGCCACGTAGATGCCCAGGATACGGCCGTAGGTGGGGCCGGAAAACAGCTCAGCGATCATGAGCTGGATCATGGTGAACGCACCCGAAAAGCCGATGCCATACACCGCGGCATACACGTAAACGAGCTTGAGGTCAGCGGATTCGATAAACCGAAGAATCATCAGGCCAACCATCAGGTTAACCACCGCGAGCAGCATAATGTTCACCTTGGCGAAATGATCGCTTAGCCAGCCAAAGGCGAATTTCCCGACTATGGAACACCAGAAAAATACGCTGAACACAAGCGCCAGAGTGCCGCCGTCAAGACCGTTGTCGCGTCCCAGGTACAGCGCCTGGTGTTGCAGTACGCCTGTGATGCAGAACCACAGGATGCCCGTTGCGATCAGCAGCAGGTAAAAAACCGGCATACGGGCGACGGTCGCCAGCGAGGCGCCGCCAAAGATGCCGACCGGTTCACTCTGTTGCGGGTTGCCATCAGCCGTGGCCAGACCGTCGGGTGTCGTGCTCAGGTCAGAGGGCCGGGTGCGCACCGGCCACAGCACCGGCAGCAGCAGGCCGACGAAACCGATAATCGATAGCGTCAGCAGCGCCGCCTGCCAGTCTTCCTCCGACAGCTGGCCGCGGATCACCAGCGGCAGCACTGCGCCGCCGGCGCTGGACGCCATGAGCAGGATGCCTACAGCTCGGCCCCGATAGACTGTGAACCATCGGCTGACAGTGACCATACACGGCACGAGGCCGCAAAGAGCCAAACCGAAGGCGAGCAGGAGGTAAGCACCCGTGAAATAGGCTAGCGAATCCATGAAGATCATGGACGCTAGGCCGGTCGCCATGATCACGGCGCCGGCAGCCATCAGTGGACGCGGCGAGTAGCGATCGAGCAGAAAACCCACCGCCAGATTATAGGCTGAGGCAAACATGAACTTGATCGCGGCCGGTCGCGTGATCTCCGCCTGATTCCAGCCAAACTCCTCCATGAGCGACGGATAGAGCAGCGGTAAGGTAAAGTTGGCAATGCCGTTGGATACGGCGTAGACCATAAACAGTCCGCCGAGCACGTACCAGCCGTAAAATACCTGCCTACTCACGAGTCGGTCCTTTGCCGGGATTGCTGCTCATTATCCGTTAGCTGCTCAGGTCGCCAATGATTTGTTCGATCAGTTTGCGACCCGCATCCATGCGTGCCGCCGCCTCTTCCCTGGAGGGCGAATAGCCATCAACGGATTCAGGCGACAGCAGGTTATGCTCGGCCAGCAGCTGCTCGTGCGTTCTGAGACGGTCTCGAAGCACGCTCAGCTCCATCGCCAGGCGCAATACAACCGCGACGACTTGATCCGGTGATAGCGCTTCCAGCTGCTCGGGACGCGGGAGCTGAAATGGTCGGTCATCTTCTAACGCCATCAGCCTTTGATCCCGCCAAAGACGTAGGTCTCGCCGGTCCCAAGCGGCTCGTATTCGGCAAACACCTGGTCAGGCTGAAAGCCGCCGTGGATGAGCGCCTGCCGCATGTCGGTGTCGGCATAGCCGGTCCAGAAGGGCTCACCGTTGTTCACCACCTGCCAGTGGTTGGTGACTTGCTTGGGGATCGACAGTCGCGCCGGCTGGTAGGGCGTATCTCCGTTAAAAAACAGGCCGCCGGGTTTGAGCAGACGGTGGGCCTCGCGCATGATCCCCGGCAGCACGTCATGCCAGGTTTCATGAAAGAGGATATGGGTGATGATCAGGTCGAAGCTGGCGTCGGGGAAACCCGTATCCCGGGCGTCGGCCTGACGGTAGTGAATCGCCAGCCCCTGATCCTCCGCCCATACGTGAGCAAACTTTAGAAACGGGGCGGACAGATCGACGCCCCAGAGCTCCGCCTCGGGAAATGCTTCCCGGTAAGCGATGGTCTGGATACCGGCACCGCAGCCCAGATCGAGGATCTTCGCAGGCTCAAGCTCGGGAAATCGTCGCTGCATGGCGCCGAGCAAAAAGCGCCCCATGCCGGGTTCACCGGCTCGTCCGACTTCGGAGATCCCCTTGGCCGCCATGTACAGTTCACCGGTGCCGAGATAGTCCATGCCCTGGCGCAGGCTGGTATCGCCGGGTCGGCCGAAATAGCCGCCAGGTTGGCGGTGAATCTCCACTTGGCGAATCGGGTCTGGAGGGACGAGCGCGTCATCCAGCTCGAGCGAGCCCCGTGTTACCCGGCCAGCCAGCGCATGACGGCGCGCCTCAAACTCGGGCAGCAGCCGGCTGCAGGTCTGGTTGAGCGATTCCCACATCAAGTCCTGCGAGGCAAAGACCGAGCTGCCCCAAAGCTGAAAAAGATGATCGTCGGCGAAGGCCTCGGTGCCCTCGTTCCGGTCTTGCGGCTTCCGGCCATGCTTTTCGACATAAGCCGGTTTGATGACGCGGTCGTAGTGCTCGGCCAGACGCGACTCCAGCGGGCCGTTAAGATAGCCTTTCAGCGCGCCGACGAAGCGCTGCCGGGCGGCTTCGTCATGCGTCGGCCGATAGACGCTCTTGAGAGGCGTTGCCGCCATCAGCGCCTTCGCGGTCCAGCGTTGCCCAAGTGGCGGGCTGGCCGCCGAGGATTCTCCGAGCTCATGAGAGCAGCTTCGCCACCTCGAAGGCCGCACGCTCGCCGGACTCCATGGCGCCTTCCATGCCTCGATTGCTGGTCGCCGTATGCTCGCCGCAGAAATGGACCCGGCCGGCGGGTTCGATGAGCGCCGGCAGGCTTTCGGTAACCTGGCCCGGCCCCCAGATCGCCCAGTCGCCGCCGGCAAAGGGATCAGACTGCCAGGACTTGATGCCGGCCAGCTCAAGCTGTCCTTTGGCCGCAGGGCGGAGCTTTTCGTAGGCTGCCATCACCCGCTGCATCGCCACTTCATCACCATAGGTATCAAGTCGATCTGCCAGGTGTCCGCGTCCCCAGGCCATCAGGCAGGTGACGTCGTTCGAATCCTCGCCTTCGCGCAGCGCCCGCACCTCGCCGGCCTCCGTGTCGGTCCACATCGCCGGGCTAAGTCCGTCCTCTTCCCAGAACGGCTTTTTGGGCACCATCACCACCTTAGTGATTCGCTGAACCTGTACGGTGCGGATGGCTTTTGCTTTCGCCGGCGGCAGCAGCGGATCAAACTTAACCCAGCGCATGGTCGGTATGGGCATTGAGCAAACCACCCGTCCCGCCTTGTAGACGCTGCCGTCATGGCAGTGAACCTCAGCCTCGGTCTTGCCGGAGCGAATGCCGACCACCTGTTTATCGTAATGAACGCCGCCATCGAGCGCGTTGGCCATCGTCTCGGGGAAGCGTTGATTTCCCCCGTCGACTTTGTAGGCGACGCGGGCGACGTCACCCTGCAGCTTGAACCAGGCCTGCACAAAGAACCACATGAGCATCGAAACGTCGTGGGCTGAGGTGCCGTATTGAACGTTGGTGTTGTAGTTGAGTTCGATGGCTGCATCACTCCAGCCTTGCTCTTTAAAGAACTCGTAGGCGGAGCGGTCATATTTCGCGCTCTGGGGTTTCATCCAGTCGGCAAAAGACGCCAGCGGGTTCTGTTTGCCGATCTCGCCCTGGAAAAAACCCCGGCCAGGAAAGCGATTCCGCGCGCCTTCAGGCATCGCGTTCAGCGGATGATTGGGCCACTCATCCCGGGAGATGAGCTTGCCGCCCAGCGCCAGCTCCACACGCTTGGGGTCGCTGTGTGCCTCCGGCGACAGCTCGCGCCGTCCCTGGTGGTCGATCAGCTTGATCCCCAGGCGCCGGGCGGTGTCCTGCATGCGGGCGTAGCCGCCGAGGATAGAGTCGCCACCCCATTCGGGGTTGCCGGTGACGGTCGGATGACTGAACAGCCGTCCGCCGGGCCGCTGGCGCGCTTCCAGGCAAAGGGTCTTGGCGCCCATCTCTTCGAGCAGGCTGGCTGCATTGAGTCCCGACAGCCCGGTGCCGATGACGATAACGTCCGGCTTGGACTTCAACGTGCTTGCGCCGGCGATCCGGGTCGTCAGTCCCGCGGCGACGCCTGCCTTAATAAATCCTCGTCGGCTGATTCCTGTGCTCATGGCTGGTAAAACCCTTCGTCATTCGTTGTCATAACACTTTGTTGCGGTCGGGCACCGCGGTCTCAGTACCCTTGTACCATCTGAAAGCCCGCGTTGCCCCGTCGAATCTGCGTAGCGGTCGGAGTTGGGAAATGCGCGGGCAGCAGCCACGCCTCCTCATCGGCGATCGTGTCGAGCATGGCCACTCGTGTCTGCGACGCCTGCTCAGGGTCCGAACAGAAACAGGATGACCAGCGGGGCTGCTCAACCTGAATCGGGTGATGGATGACATCGCCGGTCACGTAGGCCCGCTCGCCGTCTTGCTCCAGCCTGACCACCGCGTTGCCCGGCGTGTGGCCGGGTGCGCTGACCAGTCGTACGCCTTCCTCGACCTCATAGTCGCCCGGTACTTCCGTGGCCTGATTCGCCTGGAAAATGGGTTCAACGCTGTCGCCCCAGGATCCGTGATTCACCAGGTCAGGTGGATTTTCCGCCAGCACCTGGCGCCAGTAGGACGCCTCGCTTTGCACAAACACATAGCGAGCCTTGGGGAAAGTCGGCACCCAGCTACCGTTTTCCAGCCGTGTATTCCAGCCGACGTGGTCCGCATGAAGATGGGTGCAGATCACCATGTCGATATCGTCCGGCTTTAGCCCTAGCGTTGCGAGGTCAGCGAGAAACGGGCCGTTGAGTCGATGCCACGGTGGGTTGCGGGGCCGCTCTTTGTCGTTGCCGACGCTGCCGTCGATCAGGATGGTGCTGCTTGGCGTCTGTACCACAAACATCTGGAAAGACATGACAAGCCGATCGCTGATCGGGTCGTAGAGTTTGGGGTTTTGGGCGGTTTCTGTGGCCTTTACGGCCTCGGGTGTCGCGTCCGGGAAGAGGGTTCCTGGCTGCAAGAACGCCCCCTCCATCTCGACAATTCGATGGATCTTGAACGGGCCGGGTAGAGGAAAGACGCGTTCAGACAAGGTCAAAGACTCCGGTATTGACTCCTGCAGCGGCCTCGGCGTTCAGCCGAAGTTATAGGGAATCTGCTCCGGGCCGTGGTACTGCTCCACCGAGTTATCCTTCTGATAGAAGATATTCTGGATGAAGGTACCGCTCTTCTGGCTGCGCACGATCACAGCGGTCGACGTTGCTTTGTCGTCATTGTATTCGGCGTGGATTTCCCAAGGTGCAATACAGTCCACGTGACCCTCGCCGACATGGACGGTTTCGGTGGCCTCCACTTCCGCACGTTGGGGCAGATCGCCGGGCGCCCCCCCATCGGTGCGGCGAAATCGAAGCACCGACTCGGTTCCGTCGAGCACACCGTAGAGGGTCCAGGACCTGCCATGGTCGTGGATGGTGGTTTTGGCCGCTGGTTTTTTGATCAAACCGTTGATCACAAAGCCATAGTCAGGATCCTGATAAAAGATCAGGTTGGCGTGTTTCCCTTCCAGGCCGAGCTTGGCTGGGCTGGTGGGCCAGTTTCGGGCGTGGGCTTTCACTTCTGGATCCGCCAGAAGCTCTTGCAAACGCTCTGCGGCTGCGCTCCAGCGAATCGCCTCATCGGGCTCATTGGCGTGCAGGTCGCGAAGCTGGCTGATGAAACGCTTAACGGCCGGTAGCATGGGCTGCGTATCGTCGGTGGGAATCTGGGTTGCGACTTGGGTCATCGGTCTATCCGTTATGAGTGTGTCGGCCGCACCGCTGCGGCTGCAGCGGCAACGGTGAAGCCGGCGAAGTTTCGTGGCGTATATTTAGAACGCCACCGTCACCGTTGCGCCAACCTGTCTCGGCATCGGCAGGCCGACGAGGGCGACCTGACCGAAGCGGAAGCCGGAGGTTGGGGCATCCTGGTCGGTGGCGTTCTCAACAAAAACGGTGAATCGCACCTTGCCGGTGTCGATGCCGGCCCGCAGGTTCACCAGGGTCCGCGCTTCAATCGTTTCAAGGTTGATCTCGTCGATAAACATTTCGTCCCGATAGCTCACGTCACCCCGGGCGAACCACTCGGTGTTGCTGCCAAATGCGTTGAGCGGCGCCGAATACTGCAGCGAGGCAAAAGCGGAGTTTTCCGCGGTTCGTGGGGTCTGGTTACCGGACACGTCGGCGGTGCCGATCACGTCAACCGCGTTGAGCGATTCAAACACCTGAAACTCCGCGTCGATCCAGCTGTAGGCGAGCGTGGCGCTCAGGTTTTCCGTCAGGCTGGCAACCAGCGACAGATCCAGGCCCACGACCTCAGTCTCACCGGCGTTGATAAAATAGCTCCCGAACTGCGGATCGGGGTCATTGAAGCGGAAAGTCTGATCGGTCCAGTCGATGTAGTAGAAGGCGCCCTGGAAGTTGAGCCGGCCGTCCATGCCGGACATCTTGGCGCCCAGCTCATAGCTCCACATCTCCTCTTCATCCACGGTCAAAAACTCTGGCGGCGCTGAGGGGTTGAAGGTGCCGGGCTTGTTCCCTTTGGCAGCGCTGAAGTAGAACAACGTGTCTTCGCTGTGCTGATACTCCGCGAGCAAACGAGGCAGGAATGAATCGAAGTCATCCTGCTGATTCAGGCCGGTCTCCGGTACGGAAACTTCAATATCTTCCTGCTGGAATCGGGCATCCAGTGACAGGGTCCACTGGTCGGTGAAGTCATACGAAACCGAGCCGAAAACCGAGAAGTTATTGGAATTTTTAAACTCGGGCGGCAGCCGGAAGTTTCGCAGCCGCGCCTGGTCGAAGTCTTCGTCGAAGTAAGAGATGCCGGCCAGCCAGCGCAGCGGACCCTCATCCGGTGAAGTCACCCGGAACTCGAGAAAGTCGGATTGCAGCTCGCGGTCCACGACGGTTTGGAAGATGCTGCAGTCCGGGCCGACAAAAGGACCGGCATTACACAGGAACGACAGAAAGCTGACGACGTTCGGATCGTAGTTGCCGTCGGTTTCGTTCGTCGTTTCCTCTTTACCGGTGCCGGCGATGAAGTCGAGGTTGTAGCCGTTATCCAGCTGGTAGTTGACGGCCAGGTTCGCTCGAAAAGTTTCGGAATCGAGGCCGGGGTTGTTGAGCTGGTCAACGTTTCCGCCGATGACCGAGTCCAGGGGAAAGTCCAATTCACCCATGTTCAGCGGCGTGGTGGCGCGAGCTGCCTCGCCGAAGAATGCGTCAGCGTACATCAGCGTGAGGTCAGCGGTCAGGTTTTCGTTGGGGGTCCATCGCAGGGCTCCGGAAAAGGAATCAATGTCCTGCTCACCCATCTCATCCCCGTTGGTGATGTTGTTATAGGGACTGCCCTGGCTGAACGTACCGGCGCTGGCGCGGAAGAACAGCGTGTCCTCGACGATCGGTCCGGAGACCGTGCCGCTGACCTGGTACCGACTTTGTTCGGCGACCGAGGCACGGAGATTACCTCGGAGTTCGTTCGTAGGCTTCTTGGTAATGTAGTTGATGGCGCCGGAAAAGGTGGCGCGGCCGAAGAGCGCACTCTGGGGTCCTTTGATGACCTCCACGCGCTCCAGGTCGTCCAGCAAGACGGTGTAGAGCGATCCCGATACATAGACCCCATCGATGAATTTCGACGAATTCTGCAACGTTGGGTCGCCGGTGTTTGTCGAAACGCCGCGGAAGCTAGCCGACTCGCCTCGACCCTCGGCCTCGAAGCTTTCGTATGTAACGCCAGGAACGGCCGTGATCAGATCATTGATCGTATTAAAGCCCGCCTTCTCGATCGCGTCCGCCGTGAAGGCAGAGACCGTCAACGGTATGTCCAGCAGGGACTCGTCACGCCGGCGCGCAGTCACCGTGATCTCCTCAAGCAGGCTGTCTTCGTCCTGCGCAATGACCGGTTGGCTGACCGGCAGCGCCAGGGCAATTCCCAGAGCCAGCGTTGTGATCGGCGTCAAGCAAGATATTGTTTTCATCCGGATAAAGCCTCCGTTTATGATGCGCTGCGCGCCCGAAAATAAAATCGATGATTGGAGCGAGTCAGCGTAGCAGTGGCTTTCTCACGCTCACAAGTAAGGTTACCGCCGTTTCACTATGTGACTTCCCATCGCCATGCGCCTGTTTCACTTTGTGGCATTCCCTTGTGTGATGTGCGAAGCAGCGGCGCTATATGGTCTAGCTTGTGCGCCCGTGAACGAGACAAGCACACCCCCTGGCTTCCTCACGCCCCTGCGCAGTCCAGGCTTCAGTGCGCTGTGGGTAGCCAACGGTCTGTCGCTAATGGCGTTCTGGATGACGGAGGTTGTGTGCGCGTGGCAGATGCGCGTCATGACAGACGCTGATCCGCTGCTGGTGGCTTCGGTCTATACGGCGCTGCAGCTGCCGATTGTGCTGCTGGTAATTCCCGCCGGCGTGCTGACCGACCTTGCCGACCGACGGCGCGTGATGGTTTGGACCCATGTCTGGCTTGCGGTAAGCCTTGCTCTGCTGCTGGCGGTAACCGTGAGCGGACGGATGACCCCGCTGCTGCTGCTGACCTTTTTGCCACTGGTTGCCATGGGGCAGGCTCTACGAATGCCTGGCGTGGCTACGCTGATCCCAGATCTGGTGGAAAGCCAACAAATTCCGGCCGCCGTCAGCCTCAACAGCATGGCGCAAACGAGTTCGCGGATCCTTGGGCCGGCCCTGGCCGGCCTTTTGATCGCGACCATTGGTGTGAGCACCGTGTTGGCATTGAACACGGTGCTGATGGTGCTGATCGTGCTGCTGTTTCTGCAGTTGAGGTATCAGCCCGCGCGTCAGCTGCCCGACAACATTCGCCAGGAATTTCTGGGCGCAGTCAAAGAAGGACTGATGTTTGCTGCGATAACGCGCTGGAAACGTAATATCCTCATTCGACTCGGTTCATTTTTTGCCTGCTCGGCCGCAGTGCCGGCACTGATGGCCGTTCAATTCAGCGACAGCCGTACCTACGGGTTGATGTACGCATGCTTTGGGGTTGGCTCTCTCCTTGGACTGGTGCTCATCAGCAGGTTCGGTCATCAGCGTCTTAATAGGCGGCTTTCAACCGGGCTATTCGTTTGTGCGCTGGGCATGATGATGTTTGGTGCTTCAGACAGCCCGACGCAGTCTGGGCCGCTTCTCGCGGTTATCGGCGCAAGCTGGATGTTTTGCTCCAACAGCATCATGGTGGCCGCCCAGCTTCAGCTTGATCAAGCACTGCGTGGTCGAGGTCTTTCGTTCGTATTTGCCGTTGGCACTGCGTGTCTCGCGGGCGGCGGCCTGCTGTGGGGGGCGGTTGCTCGCTCTGCCGGCACAGCAGTGGCGCTGACCGCTTCGGGCGTGTGTCTGCTTCTGCTCCTGGCGCTAACCCACCGCTTGAGCATCGCTGCACCGACGACCCAGACAGCGGCAACCGCAGGCAACGGCTGAGGAAGCAAGGTTTGGTTCGCTGGCACCGCTGGCGCCTTCGTGGCACTGTTTGCTGGACCGCACTCGGAATTCAGGCGAAGCCGCGTTGACGGAAAAAGTCAGAGTCAGCAAAACCACCCTCAAAGCGATCGCTGTGCTCGAGAAGCTGAACGCGCTGGGGGAAGCTCGCAACTCTGAGCTTGCTGACGCGCTTGAGCTGCCTCGGCCGACCTGCTACCGCTTGCTCCAGACGCTTTGCGTCGCCGGGGTGGTGCTCAACGACCCCAACTCCAATATGTATCGGCCCGCCGAGCGGGCGCTTGCTCTAAGCTGCGGGTTTGAACAGGAGACCTGGGTTTCGGTCTGCGCCAAACCTCATATGCGGAAGCTTGGTGCTGAGCTGCGCTGGCCAATTGCTATCGCCACACTGTCGGGGCCCTCGATGGTGTTGCGCGAAACGACCGATCCCGAAAGCCCCCTGGTGGTTCGCCGATCGCTGGCGGGCCGGCGCGTTGGCCTGCTCTCGACCGCTACGGGCCGGGTCTACCTCGCCCACTGCTCGGGAGAGCAGCGCAACATGCTGATTCAGATTTTGCAAAAATCTCGCAACCCGGATGATTTTCGCGCTCGGAATACCTCGGGCGTTTCACAGCAGCTCATGAAGATCCGCGAGCTCGGTTTCGATACCAGCCGGGTGCAGCATCACGCCATCAAGTGGGGCGCAATTGCCGTGCCGGTCTTTGCGCGCGGCCAGATCCTGGCTAGCCTCAGCGTGCGCTTTGTCCGCAAGGCCGTGACCCGTTCGTCTGAGCGTCAGCAGGTGCTGCCGATGCTGCGCGAGACCGCGCAGCGTATCGGCTTGAGCTTCGAAGCCTCATCCGCAGACGTTCCGGGACAGGCGGTGGATGGATAGTCGCCGCGGGGCAGCAGGGCGACTTTCAGCGGGTCGCTAGATCTGAATCGACTCGCCGTCCAGCCTTTCCTGGTCCGCCAGTCGGGTCGACTCTTTGGGTTTGGCCTTCGGCTTGAGGGCGGGGCCATAAACCTTGCTCGAAGGTGGAACCGCGTCCCCGTCCATGCCGGCGGGGCGAACAAAGATGCCGCGCTCGTAGAAACTCTTGATCCGCTCTTTGAGGGGCCCGAGGCCGACATAGGGGTTTTCCATCGGATCATCACCCCAAAGGTTGTTGGGTAAGCCCACGTCTCCCGCGTAGGCGTGGGCATAGACCTCCGGGTCGTCCCACAGGGGCAGATTGGTCATCGCGTTGGCCCTGGCCCGCCGCAGCGCCTTCAGGTCGATGGTGCCGGTCAGGATGCAGGCACCGGGGCCGTCCGCAACGCCCAGCACTTTGCCGTCGAAGTTGATGATGCGGGAGTGGCCGCGCATCTGCGTTGTAGGCAGGGCACCGCTGCTCGGGTTGAAGTATTCGCCGCCGGGCATAGCTGATACCACGTAGGCAGTATTTTCGAACGCGCGCGTTGCGCGCGCGGCGTCCCAACCGTCGCGGCCGCTGCCGTGGCCTTCCGAGGACGGGTGAACAATGATCTCCGCACCATACTTGGTCAGCATTCTGGCGATTTCGGGGTGCGCCTGATCGAAGCACACCATGGTGCCCAGCCGGCCGATCGGCGTGTCGGCGATCGGGAATAGGAAGTCATAGCCGTAGGTGTCCAGGTAGCGTTCGTAGATGCTGCTCGGAGTGGTGTCGGGCAGCGATCCCCAGACGTCGGCACACTGGATTTTCCGGTAGCGGTGGATGAGCTGGCCGGTGTCGTTGAGGATGAACGCCGAATTGAAGACATGCCCGGGCAGCTTGTCGTCGATTTCGAAGGTTGAGCCACAAACATAAGTTTTGTGCTTGAGTGCAAAATCCTGCAGCAGCTCCAGTTCCGGACCCGGATAGCGGATCGCCAGGCGCTGCAGCGTCACCGGTGAACGAAAGCCGTGGCCGCCCTGGCCGTGCATAAAGAACTCACCCATCACCACCAGCTTGATACCGGGGCTGACCGCCATGCGCCCGGCGAGCGTCATCGCATGCTCGGTGTTCTCGCGGCGCAGCGCCACCGCGTCGTCGGTGCGCTGGATAATTTTGCTGACGGTTTGGGTCAGCAGCACGTCGTATTGCTCGATGCGTCCAGGCTTATCCGACGGGGGCGTTAGCGCCTTTCGTCGCTGGCCTTCCGCAATCCACTCGACTCGATTCTTCGGCGGCTTTCCCAGCGGCTCCGGTCGGGCCGCAATCAGTTTGTCATATCCATCGGCGTACAGGTTCGCGCGTAGATGAAGCGGCTGCACCGCAACAATCGCGCTACGCCGCCGGCGGAGTCGCTCGATGTCCAGATCGGGAATAAAAATATCGGCATCACCCTCGGCTACGGTGCTGTAGCCGTTGAAGTCGACGAGTCGGCTGCAGGCCGGTGAACCCAGAGCGCCGCCGGTAGCACTGGCCACGGCAACAAACGCCGTATTTTCCCAGGCTCTGGCAACCCGAGCGGTCTCACGACCTGGAAAAAGGTGATCGCTGACTTCGGCGACGGGATTGAGGATGATTTCAGCGCCGGCCCAGACCAGCGCCCGCGTCAGATGCGGCGAGAGAATGTCCTCGCCCGGCAGAATGCCCACCTGCCCGAAACCCGTTACGGCGGTTTTGAATTCAGCCGGCTGTCCCAGCGCTGAGGTCGCGTTGTCGCTGATGCCGGTAACCAGGTCTGGCGAGACCTTGGCCGTTGTCAGCAGCGGTTCTCCGTTGGCGGACAGCAGGAAGCCGACGGTCGACGTCTCCTCGCTGCTGCCGACAACCGCTGAACCGGCGAGCATCACGCCCTGTACCGAGGCAATCGATCCGAGTGCCGACCAGAGCTGGTCAGCCGCGACGGGTTCAGCTTCTACGGTGCCGTGTGGCAGCAGCACGAGCAGTTCCTCGACGGGCTCGAGCTGGCGCCGGCGAACCAGCGAAACGAGGTGCTCAACATGGTGGGCGAGGGTGTCTGTGTCAGAGGTGACCCAGGCTTGTTGTGAGATGACTAACATAGTGGCTCCTGCCTATTGGCTTGCGGCGGCGGCCGCAGACTCTTTCGTCTCGGCTTTCATCATGCGCTGTAGGCGCTGATTGATTTCTCGTTGTTTGGTGATGGACACGTCAAATCGGGAGACGACCCCCATTACCAGGAGGGCGCCCAGCAGGCAAAAGCCGGCAGAGAAATATCCCAAAGCGTGCACTTTCTCCAGCGGTACCTCGCCAACCGGTGCTCCTTTGGGGAACGCAATGAGGTCGAGATAGATGCCGGTTACCAGCGTCATTAAAGCGCCGGCGGCTTTGATGGCGAACATGCCGAAGCCGCTGATCAACGCCTGCTGGCGTTTCCCGGTATTGGCCTCATGCTCGTCCGCAACGTCAGCCGAAAGGGAACCGATCGCGACAAAGTATATGCCGAGCAGCAGACCGGCAACCGTAAAGATGCCGATCAGAACCTGGCCCAACTCGCGCGTGCCGGGTGGAGGCAGGAAGCCCCAGACCGGCAGCAGCACAGCAACCGCCGACAGCGTGGTGAAACCGACCATGCCGGCTCCGATACACAGTTTGCGGTTCACGGTTTTGACCACGAAGGGCAAAATCACCGCGCCGACTCCGGTGCCGATGTACTGGGCCGAGATAATCCACTTGGTCAGATCCGGCGGCGTTTGCCAGAGGTAAGTCACCAGGTGGATTTTAAGGATCGCTATCGAGACGATGGAAAAGAACACCACGATGGCCAGCACCAGCGACCAACGCACGTTGGGCGTCACGGTCATCGCGGAAATGACGGCCTTGACCCCTTCCAGCGGCCCGACGCGAGGTCTCGGTGTTGGAGGCTCGAGGCGCTCGATCTCCAGTACCGGCTTTATGGTCGTCGCCACGCTGATCAGCATGCAGACCACGGCAGCCAGGGCGAAAGTGATGGCGAAGGGCGGGTAGTTCGCTGGATTCAGCTGTCCGCGCGAATATTCTTCGCTTTCCAGAAAGAAAAAGCCAAACGCGAGTAGGGGCAGGCTGATGCGCGCTACCGTCAGACCAATCGTGCCGATCCCAATAATCTTGGGCCGAACCGAAACGTCCCGGCTGAGCTCAGCTCCGACCGCTTTGACCGGCACCGCAAACAACGTAATGGTCAAGCGGCTCAAGATCGCAAATACGACCAGCCAGGCAAACAGCCCCCACTGCCCCAGTCCGGCCGGCGGCACAAACAGGAAGTAGAAGCAGAGCCCGAACGGAACCGTGGCCAACAGCATAAATGTATGACGACGACCAAAGCGGAGATTGCGGGCCCGGTCGGAAAGAAAGCCGACGTAGGGGTCGGACACCGCGTCGAAGCAGAGCGCGATCAGCAGGGCCAGCCCGGTGAGCGTCCCAGACAGACCGAGAACCTGCGTGTAGAGAAACAGGACAAACAGGTCCCAGGCGAAGTTTTTGATGCTGTCGGGAAAGGTGCCAAACGCAAATCCCATCATCGTGTACCAGGGCGCTGGCCGCTCCAGCTTGACGTTCGAGGCCGGCTGCGCCTCGGTAGTGGCCGGACTGTCGGGCCCCTGCTGCGCTGAGGTCAAAGCGGTCATGCCTTGCCGTCCTTGCCAATCCAGTTGGTTATTTCAGGTTTGTAGGCCGTTAATTCTTTCATATAGCTCTCCGGCAGGCTTGCCACGTCCTTTGCCTTGTGGCCGGACGCGTGCCAAACGGCGTGACCCGCTTCCTGTGGCATTTCCATCCAGCGCTGAAAGGGCGCAATAAAATTGGTCGCGAACCGAACGTCCAGCCGTGGCGCTTCAAAATCTGCTGCCGCCGCGCGGTCGAAAAAGCTGGTCGCGTAGGCCTGCAGCGGCACGGGCCGCTTGCTGGGGCGGTCTTTGAAGCCGCTGTGCATGGCGAACGGCCCCTGGGCCGTCCAAAATGAGTGAATCACCGCCTCAAAATCTTTACCTTCGCGGGTCTCAACGATGCCCCGATCAGAGAGTGAGACGATCCGGTTAGCGGCTGAGATGTTCGGCTCAACGGTAAGCTCGTCGCCCGTGAGTGGATTTCGCCAGCGCTTGCCGTTCAGGGTCTCGTTGGTTACCGGGTCTTTCATGGATGTAAAAATCTGATACTGGAACTCGTACCTTCCACCGCCGAGGTCGACGATCCGCTTCATCTCGCACCCTTCCATACGAAACAGCAATTCGGGATTGCGGTCGGGATAGATGGCGAGGTAGGCGCCGCGCCACCACTGAGGCGCAATCAGCCCTGTGAGGTCGCCCTGCACCCGCAGGAAATTCCTGAACGCCCGCTCCGGTTCCCGCATCCAGGGATCCTGCAGGTCCGGCGAGTCTTCGAGTCCCGCGGCGGCCAGAGGCTCCGACCATGTTCCGCTGATTCCTGCTGCCATCCCCATGCCAGCGGCGCTAAGCAGGCTGCGACGATCGGGTGAAACGAGATCGGATTGGTTCATAGTCATCCTCGCGGTTTCCTCGTTTGTGCGGCCGATCGGGTGGCCGATGCTGGCGACAGAATTACCCACTTGGGAGCAGCGCCGATGCGATCTGGCGCTTCCGTATCGGCACCGTAGTACGATCGACCGTGAACGGAGTGTCTAGCTGGCGCGGGCGGCGTTGCCGATTCAGACTCCGGTTGCACGGCGCAGAGTGTGGACGCAGTTTGCCGGGATCCGCCCAAAAATCCTGGCTATGTTTCACATTGTGGACAAGCCTGCCGACGACATCGGTGGCCGCAGCGACAGCGCTTACACTCTGCCTTTGTTTCATCCGCGGGGACACCGAAGATGGCAAGACCGATCAGTCGCCGAAGAGTGCTGCAGGCCGCCTTAGCTGGGAGCATGCTGCCCGCGGCCGGCTGGTCTAACGCGGTTCGCGCCTCGACCACTGGCGACGTGATAGTCATCGGCGCGGGCCTGTCCGGCCTGCATACCGCCTCGCTGCTCGCAGGCGAGGGTGCCCGTGTGACCGTCCTGGAGGCCCAGGGTCGACTCGGCGGCCGTCTGGAGAGCTTCTCTGAACTTCCCGGGGCACCCGAAGCCGGGGGCGACAGCATTCTTGGCGGGTACGGGAGGGTCCTCTCAGCGGTCCGGGACCTGGGTCTTAAACTGATCGATCACGCGCCGCGCCGTGGTCTGTCGAAACCCGAAATTGCGCTGGGCGGAAAAATCATTCCGCGGGAGCGGTGGCCCGAAGATCCTCGCAATCTGTTGCCTGCGGGGTCAAAAGGCGAATTCCCGGGCCGCAAGATTTTTGAAAAAACGGTCCGCGCCAACAATCCGCTGGCAAAACTCGAGGACTGGCTGCAGCCCGAAAGCGGCAGTTTTGATCGGTCGGTCTATGCGTTTCTCGAATCGCTCGGCTGGAGCCCAGCGACCATCGCCCAGAACTATGAAACCAACATCGGTCGCGGAACCTCGGCGCATGACTGTTCCATCCTCACCTGGTTTTTCCGAGTCACCTGGGATGCGAGGCAGCGCCAGCTTGGGACGCTGGCGGCCAAGGTCAAGGGCGGAAATCAGCGCTTACCTGAGGCCATGGCCAGCAAGCTGCCGGGCGAGGTGCTGACCGATCGGCGGGTTGTCCGAGTCAATCAAACAGCGTCAGGTGTCGAAGTGCTGACCGACAACGGTGAGCGTCATTTGGCAAAAGAGGTTGTATGTGCACTGCCGGTAGCTCCGTTGCGCTGGGTTGCGTTCGACCCGGTCCTGCCGCCGGTATTATCCGAGGCGATCAAGGTGCTGCCCGCAATGATGATCACGAAGATTATTCTGCAGCCCGAGAGAAATTTCTGGGAGGACGACGGCCTCGACCCGGCGATGTGGACCGATACCGCGCTGGGAGACGTACGCGCGCTGCGCCAGTTTGGCGACAGCACCGAAATTACCGGCCTCGTGGCCCGGGCCAGGGGTTTTGTCGCGCAGCGTCTGGATCGGCTGGGTGAGGCTGCGGCTCGCGAGCTGGTGGTCAAAGAATATGAGAAGCTGAGACCGGCCGCGGCTGGCAAGCTCAAGGCCGCAGCCTTCAAAAGCTGGAACATGGATCCGTATGCCGGGGGCAGTTGGACCGAGTGGCGGCCGGGTCAGCTGCACAGCTTTCTACCGGCATTTTCCAAAAACTATGGCCGCCTGCGCTTCTGCGGCGAACATACGGCGGTATCCAACCGCGGCATGGAGGCTGCCATGGAAGCCGCTGAACGGACCGCGGTGGCGACGCTGCTGCGACTATGACCTGCCTGGATAACCGGAGCAAACGGCGAATGTACGCAGAAAAGCAACAAAGTGACGGCTACACGTTACTGACCGGGGTCGAGCTCAGTCGCCGGGGATTCCTGCGGTCAGCGGGCGCGGCTACGGGCGGTCTGCTGCTGGGTGTGCTGGCACCCGCCGGCCGTGCCGCCGCCTTAGACGACGAACACGCTGAGCTCAGCGCCTATATTCAGATTGCCAAAGACGGCGAGATTTCCATCGTCGTTCCGGGAGCTGAGCTCGGCCAGGGCGTCTACACAACGCTCCCCAAAATCGTCGCTGAGGAGCTGGAGGCGGACTGGGAACGGGTTGTCGTCCGGCTCGCCACCGCCGACAAGCGATTCGGGAATCCGCGCAAAAAAATGCGTCAGTCCACCGGGGGCTCCGACGCGGTCATGGGTTACTTCGACGCGCTGCGAAAAACCGGCGCTGCGGCCCGGGATATGTTGATCAACGCCGCTGCGGCCCGCTGGCAGGTGCCCGCAGCTACCCTGACCGCAAGCAACAGTCAGATACTTCACGGCGCGACTGGCCGGACGCTCAGCTACGGAGAACTTGCAGCGGCTGCGGCAGCTGTACCGGTTCCGGAAAACCCGCTTCTCAAGTCGTCAGAGGACTTCAAGCTGCTTGGCAGAACGGTGCCTCGTAAGGACCTGCTGGCGAAGGTCACCGGGCGAGCTGAGTTTGGTGCAGACGTACGTTTACCGGATCAGCTATACGCCAGCATTCGCACCTCGCCGGTGTTCGGCGGTCGCCTCAAAACGGTCAGGCAGCCCGAGGGTGGACTCCCTTCCGGCGTGTTCAAGGTGATCGAGCTGGAAAACGGCGTTGCGGTGGCCGCCGCTTCAGTTTGGGAAGCGGACCGGGCGCTCAAGGCGCTTGAGCTTGAGTTCGAGTCTGAGCCTAACGAGAGCTGGAGTTCGTCAAGCATTGCGGCGACCCTCCAGGCCGCGTTAGACGGTGAGCCCGCCCGGCCTTTCCCGGGCGCCAAAGGCGACGCCGCCTCGGTGATCGATCAGAGCACCGATGTGGTCACGATGGACTACGCGCTGCCGTTTCTCGCGCACGTGTGCATGGAGCCGATGACCGCTACGGCTCAGGTGAAAGACCAGCAGTGCCGGATCTGGGCACCGCACCAGCAGCAGGGTGCGGCCCGGGCCTTGGCCGCCGAGCTCACCGGGCTACCGCTCGAGCAGGTGTCGCTGCAGGGGACCTTTTGCGGCGGCGGTTTCGGGCGCAAGTGGGAGCTCGACTTTGTGCGCCAGGCAGTTCAGATAGCCCTGCAAACCCAAGGCCGCCCGGTGACCCTGGTCTGGTCGAGGGAAGAGGACGTGCAGCACGACTTTTATCGCCCCGTGGTGGCAGCCCGGTCGCGGGCGACTCTGGATCAGTCCGGCAAGCCGGCGGCGATCCGCACCCGCATTGCCGGTCCCTCGGTCATGACCTTTCAGCGCAGGCCGCTGCGCATCCCGGACCCGATCTTGATGCGCGGTGCGATCAACTCGCTTTACGGGATTCCCAATACCCTGATCGAACTGGCCGAAATTGAGACCCATGTACCGATCGGATTTTGGCGCTCGGTGTCGCTGTCGCACAACGGCTTTATCGGCGAGAGCGTCATCGACGAGCTGGCCCACCGCGCCGGGCAAGACCCGCTGCGCTATCGCCTGGACCTGCTGGGCGACAATGCCCGCGCCCGCGTGGTGCTGGAGAAAGCCGCGGCTGAGGCCGGCTGGGACGGGCAGCTCAAGTCGACCGAAGGCATGGGGATTGCGTTTTCCTCGGGGTTTGGATCGTTTAACGCCCAGGTCATCAAAGTCAGCGTCGAGGACAACCGGCTCAGCGTCGACCGGGTCACGTGCGTACACGACTGCGGCTTTGCCCTCGATCCCGATACGGTACTGGCACAGATGGAGGGTGGTATCACCGACGGCTTGTCAGCCGCACTTTTCAGCAAGGTCACTATCGCAGATGGCCGGGTTGAACAAAGCAACTTCCACGACTACCGGTTCATTCGCCTGAGCGAAGTCCCCGACATTGATGTGCACCTGATTTCGAGCGGGGAGCCCGTGGGCGGTGTTGGCGAGGCAGCGGTGCCCGCTGTCGCTCCGGCGCTGGTCAACGCCATCTTTGCGGCGTCCGGCCGGCGAATTCGGCAGCTGCCTATTGTCGATTCGGGCCTGACGGTCGCCACATGACGACGAAACCACAACACGAGAACGCTGGGGGTCAGACCACATGATCCGTTTTACCGTTAATCGATCTGAGGTAAGCGTTGACGCACCCGAAGATATGCCTTTGCTGTGGGCTCTGCGCGATCGGCTGAAACTCACCGGCACTAAGTTTGGTTGCGGAATCGCCCAATGTGGGGCCTGCACCGTCCATCTTGACGGCGAGGCGGTCCGCTCCTGCGTTCTGCCCCTGTCCGCGGTGGCGGGAAAAAGCGTCACCACCATCGAGGGCCTGGCTGGCGAGGACGATGCGCTACATCCCGTTCAGGAGGCATGGCTTGAAGTGCAGGTGCCGCAGTGCGGCTACTGCCAGTCTGGCATGATCATGACTGCGGCTCAGCTTCTCGAGCGCAATCCGAACCCCGACGATGCGGAAGTTACACGGGCCATGACAAATATTTGCCGCTGCGGCACCTATACGCGAATTCGCAAGGCGATCGATCTGGCGGTCGAGATCAAGAGTCGAACCGTCTGAGCCTGGCGACACTGGAGAACCCGATCGATGACTGACAACACCTCACGTTCAAGCCGGCGCGGCCTGGCTGGCCTGATCCGAATTGCGCTTTGGACTTCCGCGGTAACCTTTTTTGGCTGCGCGGCTCAGCCTGCCGAAGACGCTGACGCCCAGCCGGCTGATCCATCAGCCAGCACGACGATGGACGGTCGGCTGGCGGCGGCAAACGCCAAGCGCGGCCGGCTGCAGTTCCTGCAGTGCCGTGCCTGCCACAGCCTGGAAGAGGGTGGACCGAACAAGGTTGGACCCAACCTCTACGGTTTGTTTGGCAAGGCCGCCGCGACGGCCGAGGGTTTTGAATATTCCGAGCAGCTGGTTGAGTCCGGTATCGTCTGGAACGCGGAGAGGGTGGATGAATGGCTGGCCTCGCCAAGCGAGTTCCTTCCGGGCAATCGAATGATCTTCGCCGGCGTTGGGGCGCCGGAGGATCGCGCTGACCTCATCGCTTACCTGATTGAGGCGACGGCGAAAAGCGACTGAGCGTCGCTGCGAAGACCTCTCGAGTACGGAACATCGGCCTAAATCTTGGATAACCGTGTCATCGTTGTGGGCGGAGGCCCTGTTGGGTACACGCTGGCCGCCACCTTGGAGCACCACGCCATCCCTTATGTGATGCTCGAGGCGGGTGACCACATTTTTGAGGATCCTCGCGCGGGCACCATCCACCCGCCGAGTCTGGAACTATTTCGAAGTGTTGGACTGATAGACCTGCTGCAAAGCGAAGGCAGCATCGTCAGTTCCTTTCAATTCCGCGACCGGCGTCAGGGCGTCGTGGCTGAGTTTGACCTCAGCACGCTGAACGATGAAACGGACTTTCCCTACCGCCTGATGTTGGAGCAGCACAAGGTGTGCCGGCTCATCAACGAGTATCTCGGCCTTGAACACAGCGACAAGCTGCGGCGTCAGCACACGCTCGTCAGCGTCGCGCAGGATGGTGGTGGCGTTACAGCGACCGCGCAAACACCGGACGGGGCAGTTGAGTTGCGCGGTCGTTACCTTGTTGGCTGCGACGGCGGTCGCAGTCAGGTGCGAAAGTCCATGAATGTGGATTTCACCGGCTTTCAGTACGGTGAGCGATTCCTGGTGCTGAGCACTCCGTTTGATTTCGGCGCTTTCGGCTACGCCCGGACCAACTACATCGCTGACCCGGAGGAATGGTGCGCCCTGTTCCGCGTTCCCGGAGTAAACCAAAGCGGCATGTGGCGAATTCTATTCCCCGCAGAGCCAGACGCGACTGAGGAAGCGCTGTTCGACGAGGCTGCGGTGCAGCAACGAATCCAGGGGTTTCATGCGAAAGACGGCCCGTATGAAATCTTTCATCGAAATCTTTATGCGGTTCACCAGCGTGTCGCCAGCCGTTACCGGGATGGCCGCCTGCTGCTGGCCGGTGACGCTGCCCACATCAATAACCCCTTGGGTGGCATGGGCATGAACTTCGGGTTTCATGACGTGTTCAACCTGGCCGATAAGCTCCGGCAGATCTATCACGAAGGCGGCGACGAGTCGTTGCTGGATCTGTATGACCGTCAGCGCCGAACGGTGGCCAGTGAATATCTGCAGCGCCAGACTATCGAAAACAAAAAGAACATCGAGCAAAAGGATCCACAGGTGCGGCAGCAATTCTACGAGGAGCTGCGTGCAACTGCTGGCCACCCGGTTAAGCGCAAGGCTTACCTGATGCGCGCCGCTATGATCGAGGGCTACCGCTACTCCCTGTCGATTCAGTAATCCCTACTCAGGCCCATTCCGTCGTGAGGTCCACGTTGATCACCCGGTCATAGGGGACGTTGTCAGTCATCAACCCCTGGGCCTGGGAGAAAGCGCTCATCCCGAAAACAAATTCCTCGGACACAGCGACGTCGTAGTAAGGAAGGTCGCGGGTGACCACGTCGGCGATCAGCGCGGCTTCTTCCTCGGGAAAGAGCCTGCGCCCAACTTCGGTTGCCAAGGTGACATCTTCTTTTAGCGCCGCATGCGTCTTCTTGATCGCGCGGATTGCGGCTCGGGCAGCATCGGGCTGCTCTTCAATCAGTTTATCGGTCGTGATCAGCGCGGGCATCGTGTAGTTGAACGCGTTCGGGGGTCCGTCTCCGCGCCGGGCGTCGATCACCATCGTGCCCGCGCCGTGCCGGATGGCGACTTCCGCCCCCATGCCGTTGGCCCAGAAGCCGTCGATCAGGCTCGCTTCCAGCGCTTTGGCCGCGGCAACGCCGAAGTTCTTGCTGTCGCCAAGAAACGCACCGGGTACCGGCGCAATGTTCACCTCATCGGCCTCCAGGTCAATACCCGACTCGATCAGCAGCTGCTTGAGTCCAAGATCCACCAGCGGTGCGGCGCCGATCGTGCGGCCTTTGACGCAGGATATGTCGCCGTGGGTGGCGTTGAGATCTGAACGCATGATCAAAAACCAGTACATGCCCTGAGCAAGTGATGCCAGCACTTTGGCACCCTGCCAGCTTGGAAACGCGTGCGGTACGCTGTGGGCTGATCCGCCGACGAAATCGACGCCACCGTCCCGCATCACCTCTAGCGTGCGATCGAAAGGAAAAATCAGCTCCAGCTCCATGTCGAGCCCTTCCTCTTGGAAAAAGCCCAGTTCCACGGCGGCCGCCGCCGGGAAATAGGAGTTTGAAATCAAATCGGGAATGGCAATTTTCATGGCGGCCTCTGATTGCAGCGTAAGCGATCTGTCGGTTTCAAAAAGTCCAGAGTCACACGAGCGGACCTCCGCTTTGCGACGCCTCAAACTATAGTGAGCGAGCCCGAGGAACGGCAAGCTGCGCAACGTTTCATTTCATAATTTGGACTACATGGAGCGAAAAAGGTCAGCATAGGCCAGGCTGCTGCGGAGCGTTTCTTTTCGGTCGTGGAGTTGAAGGACGTACCGGCCTCGCAGGTCTCGTCGCGCACTTTTGATCTGGCTGACGTTGACGATAATCGCCCGGTGAATCTGCCAAAACTTCTCCCGATCGAGCTGCCCGACAAGCTCCTTGAGGCTGATGCGCAGCAGATGTTCTTTCTCCGCCGTGACCGCCGCCACGTATTTTTGGCCTGCCTGGAAATAAATCACGTCGTCTACCGCAACCAGTTCGACCTCGTCGCCGCGAGATGCCCGCAGCCATTTCAGCGTCGGCGGCGCGGACCGAGCACTTTGCAGTTCATCGATACGCTTAAGGAGATCGCCAATCGGGTCAGCCGCCGTTGACTCTGCGGCAGGTGTCCTGTTCGTGTTGCCGCTGCTCAGGTGCTCGGAGAGCCGTTGTACGGTTTGGGTGAGCCGCTGGCGCGCAACCGGTTTGAGCAGGTAGTCGACGGCGCTGGCCTCGAATGCCTCGATCGCGTGATCGTCGAAGGCCGTGACAAAAACGAGCAGGGTTCCGCAAGGCGTCGGCTGGTCGGCCAGGCGCCGCGCCGCCTCTAGCCCCGACAGCTCGGGCATCCGGATATCGAGGAAGGCGATATCCGGCTGAAACCGCTGGATCATTTCTACCGCCTGCTCGCCGTCCTCGGCTTCGCCGACCACCTCGAGCCCGCCGTGCCCATGGTCCTGCCACACCGATGACAGCAGACTGATGAGGCGTCGCCGAACGTGCGGCTCGTCGTCAGCGACTACCACACATGCCATCCCTAAGAGTTCTCCGGCAAATCGACAGGCAGTCGCAGCTCTGCGCAAACGCCAGCCGGCGGGTTTTCGAGCAGGCGGAGCGTTGCGTCGCCGTCATAGAGGGCCTGCAGTCTCGCGCGAATGTTCGCCAATGCCGTCCCGGTGCCCGATGCAGGGCTGCCGGTCGGCGTCAGGCCCACACCGTTGTCCACCACCCGAAGCTGCAGCGATCCACGATCGCGACGTGCGATCACCGAGACGTGGCCAGGGCCTTTACGAGGTTCAATCCCGTGGGTAATCGCGTTTTCCACCAGCGGCTGAAGCAGCAGTGGGGGTATCGAGAGTCCCTCAACATCCGGCGCTAGCTCGATTTCAAAAGTCAGACGGCCACCCATGCGAATCACCTGGATAGCCAGGTAGTCGCGGACCAGCTCGCTCTCCTGCCGCAGGCTGATCAGCTTCGTTCGCGTTTGGGTCAGGCTGCGCCGCAGCAAGGCGGTGAGCTTTTCCACCAGGTGCTGTGCCGTGGCGGGGTCAGAATCGATCAGACCCTGAATATTGCCCAGCGTGTTAAACAAAAAGTGGGGCTCGATTTGGGCCTGGAGCAGCTTCAGCTGGTTTTCGGCGAGCTGCTGAGCCTGCTGGGCCTGGGTGCGCTCGAGCTCGGCGATACGGACCCGGCTCTGCAGCAGTCGCCCCCGCGTACCGACAACCAGATAGCCGCCGATGCCGAGGGCCAGACACAGCAGCAGCGTCCCCGGATTGGCGACGATCAGAATCAGCGGATCCCCATACCGCAATGCGCCTGAAATCATCAGTCCCGACACAACGCCGACCACAATCAGCGAGGCCGCGCTCAGCCAGGGGCCTAGCATCTGTTCCAGTCGAGTCTGCAGGAGGGTAAATGCTGCAGTGATGGAAAAACCCACGCAAAACGACACCAGCAGCGCTGCAGAAAAATCGCTGATGCCGAGATACGCAAGCAGTGCGGCAACCGCCACGCAGTAAACGCCGGTTCTCAGAAAGCGGGCAGCGCGCTGAGCCGTGCTCACAGCCTCGGTGGTCGCGGGCCGGCCGAGTTTCATCGAACGATTCATCCGGCTAACGTTAACCGCTGCTTGTCTTGGGAACAAAAGTGCCGTGAAGGCCCAGCGGCAGCGCGTAGGGCAGGGTCGCCTGCGCCAGCGGCCCATCCGCCAGCCGGTCGGCGGCAAAAACGCTGAGGCGCGTCGCCTGCTTCGCGCAATCCAGCGCCGTGCCGACAATCCAGCCACCCTGGCCCTGCTTGGCCGCTGGATCGCTGACCAGCAGATGCTCCTCGACCATATGGTCAGCGGGATAGCGATAGGTATCTAGCCTATCCGCGTTCCGGTTCCAGCAGCTCACCTGGTTCAGGTCGCCGGGCTGGCTCGTCCGGCTGGCGTCGCCACTCAACATCACAACGCGCTCGTGGGGTCTGCCAACCTCACTGCCGTGAACCGTGGGGAACTCGACGCCCAGCGATGGCCCAAGGACGAGCGTCTCGCTGGCCCGCCCCGTGTTCAGGTCCAGCCTGTACTCAAACCAGCGGGCGTGTTCGCTGGGCGTCCATCGCCCGCGCATGACGTCGCTGAGCGTGTTGAACATCACGTTCGGATTGCCGTGGCGAGCAGCATCAAAACGGAGCACGCCGTTCCCATCATCAAACCCATTGCCGAAATGAAAGATCCACTGGGCGGGCAGCTCCAGTTCGCGGACTAGCTCAAGGCGGTGTTTGTCGACCACCAGCACCCGCGACGGCAGATCCGGGTGCCAGCGATGCAGGCCCAGAAAGCCGCGATGGGTCGCCTCTCCCTCCTTTCGGTGCACCGGCGCCAACAGCAGCACGATATAGCGCTCGGTGACCACAAAGTCGTGCGGCATGCCGGTTGGACCGACCGAGAGCGCCTTCAGGTTTTCCACCTCACCGCGCCGGTTGAGATGCCAAAGGACGATGCGACCGCTGCCGCTTGCATACCCAAAGTTCCACAGCGTGCCGTCAGGCTCGACCTTGGGATGCGCGGAAAAGGGCAGGCCAGCGGTCTCTTGGGAAAAGTGGTGAAGGCCACGGGTCGACAGGTCTGTCGGCTCGATCTCGTGCGGAGACCCCGCCTCCCATAGCGCCATCAAACGCTGGTGATGCCACAGCATGCTGATGTTGGCCGGATTCAGATCGTCAGCCCTCGCCACGCCAACACCGTTGGGTGGCGAGGAACCAAACGCGGGTAGCGCCGCTCGCCCTAGTGATTGCTCCCGGCGACGCTTGGCGGTCTGCACCATCTGGCCCGCGTGACGGAGCTTGCCTTCGGTCACCTCGAAACGCTGAACCAAGCCGTCTCCATCGAACCAATGGCGGTAGCGGTAGTTGCCGATATCGTGCTGTGCAGGGCCGTTGCGGTAAAGAACGCCGTTCAATAATTTCGGCCACTGTCCCTCAACCGCGACCTCCGCCGCGAATGATTCCCGCTCGACGCTGCGATACGCCAGGAGCCAGGGCGCCCGCTCCGCGGCGTTGTGGTAATCGGTGAACCAGGAATCGGCCGCCAGCGCGTTGGCGCTTCGCAAGCCCAAAGTTGTCGCCGCTGATGCGGTCGCCAGGCGTGAGAGAAAGTCGCGCCGATTCATTAGCGGAGCGTGATCGTTTGCTGCGTTGTTTCGGGTAGCGAAAATTTGGCGTCCGACCAGCTGGGCGGCCCAAACTGGCCCACCGCGTCGTTGGAGATGCCCCAGGGCTCGTTGGGCATCCCAATCGCGTTGGTCCCCAGCTCGCCGTCACCGTCCGTGTCCTGCATGACGCGAATGGCGTACTCGCCTGCCGGGAGCGAATTTAGGCTCAGTTCAACGGAGCCCTCAACCGCCGGCACGATGAACGCCGCCACCGAACCGCCGGATCCACCAAAAGCGGCCTTGCTGTCGAGGATCTGCAGGCGGAGCGCTCCCTTAGCGCTTTCGATATTGACGATTTCGATGCGGAGCGGATTGGCCCCGGTGGTTTCGGCAGCCACAGACATCGGCGAAGACCAGAGACCAACGCTGAGTCCGAGAACGAAGGTGTAGCGTGCAAAAGAAGAAATTGCCATGCGGTTGCTGCCTATTGGTTGTGGATACGGCAACTAGTGTGCACAGACTTTTGGCTCACGACAGGCTGACGCGACGAATCGGCAATGGCGGCGATGAAACGGTAAAGCGCTTCCTTGAACCGGCAGTACGGGCTCGCGTAGCGACACATAAGAAATCCACCGCCGCAGATTTTTATCGTCGCCGATTGCGGGACGGACACGCTTTGGCGCTTCGCTTAAACTGAGGGCTAACCAACGCGGACCAGACCGTTGGAAACAGCTACGTCACAAGACACCCAGCGCCGGGCGCTGGCTCTGTTCAACGAAAGCCTGGAGCAGCCGGAGGCCGACCGCTATCGCTGGCTCGCGGCCGAATGCCAGGAGCAACCAGAGCTCCTGGCGCTGGTGCTTAAGCTGCTGGCTGCTGACCAGGTTAAGGACAGCCTGTTGGATCAGCCGGTGCTGCCCAACGTGTTGGCCGGCCCCGGAGATCGCGCTGGCTCGTTCGAACTGCTCGAGGAAATTGGTGCCGGTGGCGCGGGGCGTGTGTTTCGTGCCCGGCGGGCTGACGGAGAGTTTGAGCAGGAGGTGGCGGTAAAGGTCTTCGAGACCCAGCGCATGTCCGGGCCAATGCTGGCGCGCTTCCACGCAGAGCGGCAGATCCTGGCAACCCTCGAGCACCCGGGCATCGCGCGACTGATCGACGGTGGCACCACCGACAGCGGTCTTCCCTACGTCGCCATGGAGCTGATTCGAGGCCAATCGATCACCGCCTACTGTGCTCAACAGAAGCTCGATGTCCCCAGCCGCCTGGCGCTGCTGCAAAAAGTCTGCGACGCGCTGGAGGTAGCGCACGATCGAGGCATCATCCATCGGGACATCAAGCCCGGAAACGTGCTGGTTGACGAAGACGGCGAACCTCGAGTGATCGATTTCGGCATCGCCAAAGTTATCGATCCTGGCGCCTTTGGCCTGCCCGACGGCAAGACGTTGACCCGGTTTCAGGCGTTGACGCCTGAGTACGCCAGCCCCGAGCAGGTGCTGGGTGAGAACGTGAGCCAGGCCACCGACGTTTATTCGCTGGGCGTCATGCTTTACGAGATGCTGACTGGCGTTCGCCCCTACCAAATTTCAACGCTCACGCCCGCCGAGGTGGAGCGTACGGTTTGCCATACCATTCCTGCTGACCCCAGCGAGCGGGTTTCTAAACGTCGATCAGCTCCGCCGCTGGGTCTCACCACCGCCGGCGAACTCAAGCGTCAGCTTCGGGGAGACATCGATCGGATCGTGATGACGGCCCTGAGCAAGGAGCCCGATCGGCGCTATCGCTCGGCCGGCTCCTTGTCGCGGGACATTGAGCGCTACCTGTCAGGACACCCGGTCAACGCGCGTGGCGCATCCCGCCTGTATCGAGCCGGCAAGTTTCTTCAGCGCCATCGGACGGTGTCGATTGCGGTTGCGGTGGTCATCATCGCGCTGTCGGGTGCGCTAATTAGCGTGACCCAGAGTGCGCGCATGGCCCGGCAAGAGGCTGATCGCGCCGAGGCGGCGAAGTCGTTTCTGCTGGACATGATATCGACATCAGATCCGTTCCAAAGCGGCGGCGAAACGACCGTTGCCGACGCGGTGCTGAGATCGATTCCAAGCATCGATTCGGATTTTGCCGGACAGCCAGCACTCCAGGCGGACTTGCGCTACACGATCGGGATCGCGCTTTCCGGCCAGGCTAAGGTGGAAGCGGCACGGGAGCAGCTGCAGCTCGCACTCGCGCACTTTCAAGTGCATGGCCCACCTCGCAACGAGGCCAAAGCGCACGCGCAGCTGGGTACGATTCTTTGGAATGAGGGTGATTTTGAGAATGCCCGAACGGCCTTTGAGAAGGCCAAAGCTCTCGCTGCGAAGGATTCATCGACGCTCGGTCGGACCGTTTATATGGACACGCTGATTGGACTGACGGGGCTGCTGCCCAATCTCGAGCGCTATGACGAGGCGGTTGATCTAGGGCTTGAGGCGCAGACGCTGATCGCGCAGGGTGTCACGATCGATCCGCTGAATCATGCCGTGCTCTACAACAATCTGGCGGTCGTTTACGACTATCAGGAGAGCTATTCGAAGTCGGTTGAGGCCTACGAGAAAAGCATCGAGCTGCATCGGGAAATCAGTGACGCGCATCCCGACCTGGCAATCGCGCTGGGAAATCTGGCCCAGACCTATGAGCTGCTGGGGGACCTGGATAAAGCAGTCGAGGCGTCCGGGGAGGCTTATCGGATGATCGCAGGAAACCTTGGTGTGGAACATCCTGAGACGCTCGTGCTTCGCCACAATTACGGTAGTTTGATGCTGAACGCCAAGCGCTTGGCCGAGGCGGTGGTTGAACTCCAGGCCGCCGCCGATATGGCGCCAGAGGCCTACGGCGAAGAGCATCTTTACACCGGGCGATTTCATTACAAGGTGGCGCTGGCGCGTCAGCAGCTTGGAGAGGTTTCAAAGGCGCAGCATCATGCCGGTTTGGCGAGACGTGCCTACCTGGCCAACGAGGACACACCCGAGTCCTGGTTCGAGCAGCTCGAAACCATGGACCAGCAGCTCAAAGAGGCTGCCATCCGCTAGGGCAGTGTGTCGACCCAGCTACGCAGGCGCTCGGTGCCCCAGACGCTGTCAAGACCTTGATCGGTGAGCGCCGCAAGCGCGCTATTCAGCTCGGGCAACGGTGACGTCTCGGTCATGCCTGCCCGAAAGGCTGCATAGGCACGTGCGGAAACCAGAACCTGTCGGATAGGGCGTTCCGCGTCGGGCAGCTCCGCCAGCGCTCTATCCCAGTAGGCTATTGCCTCAGCCCACTGCTGGTTGTCCGCAGCGGCATCCGCCAGCACGCGTCGCAGCTGAAAACGGTCTAGTTCAGTCAGCGCCTCAGCGTTCTCAAGTTCCTTCAGCCTGTTGATGCTCGGATCTTTCTCGCCTTGGGCGATATCGATTCGGGCCTTGAGAATCTCGAGCCCCAGGACCCGTCGGTGATCCGGGCCAAAGAAGCTCTCCAGGAGCGCATGGGCGCGGGCTTGAGTTTCGGCGGCCGCCGCAAGGTCACCCTGGCTCAGCTGGCCTCGGCCCAGCGCGCCGAGCGCAATCCCCATGCGCGCTGATTCGGCGTGGCCGTTTGCCCTTAGGATTTCGACGGCGCGCTGTGAGTGTCCAACCGCCTCCGCATAATCGCCGACATTGATCAGCGTTGTGGCCAGATTATGGTGGTCGACGGCCATGCGCATGCTGTCCTCGCCGTAGAGATCTTTCCGGGCAGACAACAGCGCTCGCTGCGCGGATAGCGCTTCTCGCCAACGTCCCAATCCGTCCAGCGCAAAGTAGATCTTGTTGTGCGCAACCAGCGTTAGCTCCGGCGCCGTCTTAAAGTCCTGCCCCTCAAGAACCGCGAGCGTCTTTTGCGATATGGCAAGCGAAGCGCTGTAGTCTTCCGCCTGGTTGTAGGCCGTTGCCAGCATGTTGTATGCGGTGGCCAGCGAGTGTGGGCTCGTATCTGGCTGCGCTTCCAGCAGTTCTACACCTCGCTTAGCCCCGGCAATCGCCTTTTCGGTATCGCCAAAGCCCGCCAGCGCCTCCGCCGCTGACAGCATCATGTCCGCCTGACCCCGCGGAAACTGCTCGAGTCGGGTTTCGGCCAGGCTCAGAAGATTCTGATAAAGATTCTGGATGGTGCCAGGACTGCTGCTGCGCATGGGCGAAACCGTTTGGATCGCCTCTACCAGCGTATTTTTGACCGCCTCCGTGCGCTGCTGGCTTTGCGACTGGACGCGCGCGGCGATCACGGCGACGGTAGTCGCGACCACCAGCGACCCGATCACCGTCGAAAGCGCGGCCCTTCGCCGGCGCCGCTGCGGCGCCTCGGCGATAAATCGTAAACGGCTTTCGACCTGCAACGCGTTAAGTCGGTTGGCGGGGTCCCGATCCAGCTGCCTTGCGAGCAGCGGGCGCCAAGCTCTGGGCAGGTCTGTTAGTTCAGGTCTTGTCGCTGAGTCGTGCAGGTCGGCAAGCTCATCAAAAGAATTTGCCGTCAGCGGATACCGGCCTGCCAGCAGACGATAAAGCGTTGCGCCCAGGGCATACACATCCGAGGCCGGCGAGGCTGATGCGCCGGTGAATTGCTCGGGCGCCATCAGCAGGGGCGAACCGGCCGTTTGCAGCTGCGGCCGAAGCGGTTCGGTGGCGGCGCCGAAATCCATCAGCATGGGCGCACCGTCATCCAGCACCATGATGTTGGCCGGCTTGACGTCGCCATGCACCAGTCCCCGGGTGTGGATCAGACTTAGCGCGGAGGCGATCGGCAGAGCGAGCGCGAGCACCTCAGTAGGTTCGAGTCGAGTCTGGGTTTCACATCGTTGTTCGAGGGTTTCGCCATGCAGCAGATCGAACCAGATGCCCATGCGGCCGTCAGCTTCATCGGCCCCATGGACGGCGAGGATGTTCGGATGGCGCAGCCTCGCCATGCGCCGAGCCTCCGCCATCACCCCCTCCCGAGCCAGCCGGTCGGCGTCACTGCCGCGGTTGAGCTTTAGGGCAACGTCGCGCCGGAGCTGCGAATCATAGGCCCGGTAAACTTCGCCAAAGCCACCTTCGCCGATCTTCTCCATGACCTCGAGGTGGCGCCATTGGAACAGTCCGGGCTCTCGCTCCGGCTGCGTCGAGGCGCCACGAAACGCCTCGGTGATCAGCGACATCAGCTGCTGCTGTTTCTCGCTAGGGCCTTCCTCGCCTTCCGTGGTCACGAATTGACGCCGGTATCTTCCGGCAGATAGGTGGCCAGCTTCTCCAGCGCGCGCGTCACCATCATGCGGGCCGCGTTGGCGCTCGCCATTTCCAGCTCCTCGGCCACCTGGTCGAAGCTCATGCCGAACTCCACGCGCATGATCACGGCAATACGCTTGTTTTCCGGCAGCTTGCCCAGCCCTCGCTCGTAGGCCTCCATCACCTCATGGCCCACGGCCTTTTCCACTTGCGAGCTTTGCTGTGCCGGCAGGGATCGGGTCATGGGCTCGGTGTTTGGGCGGGCCGCGCGGCGCCGCACCTCGTCGCGCACCAGATTCATAAAGATGGTCCGCAGGTAAGCCAGGAAGGCTCCCGGCCGTTCAGACTCAAATCGGTCCAGGCTCTTGATCGCCCGCATGAAGGTGACCTGTACCAGGTCGTCCGTGTCGGTGGTATCCCGGGTGCGCTCGGGCAACCGGCCGTGGGCCCAGCGCCGGAGGATTGGAAGGTAACGCTCAACCAACGCATCACGGGCCGCCTGCTCACCGTCGCGATAGCGTTCAAGCAGGCGTGTTGTGCTTTGCAGGTCGGCCACAGGCAGGTCCGGATTTGAATCGAATACCAAAAGCCTAAAACACCTTGCCGGATTTTTCCTGTTTCTGTCGACACCCTCGGGTGTTTTGGGCCAAGGATTAACGGCGGAGACTCGTGTTTTGAGCGATCTTGGCTCGTCGGAACGACTTGAACGAAGGTGCTGATCGGTTCATCGTGGGGCTGGGGTACGCCGGCGAGTGCCGCTCAAGGAGGGGGTTCGCGCGGCAACAGACGCCTGCGGGAGAGTGTCACATGCCAAAAAATCCCTATCGACCCTATAGCCCTGATCCCGAATTTCTGGCGCTGCTCGGCGACTATCGCGGGAATCCGGTCAATGGCTTAGGCGAAACCCATCACCGTCCGCCGGCGATGGTGTGGTGGGCTCCGGATATGGAAGCCGTAAGTTTCGGTCGGGCGCAGCTCTGGTTCTACCAGCACGAGCAACCGGACGACGAGATGGTCGACCTGCGCACCCGGCGCAAGGAGGCGGTGGAATCACCGCTGCCGCCGGTGGCTCCGGAAAGGATTTCCCGGTCTCCCGATGACTGGACGGCTGAGTTAAAGCAGTTCATCGAGGCTGGCGACTGCGAGATGACCGGCGTGGCGCGGATGCGCCCAGAGTGGGTGTACGAACACGAGCAGAACGATCTGCCCAACGTGGTGATGCTGGGTGTGCAGCATGACTTCGAGGAACTGCGCCACGTGCCCGAGCTGCGGGGTGGAAAAGACGTGACGCGCCAGTACCTGCGGGCCGCGAAGGTTGCCAAGAAAGTGGCTGCCTGGATCCGTAGTCAGGGATGGCAGGCTGAGGCGGTCACCGGCCCGATGGTCGGCAAGATCCTGATGATCCCGCCCGCGATCGAGTGCGGGTTTGGTGAGCTGGGCAAACACGGGTCGATTATCAATCCAGAGTTTGGTTCAGCGTTTCGGCTGGGCGCGGTGCTGACCGACGCGCCGTTTGCGCCGACGCCCCAGCGTGAATTTGGGATAGACGATTTCTGCAGCCGCTGCAAGGTCTGCGAGAATGCCTGCCCGCCGATCGCGATCAAGCCGGATAAACAAACCGTGCGGGGCACCGAGAAGTGGTACGTCGACTTCGACGAATGTATTCCCTTTTTTGCGGAAACCTCGGGCTGCGCCATCTGCATTGCGGTCTGCCCGTGGTCGCGCCCCGACGTCGGCTTCAACCTGGTGGAGAAGCTGGCCCGCCGGGCGGAGCGATTGGCCGGCGAAGCGAAAAATTAGCCAAAAAAAACCGGCTGCGGAAAACCGCAGCCGGCTAAGCGGGGTCAAACCCCAGCCGGGTCGTATTGGACCCGGTCATCGCTGGCCTCCAATTTTGACCAGCTCGTTGAGGACGCCTTCCAGGCCGCCGAAAACGGTGATCTGGTCGATCTTTTCGGTGACCTTCTCCAGTATCTCCAGTTCCTTCAGACGCAGGAGGGTGGGGTTGTCGTCCATCAGCTTGGCGGTGTTGAGCAGGCTACGTGTAGCCGCGGTTTCCTCCCGCCGACGAATCACGTTAGCTTCAGAAACCTTCTGTGCCTCCACCACCTGGTTGAGGATGGCCTTCATGTCACCGGGCAGGATGATGTCCTTGACGCCCACCGCCTCCAGGCTCAGGCCCAGGCCTTCCACCTGAGCGGCCGCGTAGGCGAACACCTCATCATCGAGCTCACCCTTCTGGCCCAGCAGGCGTTCCAGGTCCCGGCCACCCACCGCCTGGCGCAGGCCAAACTGCAGAGTCCGGTAGAGCTGATCGACCACGTCGGCGGAACCTGCCCGAGCCTTCACCGGATCGGTCACCCGGTAGCCGGCCGCCAGGTTAATCCGCAGCGACACCTTGTCCTTGGTCAGCATCTCCTGTCCGCTGACCTCCAGAGCCTGCAGCCGCAGGTCCACCAGCTCTACAGTGACAGGCCTGGTGGCCGCCCAGAAGCCGTGCAGGCCGGGCTCCAGCAGCCGCTCGAACCGGCCGTCGATCAGCAGCAGGCCCGCCTCATGGTCAGCGACCTGCCGAAGGTAGAGCGTCCGCTTCTCGTCCGTAGGCATGCCGCTTCGCAGCACTTCCTGGACTCGCTTCGGGTCTACCTCGAGTGAATCCGACAGGTCCACCCGCTCGACCCGCAGATCAGCCGCGTCCTTCCAAAAAACCTGGACGGCGCCCGGCTGCAGCAGGCCATTTAGCCGGCCGTTGAGGTAGACCAGGCCCAGCTCCTGCGGCCCGATGGCAACCACCTCAAATTGTGCCGCCACGGCCTCCGGCGCATTGCGCACCAGATATTCGATTCGGGGAAGCTGCAGCCGACCCGTGGTGACATCTACCACCTGGACCTCGACCTTCCGGTTCGGCCGATTCAGCCAGCGGTATACGCCCGGAGCCAGTACCGCCGTCAGCCGACGATTGGTGTACTTCAGACCGCGTTCGTAGTCCGCGATCACAACCTTGTTCAATCCCATCATGATTGGTTCCTCCTTTGGGATTGGCATGGAGCGTCCCTTGCGGGACACAAAAAGTCCCCTTCCCGCAGCCCAGCCGTGGCGAACTGCTTGTACTCGCCGTCGTCAACGCGCGGCGCTGGTCCTCGGTTTCGCGGGGCGAGCCGGAAGACCAAAGCCTTACGTTTTCTGAGCAACGAGTTCAGCGGCAGTCGACAGAACGTCTGTGCTGCTGCCCTCACCGGCGGCCGCGGCCGAAGCTGCGGAAACCGGATCAGGCGGGGAAGGGGTCCCTGGGCAAAAGCCCGTTTCTTGCGTTAATGGCCTCGTTCAGGAGGCAGTGGAGCGGGAATCGAACCCGCGGCCCATCGATTATGAGTCGACTGCTCTACCAACTGAGCTATCCATGGAGTTCCAGACAGGATTCGAACCTGCATACACCTCCGGCAAAGCCGGAGGGCCTCATCCGCTTAGGTACAGGAACCTTCACCTGCTCCCCGTGTCGCTCGATATACCCGCCAGGCAAAGCCCGGGGCACCGGCTGGGCGCTTAGAACCCAGTCCGCTGATTGATTTGGGTCAGCAAATGATCAGAGGGAAGGGCGGCGCACCGCCCCTCCGTTAACGTTTCGAGCGGCCGCGAGACCGCTCGGCATAATCTTTAAACCATTCATCCACCGCGCTGCGAAGGATGGAGCCATAGATCTGGCGCTCGCTGGAGCGAGCGCGCTGATGGGCACCACCTTTACGCAGGAGGGGGTTTCTGGCGATCGGATTACCAGGCATGTTTCCTCCTTAGCCATCGGTGATTCATCCGAGACGTTCGCGAGAACGCTCCGGTGAAACCCTAAGGGCTCAATTGAAAAAAGATGGGTGCAGAAGCACCCGCGAGTCGCCGCCTCAGCTTGCGCTGCCGCATCAGAAACTGCGGCCCCTTGTCGGTGGCCTGCATGCAGAATCGACGCGGCAGGTCGGTGTAAAGCGACATGGGCGGCGCGTCATGTCGATCGATCCGTTTCAGCTCACAGCCGGTTTTGAACTGATGGTAGAAAACCCGGCGAATACCGAGATCGCCCAGCAGATACTCCAGCGCCGCAGCCAGCGCAGCCTCGTCCCACAGCTGACGATAGGGCTTCAGCGCCGCGTGATAGCGACGCAGGGCGCCCACCGTCGTGTGAAATCCGAGATACACCGGGTCGTCTTCGGCGGCGTTGCGGTAGGCGCGCAAGAGCGAATCTACCTCACGCAGCCAGTCACCCTGCACCTCTTCGATGAGCGCTTCCTCATCGTCCAGGTCGAGGTCAACTCTGACCCACGCCAGCGTCTCCCGCGAAACCCGGTCAACGGGGTGGCCCCATAGCTGCAGCGCACCATGTTCCTGGGGGCGCATCAGCCGCTCGTAGCGGCGCTGCTGGCTTCGGCTGAAGTTCAGCTGAATCACCAGGTTGGCGCCGCGCCGACTGGTTTGGCACCAGCCGCTGAAGTGGCTGAATGACACCACGAAGTCCAGCACCGGGTCCTGCCAGGCAAAATCCAGCAGCTCCGGCGTTAGCAGGCCGCCGCCGGCCCATTTCAGGACTGTTTTGACGGCAGGCTTCTGGAGAAGCTGATGAAACGGGGATAAACGGAGTTCAGCGATGCTGCGGCCGCGGCCGAGCACGTGTTTCAGCAGCAGGAGCGCATAGCGGCCCTTGAAGTAGCTGAAGCAGCGGCGGCGTCCGGCCTCACATTGCACAAACTCTTGGACGAGTCTTTTGTCCATGATGTTCTCCATCGAGAGTCTGGTTTCAACGGTTGCAGAGATCGCAGGCCTTGGGGGGCGCGGCCGGCGGGCGCCTTGCTTGTCGGGCTGTTCATAGGCCTCTCCTAGTTGCTGAAGAGGGGGCGGGTTTCTCCCGCCCCCAGGGTTACGGCTGCGGGTCAGCCTTTAACGCAGACCACCTGCTTCAGGGTGTGGACCACTTCCACCAGGTCTTCCTGATTGCTCATCACGGCGTCGATGTCCTTGTAAGCACCGGGCGCTTCGTCAATCACGCCCTTGTCCTTCCGGCATTCAACGCCCTTCGTCTGATCGATCAGGTCGGCCCGGGTGAACCGCCGCTTGGCTTCCGTACGAGACATCTTCCGTCCCGCACCGTGGGCGCAGGAGTGGAACGACTCGCCGTTGCCTTTACCGCGGACAATGTACGACCGGGCCCCCATGGAGCCGGGGATGATTCCCAGTTCGTCTTTCCCTGCCCGGATTGCGCCCTTCCGCGTCACGTAAACGTGTTCACCGAAATGCACTTCCCGAGCGATGTAGTTGTGGTGGCAGTTGATAGCGTGGTCAGTAACCAAAAACTCCGGCAGCTGCTCTGCCAGCGCTTCCAGTACCAGACGCATCATCTGTCGCCGGTTTTCCATCGCGTAGTCCTGCGCCCAGTCCACCGCCTCAACATAGTCGCTGAAGCTCTGTGATCCTTCTTCCAGGTACGCCAGGTCCTTGTCCGGCAGCCGCACGTCCTTGCGCAGCATTTCTTCCTTGGCCATAGAAATGAAGTAGCGGCCGATCTCGTTGCCCACGCCCCGGGAGCCTGAGTGCAACATCACCCACACCTGCTGATCCTGATCCAGGCACAGCTCGATGAAGTGATTGCCGCCGCCCAGAGTGCCGATCTGCCGGGCCCACTTCCACGGCTTGCCGCGCCGGGCCCGTTCCGCCAGCTTGGGGTGCTTTTCGGTGATCCGGTCGTGACCGTCCTTCACCTTTTTCACCCCGTCGCTGCAGGCGTTTTCCAGGCTGTGCAGGTTGAAGCCCACCGGCACCTTGGCCTCGATCGCGCTTCGAACCGCGCCGAGGCTGTCCGGCAGCTGATGGGCCGGCAGCGTCAGCCGCGCTGCCATCATGCCGCAGCCGATGTCCACGCCCACGCTGGCGGGAATGATCGCCTTAACGGTGGGGATCACCGAACCGACGGTGGCCCCCAGACCGACGTGAACATCGGGCATCGCCGCCACGTGGCCTTTGACGAACGGCAGCTGCGCAATATTGGTCAGCTGATCGATCGCCTTGGAGTCGATATCCCGGGTCCAGACGTGGACTGGGACACGACCTTTGTTGATGGTCATTTGAATGCCCATGGGAGCCTCCATATGTTTAGTCAAAAGAGATGCCAACGCTGCGGACTGGGTCTGCGAAACGCTGACCGTGAATTTGGTGGGCCCTGAAGGAGTCGAACCTTCGTGGTGCGGATTAAGAGTCCGCTGCATAACCGTTCTGCCAAAGACCCCTGGCGCGGTACGCCGGACTCGAACCCACATCTCCCCGGTCGACAGCCGGGTGCCTTATCCGTTAGGCCAGTACCGCAGGAAAAACTGCGAAGAAATTCGCTACGCGCATCACCGGCTGAGACTAAGCCTTGCTGATCCGCTGGTTCACCATCCGTTCGAGCGGCGTACCCGAGGTATCGGTTACCGCTCTTGTCCACGCGCCTGCGTCGATGGTGGTGGCTGCCTTTTTGGAGTGCGGCGAGTCACTCGTCCCCTACACCTACTCGGCGATCAAGGATCACCAAACCCATCGGCATGACGGATCTCCAGCTTCCCCTCTCGGGGCCAGAGTTAAGCCACTGTCGGTGTAAAGCGTTTCGCCCGCTGACCTGCGCCGGGGGCAATCGCGTTGCTTCTTCAGAAATACAACACGGCATGATTGGTCGCTCTCCTGCCGGAATGACGACCTGAAGCCGGAGACTGCGGCGCCAGACCGCATCCTTTCAGCTTCTGCACTTACGCACTCGCCCGCAACGGCTCGCACGCACGCACTACTCGTTTTCTCTCGCGGGACGCAGGGCGGTATGCGCGGGTTCCAGCACCACCTGATCTTTCGTTGACCCGCATTCCCGGCATCCCGGTGCGTGAGCCAAACTACTTCCGCGCTCTGCTTGATCGCTATTGCCGTTCGCGCCGACAACTTGGGAGACCGAGCCTGCCTGGATTGACCCGAAGCTTCGGGCGGCGGGCTGCAGGAGCCCGCCTTTGACCGCGGTTACGCGGCTGTCGACGCCAGGCCGTCCGCGTGTCGCGGGGCGCGACACGACAAAAATGGAGGGCGCGGCAGGATTTGCACCTGCGTCTCCCGGGTCAGATCCGGGCGTCGTCACTGGCTGAACTACGCGCCAACACCCTATCGCGGCTTTCGCCACAAAAAGTGTTATTTATCAACGGCGTAAGCCGCTGATGGTATTCGTCTAATTGTCAAAGAGCCTTCCTCCGGGCACAAAAAAACCCTGGAGGGCAGAACCAACCAGGGCCTTTCGCTCACTGGTCGGAAGGTTCTGCTTGCGCAGCCTTCCAACCCGTTGTTCGGAAGGCTACCGCATCGTTTCCAGCCTCATGGGCTGGTCATAACGCAGCGAAATCTGCTTGTGCCGCAGGGGCATGCAGGTAGCGCCGGCCGCATCGCGAAGCACGCGATTACTGGCCGCGCTTTCGGCGCGTTTATGGGTAAATATGGAAATCATGGCGGCGGATTCTACGCCGGCTATGAGCCGTGTCAACAGCTGAAATGAAAAAAAGTTCAGATGAAGTGAAAAAAGATTCAGCTGCTGTTGCGTAGTGACTGAATCAGCCGGTTGAAACTGTCGGTTTGGCGTTTGGTCATCCGAAGCGTCGATCCCATCACCTCAATGGCGTCGATCACCTGCCGGCGGATCGCAACCCCGGTGTCGGCCACCATCGCATCACCTTCGCCGAACAGCAGCCAGCCAGGGGACACGCCGGTGACGCGACTGATCGCTTTGATCAGCTGGAGATTGGGGTTGGTAGGTTCGGTATTTTCGACGCGGTGCCAGCCGCCCTGGCTGTATTTGAGTCCGAGGCCGCGAAGCTTTTCACGCATCTCCTGGGGCGACAGGCCGGCGACAACGCGGGCATGTTTGATGCGTGCAGAAATGGTGTCAGGCGTCATGGCGTGATTCGGTCATGGCGCCGCCAGTATAGCGGCAGGGACAACACCGCAATCGGGAACGGCCAGGTAGAGGCGCCGGGTTTTGCCCGGCGCCCTGGTTCGTCACGCTAGGCGGCGACCCGCAGACAGTGCCCGACGCCTTTCTGAGCTTCGCGAAGCGCGGTTCGAAGGCCTTCCTCAATCACCGGATGATAGAAAGGCATCTCCAGCATCTCGGTGATGGTGAGGCCTGCTTGATGAGCCCAGGCCAGCAGGTGACCGATGTGCTCCGCACCCGGTCCCACCATTTCGGCACCCAGAAAGCGGCCGGTGCGGCAGTCGGCATACACTCGCAGCAGCCCCTGGTTCTTGAGCATGACCCGAGCGCGGCCCTGGTCTTCGAAAGACACCTCGCCGACGGCCACGTCTCGTTCATCCAGGTCGGCTAAGCGCGCGCCGACCATCGCGATCTGCGGGTCTGAGAAGACCACCGCCAGCGGTGAGCGGCGCGCGCCCGGTTCAACCGCTGGGAATCGCCCAGCGTTTCGCCCAGCAATGTCGCCTTCGTCAGCCGCTTCGTGCAGCAGCGGACGGTCGTTGTCCACATCACCGGCGATAAAGACGTGCGACCGGCCGATCTGCATGGTGTTCTCGTCAAACACCGGCACGCCACGCTCATCCAGGGGCAGGCTGGTGTTTTCCAGCTTTAACTTGTCGACATTGGGCGTTCTACCGGTGGCCGCGATGACAAAGTCGACGAGAGCCGTCTGGACTACGCCGTCCTGGTCTTCGTAGTCGATGGCAACCCCTTCTTCGGTCCGCTCCAGACGACTGACGTTGGCATTCGGATCCAACAGAAACTCCGATTGCATGGCTTCGCGTGCCGCCGCCATGACGCGTTCGTCCGACAACGGGCCGACCTTTCCGCCGAGCCCAAAGAGCCTGACTTGTACGCCCAGCCGGGCGAGCGCCTGGCCAAGTTCCAGTCCGATGACGCCAGGCCCGAAGACAGCCACCGAGCTGGGCAGATCTTCCCAGTCGAAGATGTCGTCATTGACGATCAAACGGTCACCCAATTCGTTCCAGCGGCTCGGGTAGGCCGGTCGCGAGCCGGTCGCAATAACCACTCGGTCGGCGATGATGGACGTGTGGTCGTCCACGATGAGCTCGTGATCATCGACAAACTGGGCGTAGCCGCGAATTCGGTCTTCACCGGGAATCTTCTCGGTGCCTTCAACAACAAACCCGACAAAGCGATCGCGCTCCCGACGGACGCGATCCATCACCGCGCGGCCGTTTACTTCAATCCCCTCAACGTCGATGCCGAACCGATGAGCCTCCGCAGCGCCGTGCGCGGCCTCGGCCGCCGCGATCAGCAGCTTGCTCGGCATACATCCCACCCGGGCACAGGTGGTGCCGTACGGACCACCCTCGATAAGCACCACGTTCGCGGTTTCCTTCTTTGCGGCCCGGTAAGCGCGCAGGCCCGCTGAGCCTGCGCCGATGACCGCCACGTCGACGCGTCTGGTAATCATGCCGTTTCTCCTTGTTGTGACAGCTGGTGATCGAGCTCGCCCGACCGGTCAGCTGCTCGCAGGTCGTCGCTGCCGCCCAGATGCCTGCCGCCAATAAATATCTGCGGCACCGAAGTCCGGCCCGCCCGTTTCACCATTTCGGCTTCGCGCACCTCATCGTCGGTAACGTCAATTTCCTCGTAAGCCACGCCTCTGCGCTGAAGGTCCGCTTTCGCCCGTGCGCAGTAGGGGCACCAGCTTTTGGTATAGATTTCCACTCGGTTCATGGTCCAGCTCCTCGTTGTTAACCAATGAGTGCTACGATACCGAGCTCAAAAGGCACTATCTATGACTGTTGATGTTCTTTTTTGGCACTAATCGTACACATAATTTGAACGACGGGGTCAGCTGCTGATGGAGGTGCTGAGCGACATTCTTCGGTCGATGAGGGTGCGAGGCAGTGTCTATTTCTGCGACCGGCTGGACGCGCCCTGGACGTTGGAGTTTGACGAGCCGTCAGCCGCCTCGTTTCACGTCGTGCGACGCGGAGAGTGCTGGATACGCGCGGATGATTCCCTTCAGCAGCTCGGGCCCGGCGATCTGGTGTTTGTCGAGCCCGGTCTTCACCATGAGCTGCTTAGCGAGCCGCCCGGAGCAGCGCCGGTAGCCAATGCCGGTACGCTGTTGCTATGTGGCTATTGCGAGTTTTTGCGCGATCGCGGCGGGCTGTTGGGTGACGTCTTTCCGTCTCTGACCATCGTGAGAGACGAGGAGGTGCTCTGCCATCCGTGGCTTCGCACGACCTTGGATCAGCTTGCCGCTGAATACCTGTCCCAGGACCCTGGCTCAGAGCTGATTGTGGACAAGCTCACGGAGGTCCTGCTGATTGAAATGGTCCGTATCGACTTTGGCCGAAAGCAGCAGCGGCCGCTGCTCGAAGCCCTGGATGATCGCCAGATCGGGCCGGCGCTGCGTATGCTGCACGAAAGCCCAGCCAAATCGTGGACGCTAGAAGGCCTGGCAGAGGAAATCGGGCTGTCGCGGACCGCCTTCGCCAGGCGCTTTAAGGCGCTTGTGGGCCGACCGATGTTCGACTATCTGACGCGATTGCGGATCGACAAGGCGAAGGAACTGCTGAGTGAGTCGCAGCTCCCGATCTATGAAATCGCCGGCCGCGTGGGCTATGAATCGGATCTCGCTTTTACTCGGACGTTCAAAAAGGTGGTGGGAACAACCCCGACTCGCTACCGCAAAGCGCCGGTGTCAGAGTCAGCCGAGAGCGATGCTCCCGGCTGACTCAATACCTGCTGCTCGCTTACTCGAGCGGCAGGGCGGAGAAGGTGCCGTCCGGGAAGAACGCGGTGGCGCCCAGATCCTGGTTAGCCCCGTCTCCGACCGCAAAGATCGTCACGATGGTGCCGGCGGGCAGATCCACCGGGGCCAGGTCGATAAACGTCTGGGTGCCGTCAGGCGAAGCGATCTGAAGGTCGTACTCGTCCGCCGGCAGCTGGAAGAAACCCGACTCGCCGAGAAACTCGACGTTTCCTAACCCGTTCACCACGGTGCCGTCATCCAAGCGGATCGACACGGCGGTGCCAGCCAGCGTGTCGCTGAAAGGTGCGGCGTGCACAACGCGGATTTTGACGTTCCCGGCGGCGGGCGGCTGGTTGTCGTCAATCAGCGGCAGCAGGGTCAGCATCTGATTGGGGCCATCTCCGAGAGCGAGTACGGTGTAGTCGGTCGCTGGATCGAGTGTGGTGGTGGTGGTGATGGCGGCGGGCGGCGTGGCCGGCGGCGCCAGCACGTCGACGGTGGTTTCGCCGGGGACCACTCCGAGATAGCCCGAGAACACGTTGAACTCAACGTTCGGGATAACTTCGGTGCCGTTCACCTCCACCGAAACCGCGGTGCCGGGCAGGGTGTTGGCGAAAGGTGCCAGATGCCCCACGTTGACCCGCGCAGTTTCGAAGCCGTTGGCGAACACCGGCGCCAGCGGCAGCGTCGCGAACTGGCCATTGGCGAAGAACGCGACAGCGCCCAGAGGACGGTTTGCGCCGTCACCGACCGCAAAGATAGTGACGACGTCACCGTCAGCCAGCGTCACCGGCTGCAGGTCGATGAACGTCTGCGTGCCGTCCGGAGACGCAACCTGAAGGTCGTACTCGCCGGCTGTCAGCTCGAAGAAGCCCGAGTCGGCGCCATATTCAACGCTGGTGAGATTCTCAACGACCGTGCCGTCGTCCAGGCGAATGGAAACCGCGGTTGCAGGACCGGTAGCGGCAAACGGTGCCGCGTGAACCACCCGTACCTTGGCGTTACCGGCGGTTGGCGGCGTGTTCTCGTCGGTCAGCACCAGTAGATCGAGCGCCTGGTTCGTACCGTCGCCGATAGCCAGCACCGTGTAATCGATGTCTTCGAGCAGGTTTGCGGTTCCGCTGATGGCCGGCGCTCCGCCCGAGCCCGGCGGGGCAAAGATGTCGACGTCGGTGCTCACGGCGTCTACCGGGAGGTACCCGGAGAACTGTTGGAACACAACGCCGGTTGCGACTTCCGCATCGTTCAAATTCACCGACACGGCAGTTCCGGCGATGTCGCGCGCAAACGGCGCAAGGTGACCCACGTTGACTCGGGCGGTGGGCTCCAGCGGCAGGCTGGCAAACGTGCCGTTAGCGAAGAAAGCCGTAGCGCCAAGGGCCTGGTTGGCGCCATCACCAACGGCAAAGACCGTCACGATATCGCCGTCAGCCAGCGTGATCGGCGCGAGATTGATAAATGCCTGGGTGCCGTCGGGGGAGGCAACCTGAAGATCGTAATCGCCGGCGGGCAGTTCGAAGAATCCCGAGTCCTCGCTGTACAGCACGCTGGCAAGACTGTTGACGATCGCGCCGCTGTCGAGGCGGATCGATACGGCGGTATCCGCGATCTCGGCCGCGAAGGGTGCAGCGTGCACGACGCGGATTTTGGCGTTGCCGGCTGAGGGTGCCGAGTTTTCGTCTTCCAGCGGCAGCAGCTCGAGCGGCTGATTGGTGCCGTCACCAATCGCAAGCACCGTAAAGTCGGTCGCTGCAGCGAGATCAAACGTTTCGGAAATAGCCGCCATCATTGCGCCGGGCGGTGCAAAAACGTCGACTTGATTACTGCCTTCGACGACCGGCAGATAGTCCGAAAACTGGTTGAACGTCACGCTCGGCGCAACCTCGGTGCCGTTGACGCTGACGGATACCTCGGTCCCGGACAGCATCGCGTCAAACGGGGCCAGGTGGCCGACGTTCACCCGCGACTCGAGCGGGAGCGGCGCAAATGATCCATCGCCGAAGGCAGCGGTGGCGCCCAGCGGCTGGTTGGTGATGTCGCCGACGGCGAAGACGGTGACCACGTCGCCGTCATTCAGCGTGACAGGCGCGATGTTGATGAACGTCTGGGTGCCGTCAGGTGATGCTACCTGCAGGTCGTACTCGCCCGCGGCCAGATCCAGGTACCCCGAGTCGCCGCCGAACTCAACGTTTGAAAGTGTCCCGACCAGCGTGCCGTCGTCGAAGCGGATCGAAACGGCGGTACCCGGGAGCGTGTCGGCGAACGGCGCGGCGTGGACGATACGCAGCCGAGCGAAGCCCGCTGCCGGTACGGAGTTATCGTCTTGCAGTGCCAGTAGCGATAGACCCTGGTTGGTGCCGTCGCCGAGGGCCAGCACCGTGTAGTCGGTGTCAGCGACCAGGTCGAAGCTGTCGGTGATGGCAGCCATCATGCCGCCGGGCGGGGCAAACACGTCGACCGTAGTGTTGCCTGGGGCAACGTCTAGGTAGCCAGAAAATTGGTTAAAGGTGACGCCGCTGGCGACTTCACCGCCGTTCACGTTGACCGAAACAGCGGTGCCGGCGATGTCGGCGTCGAACGGCGCCAGATGGCCAACGTTGACGCGAGCCTGTTGTGCGTTGGCCAAACCGCCGACGCACAGGGCCAGACCGGCAAGGAAAATACGAGGTTTCATGGGAGCTGCCTCCATGTTGAGTGGAGGCGCTACGCTAGGGTCAAAAAAGTGATCCTTTTGCGGACAAAGCGTGTGGACGCTTTACGCAAACATGAAGAGGAGATTACCAAATCGTTAAATGGTTGTTTGGTAGGTGTGAACAACCCGGAGAATCGCCAGTGAACACGGTCTTTTCTCCTCGCTAGCCGCATGGAAATCCTGCTGCCCAACGCGCGATGCCAAGAGCCAGACGGTCGTTTTCTTTAGACCAATGGCGCGGGTGTCGCACAACCGATTCGCAACCATCCACTAGATCCGCGAGGCGGCTCTTTTCGTCTAGTCGTTGAATATTCAAAATGACGGCCGGCCGGCCGCGGGCTGTCGACTTCGCTTGCTGTGGCGATCGGGCGGCGGCTGGACAGGCCTCTGCCAGCGGCTACACTGGATCAACAACTTAAGCAGAAGCGGTCATTAAAGAGCCGCAAGGGGTCGCGTGTGGGAACCAGATCGTTCTTAGGCGCTTTCATAGTCATTGTGGCGGCCATGGGCACCAGTCAGGGCCAGCCCCCGTCGGCGAAAGCTGACCAACCTTCGTTTGGCGAAGACGCCAAGCTCGTACCCAACACCACCTCTACTTGGGAAGGGACGCTGATCCGCGACACCTTTGCCAAAGACGGTGCGCGGGAAGGTGCCAAAGGCCCGCCGGGCGAAACCATCGCGTTCAGCGTTCAGACCGACGCGCAGGGCGCCGCGACCATGGTCAACCTTCAGGTTACGGCCAATGGCGCCACCCTTTCCGCTGGCAACGAGCTGCAGTGTTTTACCGGCGGGCTGATCACGGGGAACGCCAACGCCTCCGAACAGTTTGAGATTTTTCCCTCTAGCGACGGCTACCAGTTTTCTTTCTCCGACGATACGCCGGGTGGCGGCCTCAACGGCGAGGCGTTCTTTAGCAACGTCAACGGATCGGGCAGCCTCGAAGGTCTCAGCTTTGATTTTGGCAGCAACCAGCCGGTCGACCTTCCCATCAACGTTGCCCGTGGCAACGTGAACTTCAATTTTCGCTACGAGCTTGAACCGGAGCAGTCTTGCACAGGATCCGTTTTCACCGGAGGTATCTGCTCGGAGCCCTGTAGCTGGTTCTGGGAAGCGCAATGCGTGACCAACTGCGACGGCAACGGCGCTATCCGAATTGAGAATGCCACCTACGACGTTGACGAAACCGCGGGCAGTATCGATATCAACCTGGTGCGGATCCAGGGCAGCATCGGCGAGGTCACCGTCGACTTCCGAACCGATATCGTTACCGACGGTGCGGCGTCTGGCCTCGACTATACGTTCACCAGCGGAACGGCCACCTGGATGGATGGCGACAGCTCGCCCCAGGTGGTCACGATCCCGATTCTGCCTGACATGCAGGTTGAGGGCCCCGAAGACTTTCTTTTGACGATCTCCAATCCCACAGGCGGTGCCGAGCTGGGCAGCATTACCAGTGCCACGATTACGATCGACGATCGACCCGATCTGACGGTCACCGACCTGATGATCGACGTGCAGAGTCTGGCCAAGAACGGAACCGTCTTCACGATCCCGATGGTCACGGCAACGATCACTAACATCGCTGACGGCGGGCAGGATGCCACCGGCGTTGTCGCAACCGCCACCGACACCGGCGGTAGTTTCTTTGCCGATTTCAATCTACCCGACCTTGGGCCGCAGCAGTCAACGCAGATCGACTTCACCTACGACGTCACCTCGGCGCTTCAGGCCGGCGACGGCTTTGCCGCCGGCAACGAGATTGTCATTACCGTTGACCCTTTTGATTCCATAGAGGAGCGATCCGAAACCAATAATGAAGCGACCGAGGATGCCGAGCCGGACGTTCGGCCCGTTGTCGAACTGAATCCGAGTTTGACCCTCGAGGATCATTTTTTTCTGAACGGGCCGGTGGCGTCCAACACCATCCAGGCTCAGGTGGACTGGAATGGTCCAATCCTGGCCGGAAATGGCGAGGCACCGTTTGGTTCGGTGACGTTTGATCTCAACGGAGACGATACCGTTGTGCCCGGTACGGCAAGCGGCGCCATGACAATCTACAACATGGGCTCGGATCTCATGACCGGCTTCGGCTGTGACAACAACAGCCTGGTGGTAGAGGCGGAGCAGGATGGCTTTCTTTCTGAGCCGGTATCCGAATCCACCACCGCCTTCCCGTTTCCGGCTTGGGTCGAGTGGGCCATTCAGAATATCCCGGGCGTGGATTCCAACTTCGCGAGCATGGTGATGCCGCCGGTTGTGAACTATGCCTATTCTTTCAAATATCCCGAGCCGCCATTTGTTGCCACCGTTCCAATCCCGTCGTTTGTTCCCTATTTTGGTGGGCAGGAACTCGGCATTCTGCCGACCTTTGCCGAAGCTAACGTCCTGGCCGCCTCCTCGGGTTTAGGCACGGTGGGGCTTGCCGGTACCACCGGTCTGGCGGTTGCGGCGTTTGAGATTGTCGGAACCGTATTTGGCGAGGGTCAGGTTCAGTTTCTGTGCGGCAGGAGTCTGGATCTGCTTGCCACCACGTTCGGCATTGACATCACCGGTTCGATCACCCGTGAGCAGCGGCTGCTGGAGATCTTTCCTGGCGTCTCTGTCCTGACCAGCATTCCGCTGATTGGCGACTACATCGAAGGGGTGTTGGACACCGTGCTGATTAGCGGCAAGATCGGCGGTCGCGGCAAATTCACCGCCACCTTTAGGCCTCGCACCGGCGGGGCGCTGCAGTTTGACTCGGGTACGGGCCGTATCGGTCTGCCCACCAACGCTTCGCTGCACGTGCGGCCGCTCGAAAACGTCGACATCACGGTGTTTGGTGGCGGCGAGCCGTTTGTCATGGCAAAGGTGCCCGAGCCCAACTTCGACAGGGCGGGCATCCTGCTCGTGGCGCAGGTTCAGTTCGACATTTACGGCTTTGGTGACGTCTTTGTTCAGGCCGTAAACTGCACCATCCCGGGCGGGTGTACGGTGTCGGACATGGCGAACAAGGCCGTGTTGGCGCCCGCCAACTGGCGGTTGCTGCCGAGGAAACACCTGGCACAGCCTGACTATGCAACCTTTGCCGTTTCCCCCGGCAAAACGACGGTCAGTTCTGGTGACGTCGAAACCACCCTGGTCAGCAGCACGTTCCCAAGAACCCGACTGTCCTTGAGCACCACCGGCGATGGTCGTCGCCTGCTGGTTTATGTGCACGACGATCCGGCGGATCCTGCCGGTCGAGGTACGGAGATTCGCTCGCTGTTCTATGACGGAGCCTCCTGGCAGGCGCCCGTCCAGATTGTTGACGACACGCAGCCGGAGTTTGCGCCGCAGGTAGCCTTTGATGGTGTCGGAAACGGCATCGCGCTGTGGGAGCGGTCCGAGTTGTCCTCCTTGGACCCAATTACCGAGTTCGATCTGGCGTTTGCCCAGAGTTTGGAGCTTGTCTCGAGTGTTTGGAATGGCACGAGTTGGTCGACACCGGTTGCCGTCACCAGCAACACCGACATGGACCATGCGGCCAATATTGCTTCCGGTAACGATGGTTCAGTTCTCGCCATTTGGAAAAATCATTCGGGCGGAAACCTGCTCGGGGATGCCGCCAATCCGGTTGCGCTCAGTTACGCAACCTGGAGCGGTTCAAGCTGGAGTGCACCGCAGTCCATTGCATCGGGGCTAACCGCACTTACCCAAACGACGGTTGCTCAGCGTGACGCCAACGTGGCTTCCGCCGCATTCATTCGGTCAACCGGATCGTCGGGCTTCAACGCCGCCGAGGCGGAGCTATTTCTCACGACCTTCGACGGTCTGTCATGGGCCGCGCCGCAGCGCATCACGAACGACACCACATCCGATACCGCGCCGGCGTTAGCGTATGACAGCAGCGGGTCGCGGCATCTCGTTTGGGTTCGTGATGGTGACCTGGTCTGGCTGCGGGACAGCGTCGATATCGCTGATGTGGTCACGATTCGACCAGGCAGTGGCGACGTGGGTTTCCAGAGCTTTGAGCTCGTGTCCGACGCCAACGGGAACCTGGCCATTGTGTGGCCATTCTCGCAGGGTGACGGCCTGAACGCGGGCTACCTCATCTTCGATCAGGTCGCCGACCAATGGGGTCAGGCGCAGGCCCTGCAGGACGATTCGGACATCGAGGGTCCGGTGGTCGCCGCCTTTGCCGCCGACGGTTCGCTCAACCTCGCCTACATTAAAACGGCCGTAACGCTCGAAGACGTTGAGGTGACCACCCCGGGCACCGGTACCTTCACGGCAGAAAATGTGCCGACGGAGGGCGCCAGCGATCTGGCCTATCTGGAACACCCGCTGGGCATCGATGCGACCGTCTCTCTGATCGACCTGACGCCTGGAAACGTTTTGCCAAACCAGGACTACGAGCTGGCGGTTTCGGTCAGCAACAGCGGGGACTTCACCATCGATAGCCTGTCACTTGAGATATTCCAAAATGACGGGCAGATTCTGGTCCAGGACGTGATGAACCTGGCGGCCGGCGAAACCCGAATCGTCACTTTCAACGGGAATCTGGGCACCGCCAGCAAACAGGTGTTCCGTGCAGTGGTTGATCCCGCAGGACTGCTGACGGAGAAAGACGAAAGCAACAACGAGCTCACGTTCCAGCTTGGCGGACCGATCTTCGACGCGGTTTTTGCTGACGGCTTCGAGTAGGCCGGTCTTGAGGCCCTAGCTGACGGTACTAGCGGCGCCTTAAATCGACGGTACAAGAACTGGGGGTCTCGGGCCCCAGACAGCGGCTTTTCGCGATCGGCGCCCCGGTGACGGGGCGGCCGATGACGTCCGGGTTCGGCCCAATTCTCCAGACAAGGTTTAGGCGTTAGCGCCGACGATACGCCTCTCCATCCAGCTCCTGGCGCAAAAACCTCAGGTCTTGCGCATGACACTATGAGGAAACCCGCTGGGAGGATAGGGCGATGGCTCGCATACCGTTGAGCTCGGCCGCGGCAGTCTGGCTGTTTGTTTCTTTATTGCTGGCGCCGGAGGCGCGAGCACAAGGACTGGCTAAGCCGCCTGATCGGTCCGCCGAGACGCTGCTGGTGGTGACTCCGGTCGCTCAGGAAACGCTCACGCTGCGCCCCACCGAAGACGGATTGGCCGCCAAGCGGTCGGTTGCTGGGGAAAGTCAGCCGTGGTTTCACTATCCGGTCCCAGACACCGCGGCTGTTGACGGGACGCACCGCTACTTTGGTCATTGGGCAAGCCGAGAGATCACCGTTCTGAGCGACGGCGGTCAGGTGCTTCACCGGATCGGCCTGCCGAACGCGATCCGGCTGCCACGCGGCCTGCTGGCTTCCGACGATCTTGTCATGGTGACCGATGCGGCCGATGGCACGCTTTACCTACTCGATCGCGCCGGTGAGGTCCTCGGCGAACGGCCGTTGGGAACGACGTTTGCCTTCCGAGACTTTGCCGTTCTTGGCTCCCTGCTTTGGCTGGCCGGCGACGGACTGGTCGCCCTGGATCACCGGGGTGATGAGGTCATACGCTTCGACGCGTTCGAGCTCGGCTGCGGCCGGGTCCGATCAATCACCGCACTGGGCAACGAGCTACTGCTCGGTTGCCTCAATGGTCAGGTGTTTCGCTTCTCGCCCCGAGACCACTCGGTCGAACTGTTCCTGGAGCGCTCCGACGCCATCCTTGCGCTGGCCGCCAAGGGTGATCTTGATCTGGTGTTTTTCGACAGCTTCGAGGCGCTGGCCGTTGATCTCCTGGCTCCCTTGAACGGGGCGTTCGTCAACACCCCGAATGTTGTTCTGGAGGGCACCGTGACCGGTGATGTGCTCACGCTGACCCTCGACGGTGCGCCGGTCAGCATCAACGCCGGTGGCTTCACCGTCCCCGTGTCATTGACTGAGGGTGACAACACTTTTGAATTCAGGGCCACGCTGCAGGGTGGAGGAGAGATTTCTGTGCTGGTGTTCCTCACTCTGGACACGGTGCCTCCGGCCGCAGTCGATTTGCTGCGGGTTGACATAACGCCGCCGGATGGCGGTTCCGCGCGTACCGAGGGGCTGGTTGGTGCGGTCGAAGCCGGGGCGCAGGTCCGGATCACCAACACCGCGTCAAGCGCTATTCAGGTGATACCCAGCAGCGTCAGCGGGAGTTTCCTGACCCAGGTGGTGGGCAGCCAAGGGGATGTGCTGGAGCTAGTGGCGATCGACCGGGCCGGCAATCTGTCCTCGCCCGTCAGCACGCCGATCACGGCCCTTAATCAGCCGCCGGTACTGTCGATGATCGGTACCCAAACCGTGCTGCTCGGCCGCGAGCTTCGACTCACCACGACCGCCACGGACGCCAATGCCGGCGACGCGCTGCTGTTTTCCGCCGCGCCGCTGCCGTCGGGTGCATCCTACGACGGCATGTCCGGCGAGCTGCGTTTTCGACCCACCGAAGCCCAGGTCGCGGATTTTCCCGTGACCTTTGCGGTGACGGACGGCAAGGCGATGGATACCGAGGCTGTCACGCTTTCGGTGCAGATGCCGATGGGCGAAGTGACGACCATCACGGGGCGCGTGCTCGACACGACTGACTTTACCGCCGACGGGACCGAGCGGGCCGTGGAGGGCGCTGTGGTCTCCATCTTGGACAGCGGGGTTTCTGACACCACCGGTCCGGACGGCCGCTTTACGCTGGCCAACGTACCGTCTGGGCTGGTGCTGCTCGACATTGCCACGGCCACGGCCAATCTAGCGCCCGACGGTGCACCCTACGCCGGTTTCCGGGAGGCTATCAGCCTGATTCCGGATGTAATTAATGAGTTTGACCGTCCTTTCTTTCTGCCTCGCGTTGCGGCGGAAAGTCTCACCACGGTCGACCCGAACAGCACGACCGTAGTGCGTAACGATACGCTGGGAATCCGCATCGAGATTCCGCCCAATACGGCGAAGTCGCCCGACGGATCGGACTACACCGGCGAGATGTCGATTTCTCTGGTGCCGGACGCGGTTGCGCCGGCGGCGCTTCCCGAGGAGCTCGGCTTTGGAACGCTGATCACGATCCAGCCTGTCGGCGTGTATTTTGATGAGCCGGTACCCATTTTTTTCCCCAATACTGACGGTCTGCCAAACGGCGTTGAGGTCGACATCTGGTCGCTGGATCCGAGCCTGGGCCAGTTTGCTGTCGTCGGCCAGGGGCAGGTGAACGGGAACGAGATCCGCACCATCTCCGGCGGCGTAATCGCCGCCGATTGGCACGGGCCGCTGGCCAGGCTGACCGGGTTGGAGGTGCCGGAGGACAAGGACTGCGACTACTGCAGCAAGTTTCGGCTGCTAGCCAGGCTGGCGCCGGACGTGATTTCCGGTGAGCTGCCCTATGACGCCGAGCTGGTGTCGTATCGAACCGACAACGGGCGCACCGCCTACGACATTCGCTACAACTCCACCGCCGCGTCGGGGCTGACCACGCTGGTATCGACCTCAGACGTTCCCCGCAGTGCGCCGGCGTCGGTGCAGAGCCAGGTGCGGGTTGGCGGCGTGAGCGGCGCTACCAGTACCGGCTCATCTACGGCCAATAAGGCTTACGGCAAGGGCCTGCCGGGCCCCGGCGAGGAGTTTCGAACCGCAGGACAGATCGACTTTGCAACGCTGCCGACCGGGCTGCATGAATACGAATACCGGTTGACCGGTCGCTTCCAGTCCAGCGGCGTCACCGCAACCCGGACCGGTCGGGTGCCCCTGGTCAATCGCATGAGCAGCGACTTTGGTGCGGGCTGGGGGCTGCTGGGTCACGAGCGGTTGCACTTCGCTGAAGACGGCTCCGCGGTGCTGGTCGACGGCAATGCCTCCAGCTTTGTCTATCGCGCCCAGCGCGCCGGTACGGGTCGGTTCGGCGGGCAGATTGCGCTCAATATCTTTCCCGTCAACTTCCCGAAGGGGCACAGCGATCCGGTGGTGGCCGACTTTGACGGCAGCGGCAACCTCGATATCGCCGTTGCAAACACCGGGTTCTCGAGCTCGGTCAATACCGATGAGCACATCACGGTTTTCTTAGGCGACGGCACCGGTGAGTTCAGCCAGATCCGTTTCGACACCGGGCCGGGAAACATCCCAAGCAATATGGCCGGCGGGTTTTTTGATGCCGGCCCCACCCATGATCTGGTGACGGTCGGCAATCGGGTTGATCTGCATCTGAACAATGGTGACGGAACGTTCCAGACGCCGCTCAGTATCACCGGCACCGGGATCCGCAATGCGCGTGAAGTGCTCGTGGCGGACTTCAACAAAGACGGTCGCTCCGACATCGCGTATCCCAACCACAACAACACCTACGTCAATCCCGACACCAACTACGACGTGGTGCTGTCCGATACGGGTGCCGGCTGGCTGCCTCCGCTGACGCTATCGGTCGGGAGCAACACCCGAGACGGCATCTCTGGCGACTTCAATGGTGACACCAATCCCGACCTGGCCGTGGTCTTTATCGGCGATGCGAGCAGCAGCGTTGGCGTCTACTTTGGCGACGGCAGCGGCGGCTTTGGGCCACCGACGTATTACAACCCCACCGACCGGCCGGTCGATATCGAGGCCGGGGATATCAATCGCGATGGTCACGCGGATCTGGTGCTGCTCGACACCAGCACCGACACCGTGGTGACGATGGTCAACGATGGCAGCGGCGGGTTCAGCCAGTTCAACAGCGAAATGCTGGGCCTGGGCAACTCCTTTCGGATTGAGGTTGCGGACCTGGATGCCGACACCCACCCCGACGTGCTGGTGTCGCTCCAGGGCAGCAACGCGGCGATCTCGCTCATGAACAACGGGAGCGGTGGATTTCCGGAGACATTCAATCCCTTTACTGTCCCCGTGGCCGGCGGACTGGCGGTTGGCGAGTTCACCGGCGACGCCGCGCTCGACCTGGTGGTTGTGGGTCGCCAGAGCGGCGCTGACCACCTTGCGGTGGTTCCCGGTGAGGGCAACGGCAACTTTTTCCCCTTCCAGACCGTGCTCACGCTGGGCGGCAACAACGCCGAGGAGGAGTTTGTCAAAGCCGACTTCAATGACGACGGCGTCACGGATCTAGCGATCGTGAACCGAACCAGCATCGACATGTACCTCAATACCGGCAGCGGTTTTGACCGGACCCGGTTTAACACGGTGGGCACGGTCGGCGAGCTGGCCGGCGGCGACTTCGACGGCGACGGCGACGTGGACCTGATCCGCGGCACCGATCCGAGCAGCGCGAACGTTGCGCTCTACCTGAACGACGGCGGTGGCGATCTGCTCTCCACCCGCGTCAACGTGCCGGCTCCCAACGCTCGCCAGCTCGCCTCCGGCGACCTGAACCACGACATGCTGGACGACCTTGTGGTGTATCGACGCATCAACGGTTCGGACAGCCGGGTCGAGCTGCTGCTTAACGCGGCGCCTCAGCCTGGCGTTGTGGAACAGGGCGGCAATCCGTTTATCGCCGGCGCTTCGTTCCAAACCAGCAGCAACGACCTGCCGGAAGAGATGATGCTCGGCGACGTGAATGGTGACGGGCACATCGACGTCGTGGCGACCAACTTCCGCGACGAGGTATGGGTCTATTTCGGCGACGGACTGGGCGGTATCACGGGCGAAATGATGTCCACGTTTAACGCCCCGGCCTCCGGTGAATCGCCCAAGGACGCGTTCCTGGCCGACTTCAACAACGACGGCATCCTGGACATCGCGGCCGGCTTTACGTCCACCAATACGGTGATCAACGACCCGGTCCGGGTGCTGCTGGGCGCCGGTGACGGGACCTTTGGCGGCCAGCTCGAGACGCCCACCTGCGATCAGGTGATTGGTATCGACGCCACGGATATGGACGGCGATGGCGATCTGGATCTGTTTGTCGGCTGCGATGACGACGAGCACTTTGCGACGCTGCGCAATGACGGCAGCGGCAATTTCATCCCGACCGCGTTTCCCGGGAGCGCGTTCGACGTGCGCGGTGTCGTGGCGATCGACTACAACGGCGATGGTGCGCCGGACCTTGCCGGGATGCATCAGGAAGCGCTGCTGCTGTACCCGGCTGTACCTGGCCCCGAAGTGATGGGTTTTCGGGCTAACCCTAACAATCCGGTGAGTCTGCAGGACAACATGGACGGTACGTTCACCCGCTTTTTCCCGACGGGCGCGCACAACAGCTACAACGCTGACGGGTATATCACCTCGCGAACCGACGACGACGGCGGGGTCACCAGCTATGGCTACAACGGCCAGAACCAGCTGACGTCGGTAACCGACCCCAACGGCGGCGGTACCTCACTCACCTATGGCGGGCCTGGCGGGCGGATGGATTCGATCACCGATCCGGCGGGCCGTCGAACCGACCTGACTCACGACGCCAACGGCGACCTGATCAGCATCGACTACCCCGACGGCTCGAACCGCAGCTTCGAATATGACTCGAGGCACCGCATGACGGCCGCCGTGGACGAGCTGGGCAACCGAACGGACTTCGGCTACGACCCCTTTGGCGCTTTGCAGCGCATCTCCCAGCCGGACGGTTCAGCGCACACGCTGCAGCCGTTGACCTCCGAGCTGCTCAGCGCTGGCTTTGGCACGCCCGGCGGGACGCGCGCAATCTTGACCGATGCGGACCTGCGTCGTCAGGAGCTGGAGGCCGACCGCTGCCTGCGCATCAAGGCCCTTGAGGAGCCGTTCGATCTCAGCAGCCTGCCCGCCAAGGTTAGCCAGGCCGCAGCGGGCAAGGGTGGGGTCACGATGCTGCGCACCGAACGGTTCTACAATGCCCGTGGCTATCTGACACGAGAGATCACGCCCGACGGCGTGGAGACAGTGCAGAGCTATGACGACAACGGAAATCTCGTCCGGCTGACCGAAGCGTCCGGCATGCCGCTGGAGCGAACCACCCTGTTCGAGTACGACCCGATGGTCAGCGAGCCCGTGCGAATTATCGACGCCAACGGCAACGAAACGCTGATCGAACGCGACGCTGGTGGACGCGCAACGCGCCTGACGGATCAGGGCGGAAACGAGCAGACCTTCGTCTACGACGCGCAGGGTCGACTGCAAACCTTCACCGACGCCAACACTCACACCGTGGACTACACCTACGACGCGATGGGCAACGTGGCCAGCATCACCAACGGGGACGGCACGGTGATCAGCTACGTTCGCGACTCGGCCGGCAATATCACCACGACCACCGCAGCGGTGGGTCAGGCCGAGGAGGCCGTCCAGCTATTCACCTACGATAGCCGCGACCGGGAGCTGACCGCCACCGACCGGGCAGGCAACACGCGGCGTCGCGACTACGATGACCGCGGGAACGTGATCCGGCGCGAAAACGAAAGCGGCGAGAGCTGGGAATATGACTACGACAGCCTGGGACGGGTTTCGCAGGTACGCTCGCCGAGCATCGGCACCCGGAGCTTTACGTACACGCCTGGTGGTCGCCTGCTCAGCGCCATCGAGGGAACCGGTGGCCGGGTCGACAACGAGTACGACGTTGCCGGACAACTGGTGCGAACAATCGATCAGCTCGGCAACATCCAAAGCTACCGTTACGACGTCAGCGGGCGGTTGACGTCAATTGCTGACGGTAGCGGCAACGAAACCCTTTTTACCTACGATGATCTAGGTCGCCGCACTGAGATCAGGGATGCGGCGGGCGAGACCGAGCTGTTTGAATATGACGCGCTGAACAATATGGTGCGCCGAACGCGGCCCGGCGGCGCTGTCGTCGACTACACCTACACCCCAACGATGCGCCTGGAGAGCATCAGCACTGGCGGCGATACGATCAGCTACAGCTACGACGGTGTCGGCAACCTGCTGAGTGCCGAGGACAGCGATTCCGAACTGGTTTTCACCTATGGCCCTGACGGCAAAATGTCGAGCGCAGTGACCGGGCCGGGAGGTGCGCAGCCTGAAGTGACTTTCACCTACGCTCATAACCGGCTCGGCTATCGCACCGGCCTTGCTGAAAGTACGGGCGCCGCTTCAGGCTATCAACGCAGCCCGTCGGGTCTGATCGAGCAGCTCACCACGGCAGCCGGCCCGGTAATCGGCTTTAGCCACGATAGCTACGGCCGCACCACGCAGGTTCGGTATCCGAATGGCGTTGAGGTCAATGCCAGCTACAACGCAATCACCGGTCGGCTGGATCGAATGACTCACGGCCTTCCCGGGACGCCGTTTATCGACCTGGAGTACACCTACAACGGCAGCGGTGACGTCGCGAGCCGAGCACTGAACGGCAGCCCCGTGACGTACACCTATGACGCCAAACGACAGGTGATCGCCACCAGCGACGGCGAGGCCTATCAGTATGACCCTGAGGGAAATCGCGTCGCCTCACACCTCTCGGTCGCCTACACCACCGAGGCTGGCAACCGGCTGACCGCTGACGGTACGTTCAGCTACGGCTACGATGAGGTCGGTCGGCTGGTCAGCCGCACCGAGCTCGGAAGCTCCTACAGCGAAACGTTTGTCTGGAACGCGCTCGACCAGCTCCTCAGCCACACGGCCACCGATGGGGCGGTGACCACCTATCAGTACGATGGCCTGAGCCGGCTCTTCGGCGTCAATCAGGACGGCGTTCAGCGCTACTTCATTTACGACGGCGGCAACCGACGCCTGGAGTACGACGGGAGTGGGATGCTCCTGGCGCGCTACGAGTTCTCCGACGCGTTAGACCGGCCGCTCAGCATGCAGCGCGATGGCCAGAGTTACTACTATCACGGTGACTACGTTGGCTCGGTGCTCGCCGTCACCAGCGCAACGGGTTCCGTGGTGAACGACTATCGCTACGACAGCTTCGGCAATCTTACCCAGAATGTGGCTGCCGTCACGAATCCATTCCTGTTCCAGGGCAGACCGCTCGATGCGCAGAGCGGCCTGTACCAATTCCGCGCCCGTTGGCTGGACCCGGTCACCGGGCGCTTCACCTCACCCGATCCGCTCGGAATCTCCGGCCGTGACTCCAACCTTTACGGTTTCGTCGGCAACAACCCGGTAAGCCTCGTCGACCCCTCGGGTCTTGAGTCCAAGGCGTTGTCCACTGGCCTGGATGCCATCATTGCCGGTGGCGGTTTGCTGGATGCCGCCGGCGCACCGGGCCTCGGCCCGCTCGCGTTGGTCGGGGCCGGCAAGTATCTTTACGACACGGCCAACCGCACCGAGCCTATCGACGGTGTGGTGATTGCCGACGGCGTGGTGAACGCGGCCGGCGTCGGGCTGTTCGGAGCGTCCATTTCTTCCGGCGCTGCGGTATTCCCGCCGGCGGGCATTGCGATCGCCGTTTACGGCGCGAGTCGCTTCGCGATTGACCGTTACGTTGATCACCTGGACGCAGAAAATCGCCGGGCCAACGCGGAAGCCCGCGAGAAGACGGCGACGATTCGCGAACGGAGCCGCAAGCGCACCATCGCTGAGCTCGACCAGGGCCTGAAACGCTACTTCGCGATCTGTATCCGGGAGCTGGAGCTGCGTGGCGACCTGACTGACTATCAGAAGAAGGTACTTAATTCGCTGCTCAACATCGGCTTTGAGTCTGAGCTGCGCCTGATCGATCTGGAAATTCAGAGTCAGCGTAATGCTGAGGAAACCGAAATCGATCAGTGTGTCGACTCAGCAAGCACTACGGGGCAGGTGAAGGCCAGGTAGCGCGACACGCGATTTGCGTGTGGGGCCTGAGAACCGAAACCGCCCGATCATTTTTGAGCGCCCAGCCACTGTTGGCCGGCCAAAGGCCGGCCGTAGCGTGTACGCGAGACTCGGTGGAGCTTAGGGAAGCTGAGACTTTTCGCTGGCGTTGCTGGCCTCGATGAGGTTTAGCTCGCCGTAGGTAACTTCGCCCATGCGAGTACGAAAGTCCAACACGTAACTTTCTTCGAGCATTTCGAAATAAACCGGGCCAGGCACCGGCCAGGTATAGCCGCGGTGGTCGCTGACCTCAACCTGTACAGCCGCGGTGCTGCCTACTCTTGAGCCAGTTACCGTTCGACGCTGCTTGCGTACCCAGTTTTCCCGGCGCTCCAAGGCCGCCGAGTCGCCGAAAATAGTAGCCAGTTCTCGATGAATATCTTCCGTGGTGGTTTTCTCAGCCTCGTCCAGCTGTTCAAAGACCTGATCGCGCGCACTGACATAGTCTGGTTCTGCGTGACTGGCGGAAAGCTTTAGCCACGCATGTCCCCGCGACCAGTTTCGCTCGACGCCGGTGCCGTAGATATACATCATGCCGATCGAATACTGAGCTGTTTTGTTTCCGAAGCGTGCCGAATCCCGGAGGTTGGTCATGGCGGAGTCATATCGGCCGTTCTTCATGTCCAGGGCAGCTTCCGCAAAGTTTTTCAGGTCGGGTGTTTGAAAAACGGGAAGCTTGCTAGTGGCGCCTACGGAAAAGGCTATGCTTGAGAGCAGCAGCCCTGCTGCCGCTCGCTTGATGGTTTTGGTGAACATCTCGTTTCCTCTGGTTTATTCCTCATTCCGTCCGCCGAGCCTGTTTTAGTCGTTGGCCCGACGCGCGATTCTCATCCCTCGTATCGCGATTTTCGTTACCGTCTTTTTCGTACAGTTTTTCCGATATATCACTCACCTTCAATTCGGGTTTAGCGATTTCTAATCTTCGAATTTTCCGATGAATAGCAAGACGCTCTGCTATCTTTCATTGATGGAAGAAATGAGCTTCTTTGAAGTGCTGTTGGCAGGCGGCGGTCTGGGGCTGCTTTATTGGTGGGGGCAAACGCGCCGAGAGAAAAAGACGCGCGGCAAATGGCTCAAAATCATGGAGCCGCTGGCCGCTACGCTCAAAGAGCCTGTCGAAGTGATCGACACGCTTAACACCTCCGATCCTGATCTAAAGATCGATGGCCGTTATGAGGGATACCGTATCGAAGCAAAATGCTGGGTAGAAGATGTCAACGGGTACCCGAGAAGGTTTCGGTTAACGTTGTTCGATCCGGCCATGCCCGATGTTCCTCTCCTCAAATCTCTCGGATCCAATCGCGTGGGTAAACGGTACTACCGCATCAAAAAGGGCATTGCGTTTGGACTCTCGGAACGCAGCAAGGCGATGCGGTTTATCAACTGGAAAAGAGTCCTCTCCGAGATGGCCGCTGAGGCCAAGGCGATACGAAAGAAGGAACGAGATCGGGTTGTCCTGAGATAGACCACAACAAACACAGCGGAGCCTCGTGCTCGCATCGTCAAATGCTCAACTCGTCTGGCGAAGCTCCGGCAGCATCGCCAGCGCGAGCTCTGCGGTTGCCAGCGCATCACCCAGCGCGTTGTGGCTGGTTGCGTCAGGTAGGCCGTGTTGCTTCCGCAGACTCATCAGCCGAAGCGCACCCTGCGCGGGTGGTTGGCTGGCTCTGGCAGCTCGCTGCTGTGCCAGGGCGAGCGTGTCGATCACGGGCATCAGCAGCGGCGCGCCGTAAGCGGCGCGACAATAGCGATCAAGTACGCCGATATCGAGTCGCGCGCCGTGGACCAGCAGCGTCCTGTTGTGCATGGCGTCGAGCAGCTGCGCGAGGCCGTCAGTGGCGTCAATACCCTGCTGGCGATCCATCTCGCGGATCCCGTGAATGGTTGCGCTCGGCGCGATGGGCGCGCTCGATCGGATCAGGAGATGACTGGCGGTGCTCAATCGAATCCGTCCTCGCTCCAGTGCAACCCAGCCCATGCTGACGATGTCGTCGTTCTTCGGGTCCAGGCCTGTCGTTTCCAAATCGAGGCTTAGAACGCTCTCATAGTCGACATCGCAGCGGGTGGTGCTCCACAAATGGGTGAGGGGCGAATCGGAAACCAAGCGTCGATAGCGGCGGCGACGCATCCGAAGAGACAGCGCTGAAAACACCCGCTATTCCAGCCGGTAACGCCTGGCCATGGCGGCCTGGGCGTCAGCCACGATGGTGAAAGCGGCTTTGAGGTTGCGACGAGCCAGCGACGACAGCTCGTCCGGGTTGACCCAGTTGCTGACCGCTTCGCCGGTTTCCCATTGCGAAAGCTGATGGCGCAGCCGGGCCTGGCCAATGACGTCCATGGCGTCGCGCAGGCTGGCGACGGACTCGTTCGCCTGCTCATCCAGGTCGCGCAGCCGTTCCCAGGTCTCGGGCGCCGCGATACCCTCTTCCAAGGCGCGCATCCGGGCCAGGCTGATAATAGGGACAACACCCCGTAGCTTCAGGTTGAGCCCGGTTTCGCCATGCTCACCGTCCTGCTCCAGGACAAAGCGTCGAAAAAACCCCAGCGGCGGCCGCTGGCTCAGGGCGTTTTCGGCCATGAAGCGCAGGAAGATGCTGTTGCCGCCTGTTCGTTCAAAGATGAACGCCGACAGTTCCTCTACCAGCGACGTTTCGCCGCACACGGCACGCTGGTCGAAAAAGATGGAGGCATACATCAAGGGTTTGGGATCCGGCGCGTCGATCCATTCGGCGAACTGCTGCTGCCAGCCGTTGAGCGACAGCCGCCATTGGGGGTTGCTGGCCATGATCTCCCCAGGGCAATGCACAAAGCCGCAGTCGTTCAGGTGGTCACACACCATTTCCCCGAGCTGTCGAAAATACTCTGCCTCCTCGGTGTTTGGCTCGCGAGCCATGATGATCCCGTTGTCCTGGTCGGTGCGCCCGGTTTGTTCACGCCTGGCCTGGGAGCCAAAACAAACCCAGGCATAGGGTAGGGGCGGTGCGCCGAGCGCCGCTTCCGCGAGAGCGACCAGGCGGTGGGTGGCGGCATCGGTGACAGACGTCATCATGTTGCCGATCGCCCGGGCGCTCATGCCCATGGAGATCAGCTGGCCGAGCAGATCGAAGCGCCGCTGGCTGACTTCCGCTACCGACGCTGCGTCGGGCTGGCGTCGAATGCTGGCGCTCAGGTAAATCGGGTGATTGTTGAGCGCGCAGTAGAGATCCGTCAGGGTGATGACGCCGCCCAGCTCACCATCGCGGAGAACCGGCAGATGGTGAATGCCGGAATCGTTCATGGTCAGCAGGGCTTCCAGCGCCGGATCATCAGCGTCGACCGTCACTGGCTCGGGCGTCATAAACTGGGAAACAGGCTGGGAGAGTTCCTGTCTGGCGGCGACGACTCGCCGCCGCATATCCCGGTCGGTAAAGATACCCAGGAGCTCAGCCAGGCTGTCGCCGATCACCATAACGCTGGACACGCCCTTCTCGGCCATCACCCCCGCCGTATCCTGCACGCTCAGGTCACAATGAACGGTCACGGGCGGGCTGTTCATCAGCCGGTCCACGCGGCTGGCCATCAGGCCCTGGCCGGCACCCTCGGGCAGGCATGCGTCGCTGACCCGCTCGGTCAGCGCCGCGGAGAAAAATCGATCGAACGCTGGAAACTCGCGCCGCAGCTGATGGAAGTTCTTTTCGGGGATGTGATAGATCAGCGAGTCTTCAGCCGTCCGCGCGAGCAGCCGCGTGGGTGTACCGGTCAGCATCGAGGGGTATCCATACACCTCCCGCTCGCCCCGTTTGCTGATGAGCTGGTTGTTGGCGTCCAGCAGCGCAACAGCGCCGCGCCGGATGAGATGGAGTTCGGAGTTCTCCGCACTGATGGGCAAGACCACCGAATTGCCGGGTTCGTAGCTGATTTCGATGCTGCGACAAAGGCTCTCGAGTTCGCTGTCGGGCAAAACGTTGAACGGCGAGCAGGAGGAAAGAAAGTCTTGAATATCCTGTAGTTCGTTCACCGAATGATCCTGTCGGTAGCAACCCTAAAGACTGTGCCACAGGGCCGCGCGCCGGGCGACAGCCGCGTCCTAAAGGCGGCGCCCGCCTGCGGGATCAACCTGCAGGCGGGCGCGTGGGTTGGCTTCATGGTCTGTGGCAGACCCGCAGCGCGAGTGAGCCGTGGCGACGCCGGCCCCGCGAGGCACGCGAATGTCTTCCACCAGGGCCTGCACGGCTTCTGGCGGCGCTGAGGTAATGCGACTGACCACCGTGGCCACGATAAAGTTGAGCGCCATGCCAACCGCACCAATGCCTTCGGGAGAGATTCCGAACAGCCAGTGCTCTGCGGTGTTGATGCCGATCGGATCCATGAACACACCCTTGAAGTAGATGATGTAGCCCGCGGTAAACACGAGGCCCGTGACCATACCGGCAATCGCGCCCTCCCGATTGATTCGCTTGCTGAAGATGCCCATCAGAATCACCGGGAACAGGGAGGCCGCCGCGAGCCCGAAGGCAAAGGCGACCACCTGACTCACAAAGCCTGGTGGATTGGCGCCTAGGTAGCCTGCGATGCAGACGGCAACGCCGGCAGCGATTCGCCCGATCATCAGCTCTGACCGATCGCTCAGGTTGGGCGCAATCATGCCCTTGCACAGGTCGTGTGAGACGCTGGCGGAGATGACCAGCAGCAGACCTGCTGCCGTGGACAGCGCGGCGGCAATGCCGCCAGCGGCCACCAGCGCAATCACCCAGTTCGGCAGGTTGGCAATCTCCGGATTGGCCAGCACCATAATGTCTCGGTCAACGTTTAGTTCGTTGCCCTGCCAGCCGTAGCTTTCCGCCGTGGCGGTGAACTCGGGGTTGGCGTCGTTGTAGTACTGGATGCGACCGTCGCCGTTCTTGTCTTCAAAAGACAGCAGGCCGGTTTTTTCCCAGGTCTTGAACCACTGCGGACGCTCCTCGTAAATCAGGTTGGCTTCCGGGGCGCCGATGGCGCCGGGCTGCACCGTATCGATCAGGTTGAGCCGGGCCATGGATCCGACGGCCGGTGCGACGGTGTACAGGAGGGCGATGAAGCCCAGCGCCCAAAATGCCGAACGCCGCGCGTCCCGCACCTTGGGCACGGTAAAGAAGCGGACGATCACGTGAGGCAGGCCGGCGGTACCCACCATCAGAGCCAGCGTGATGGCAAAGATATCGATGGTCGATTTATTTCCCAGCGTGTAGGCATTGAAGCCCAGCTCCTGCACGACCTGGTCCAGCTTCACCAGCAGGGCGACACCTTCACCGGTCAGCTCGCTGCCGAAGGCCAGCTGGGGAATCGGGTTGCCGGTCATCTGAAGCGAAATAAACACCGCCGGCACGGTATAGGCAAAAATCAGCACGCAATACTGGGCTACCTGGGTATAGGTGATGCCTTTCATCCCGCCCAGCACGGCGTAGAAGAACACGATGCCCATACCGATCAGCAGCCCGTCGACCAGATCTACCTCCAGGAACCGTGAGAACACAATGCCAACGCCGCGCATCTGGCCGGCGACATAGGTAAAGGAGATGAAGATCAGGCAGATCACCGCGACGATGGTCGCGGCCTTGGAGTAGTAGCGCTCCCCGATGAACTCCGGCACCGTGAACTTGCCGAACTTTCGCAGGTAGGGCGCAAGGAGCAGCGCGAGCAGCACGTAACCGCCGGTCCAGCCCATCAGGTACACCGAGCCGCCGTAGCCGAGGAATGCAATCAGGCCTGCCATCGAGATGAACGACGCGGCAGACATCCAGTCGGCGGCGGTGGCCATCCCGTTGGCGACCGGGTGGACGCCTTTGCCGGCGACGTAGAAGTCTCGCGTCGAGCCGGCGCGGGACCAGATGGCAATACCGATGTACAGCGCGAAGCTTAAGCCAACGGCGATGTAAGTCATGGTTTGCAGAGTCATGGGCTTAGTCCTCGTGTACGTCGAACTGGCGATCCAGCCGGTTCATCTGCCAGGCGTACACGGCGATGAGCAGCAGAAACACGTAGATGGAGCCCTGCTGGGCCCACCAGAAGCCGAGCTTGAAACCAAATAGATCGATGGCGTCCAGGGCTTCCTTGAACAGGATCCCGAACCCATAGGAAACGACAAACCAGACGGCTAGCAGCACGAGCACCAGCCTGATGTTGGCCTGCCAGTAGGCTTTTCTTTGCGATTCCTCCATCAGGACCCCTCCGTATAGTGATTTAGAACCCCAGGACCGCAATCTAGCAAAAGCGCCACCCGCTGAATGCTCGACTTTGGTCGTAGACCCTTTCCAGCACCGCAGTTTGCCGCAACGGTGGCTTCGTGCGATCACCGGAGTGGTAGGAGCAGGGTGCCAGATCCCCGCAGAACCTTTCCGGGTCGTTTATTTACCGGGTGTACGTAGACTCCTAAGGTCTTTGCCGACTTCTAGCGGACAAACGCGATGAGAGCAGCTCCGCTAACGCGGATTCAACTTTGAGGACGCTGTTTAGGTCTCGACGATTCCGAGTTCACGTACAGCACTGGCGTGCCGCGCAAGCTGCGCTTCGGCAATCGGGATGATGTTCGCTGGATGATCAGCACCGGCAGCGGGGTGGGCCGGTACATTGGCCACTTGGACCAGCTTGCCGGTGGTCAGGCAGGCCAGGTGATTCGGTGGACCCGCGCTCCCCATCACTGCTCAGGCGGCGGCAGGTACCAGATCGGCGACGTCCAGGCCATCTCCTGAATGGTCTTCGGCGCAGCGTTACGGCATTCGTCTGGGCGCTGGCTCTCGGGGAGCGCGACACACGCCCGCCAGCTCCAGCGCAGCGTAGGCACCTCAACCGCTCGCAGGTAATAGTAGGCCGGAAGCGCCGGATCGAAGTTGGGGTCAACAAAAACCGTACACAGGCTCTCTGATCCCGGGCCGCGCCATTCGCCTGTTTCAAGGTCAATCTCTCCGCTGGGCCCTGAGTGGGTGGGCGGGCCGACTACGTCGATGACCGCGTAGCGAGAACGCTGCTCGCCGTCTACCCAGCCTTTGATCACCTGCAGTTTTTGCAGGAGTGCGCTGTTCGGGTCGTGAAAGCCATAGACGAGCAGCCTCGGTGCTGACCCTTTGGGTCCCGGCGGCAGGTCGCTGCCCATCGGCACGCCATACCTGTATCCACGTGCCGCCCGGTCAGCGAGCTCGCAGCTGTCCGCGTCAAACTCCCAGCCGCCAAACAGCCGGGGTCTGATTCGGCTGCCGGTGGTGCCGAACACCTCACGCCGGCGCAGGGCGTCGAAGATGGCGTCCCGGGAGTTTTCGACCGCCCAGACTCCCGCCAGCCCGCCGGGATTGGCGTCGAGGCTGCGCACAAAAAAATCGACCTGGGTCAGTCGGTCGGTCAGCTCTACCTCCGGGGCCAGATGCCCTGACCAGCTGGCTTCAGCGGTATCGCCGGACAGCGACATGTGTGTGTCGGTCGACGCGATCACGCCGAGCTTGTAGGTGTTGATGCCGATTACCGCTTTATCCTGCATACCGGTCAGCAAAACGCTGCGGTAAAAGTCGTTCTTTGAGATGCAGCCGACCCGCATAAAGCCGCGCTGACCGATTTCCTGGTCCTCGCAGAAATCGACGATCGGCGCAACGCGGCCCGTCGGATTTTCCCGCCCGAGTTTCAGCACCTGCTCCATCTCGCAAAGCTCGTCCGGCGCACCGAGAATATCGGGCAACCCGTTGAAGCATTCCGAGTTGCCCTTGTGCTGGAACACTTCCATCACCGGTTCCATGGCGTTGCGCAGGCGAGCTTTGTCCCGCGCTGTCTCCACCGATTCGAAGTTGCCGACGTACGACGGAAACATGGCGCCGGCGCTGAGGTTCGAATTGTGCGGGATCGCGAGCACGTCACAGGCGTCGATTTCCTTGAGGCAACGTTGGTTGAGCTGCTGCCAAAGCCCTTGATCCGAAGGCGCTTCGATATAGGAGATCGGCTGCGCAGGGACCTGGCTGTTGCGGAAAATCACGTTGCGATGAAGATTGTTCGCGCTGGGTGTGCCGGTGTATTCATAGGCGACAAAACTGGTGAAGGTACAGGCCGACGTTCGGTCGTAGGCGGCGTCAGCCATCTCTACGGTTTGGCGCCATAGCTCCCTGCCGGCGGCGTTGCAGCCTTTGCCGTCTTCCCCGCAGATCTCAACCATGCGGCTCGGTTCAGGCATATTGACGATGCGCGCGAAAGGGCGCATGCCCGTCGCTTCTCCCACGCGAAACAGGTGGCAGACCGGCTGGTCGTAGACGGGGCTTTCCTCGTCGAAACACAGCTTCATATCGCCAAAGAACTCCGAATGATCCGTGACCGCCGCAAAGTCCAGCGGCACCCTCAGCCGCTGGAATCCTGCCGGGTTGCCTTGATCGTCGTAGGGCGGAATCGGAATCGGTTCTCCCCTGGCAAAACGATAGGCGTCATCGGGTGTGGTTTCGGTGCCGATCGGCCGGGCGTCGTAGGAGAATGCCGTATGAATATGCAGGTCGCCGAAGTAGGCGTTGCGGGTCCGATTACGCTTAGCGCAGGGGGCTCGAGGCTCGCTGTACGTGATGCTCCAGCCGCTCGTTGGGTTCACGTCGGACCGATCGGACACCACTTCGGCGGGATTTTGTGCTGCGCAGGATGTCACGACTAGTCCGACAAACGCCAGCCTGGCCAGGCGGGAAAGGTGAGCTTTTGGCGCTGCGAACGACACGATTGGGCGGACGATAACATAGCGGTGGTTTGCTGCCGCGGCACTTTTTCCGCCCATGTATTGCCTCGAAGTTCCTTTGACGTCAGCGCCCTTGGTCCAAATGCTGGAATTAGGGCTAGCTGTAGGCGATAAGCACCGGTTTTATCGACCGTTTTTCCACGGCTGTTCTCAGGCTTTTTACAATTGTGTCGAAATCGTGTAAGCTATTGAGTTCCCTAATAAATCCGACCGGGAGCGCAGCTATTTCTGAACAAAACGAGATCATCATTCACAAGCAGCACGGCGTCGGCCGGCTGCAGTCGCTGAAACGAGCAAAAATCTGGGGTCAAACTGCCAAAAACTTCGTTAGGGTCTTCTTCAAACGCGACCAACTCACCATGATTGTCCGGCGCGACGAGCTTGAGCAGCACTCCAGACCCATGATTTCCGAATCCGAAGCCCGCAAGGTGCTGACGCATCTATCCAAGGGCAAGCCGCGCGTCGACAAACAGTGGAAATCGCGCGCCCGCAAAAATGAAAAAGCGTTGGAAAGCTGTGATCCTTTTAAGCTTGCCGACGTCTATAAGAGTCTGTCCATGTTGGACGCCAAGGGTGAAAAGCTCCGCGCCGCGGATCGCAACGCCCAGCGGACGGCGTTTGATCTCCTGACTGAAGAGCTTGCCGCATCGCTAGGCAAGTCCCGACAGACCATCGCAGCCAGACTGGAAGGCTAACCCGCTTGTTTTGCCCGAGTCGGCGGGGTGCCAGCCCCGCCGTCTTTCGGCCTCCGCTTACCTCGATCGTCCGAGGCTCCTGCCTTCTGCTGGCGCCTTTTCTGGCCGACCCGCAAGCCAAAGGAACCTTCAGATCAATTACCCCGTTGACACGAAGTGCCGTCCGCAGGTCACGGGCATTTTTGATGAAGCTACCCATACCGTCACCTACCTGATTACGGACCCTGCCACAAAGCGGTGCGCGATCATCGACAGCGTCGCGGACTTTGACTTTGAATCGGGACGCCTAAGCTTCGATCATGCCGATGCTCTTATCCGCGATATTGAGCGGCAGGGGCTGGAACTGGACTGGATTATCGAGACCCATGTCCACGCCGATCATCTCAGCGCTGCTCCCTACCTGAAGACCAGGCTGGGCGGGAAAATTGGGATCAGTGGAAAGATCATTGAAATTCAGCATACCTTTGGCGAAGTCTTCCATGAAGGAAATGATTTCAGGCGAGACGGCTCGCAGTTCGACGCATTGTTCAGCGATGGCGATACCTATCAAGTCGGCAGCCTCCAGGGTCTCGCCATGGCGACGCCAGGCCATACGCCCGCCTGTATGGTGCACGTTATCGGTAACGCCGCATTTGTCGGCGACACGCTGTTCATGCCCGACAGCGGCTCAGCGCGAGCGGACTTTCCGGGCGGCGATGCCGGCGAGCTCTACGACAGCATCCAAAAGGTGCTGGCGCTCCCCGATGAGATGCGGCTGTTTATCTGCCATGACTACGGCCCAAACGGACGAGAGGTCAGCTGGGAAACGACGGTGGCCGAACAGAAGGCGCGAAATATCCACGTCGGTGGCGGCAGGACGCGCGAAGCGTTTATTCATTTGAGGACTGAGCGCGATGCGAAGCTCAACGTGCCTCGACTGATTATTCCCTCGCTGCAGGTGAACATGCGGGCCGGCGAGATCCCGACCGACGTCGGCGGGAATCTGATGCTGAAGCTGCCCATCAACGGGCTTTGAGGGCAGGGCGCCCGGGCCGTAAGCACTGGTCACCGATGGACCAGATCAGGCAGACTGGACCAACCCGTTAAACCCGTGATACCGCTTGGACCCTCCGAAAAGATGAAACCCTCAACCCTACGAATCGGCCGCCGTTACCGTCCAACCCGCCTTGCTGATCGCTATGACGCTGTGGTTATCGGGTCCGGCATGGGCGGGCTAACTGTCGCCGCCCTGTTGAGCGAGCTGGGTCAGCGAGTTTGCGTGCTCGAACAGCACTACACCGCTGGCGGCTATACACATTCTTACGAGCGCAACGGTTACGAATGGGACGTCGGCGTTCACTATATCGGTGACGTCGGCGCACCGACCCGTACCCGGAAGATGTTTGATTTTCTCAGCAGCGGAACCCTCCAGTGGGCGCCGATGGATGAAGAATACGATCGATTTTTTGTCGGCGATAAGGTGTTCTGCGCCAAGGCGGGACGGGAGGCCTTTCGCGATAATCTCATCGAACAGTTTCCTGAGGAGGTCGACGCCATCGATCGCTACCTGGCGCTCCTGCGTCAGGTTGGAAGCGGCCTGTCGGCTTTCACCATGGGGCGGATGCTGGCGCCCTGGCAAAAGACCCTGGCTTCACCTTTGCTGAAATGGAAAACTCCGTCGGTGATGTTTCGCAATACCTACGAGGTGTTGTCGGAGCTCACGGAGAACCCCGATCTGATCGCCACTCTGTGCGGCCAGTGGGGGGACATGGGTCTGCCGCCAAAACAGTCGGCGTTTATGGTGCACGCAATGATCGCGCGCCACTACCTGTATGGCGGGTTTTATCCGGTCGGCGGCTCGTGGCGGATTGCCGAGTCCGTCATTCCGCGTATTCAGGCGGGCGGCGGCGAGGTATTTACCTATGCGAGGGTCGATGAGATTGTGGTGTCGGGGCAGCACGTCTCCGGTGTGCGCATGGCCGATGGCCATGTGATCGAGTGTTCCACCGTGATCTCCTCAGCCGGCGTTCTCAATACGTTTGCTCATTTGCTCAACCCGGACGTTGCGGCAGGGATGGGCTATGACCGGAAACTTGACAGCGTTTCCCCGAGTTTCGCCCATCTGGGGGTTTATATCGGGCTTAAGGGAAGTGCGGAGGAGCTCAAGCTCCCCAAAACCAATTTCTGGATCTATCCGAGCAACGACTACGATGCGGATGTCGAGCGTTTTGTGGCCGACCGCGAAGCTGAGTTTCCGGTGGTCTATATCTCGTTTCCGTCAGCGAAAGACCCGGACTATGCGAGCCGCCATCCCGGTACGTCGACCATCGAGATTGTCGCGCCGGCGCCTTATGAGTGGTTCGCTCAGTGGGAGGAAAAGACCTGGGGCAAGCGCGGTGAGGACTACGAGACCTTCAAGGCCGCGCTGGGGGAACGGCTGATGGCTCACCTGTATGACAAGCTCCCGCACCTCAAGGGCAAGGTGGACTACTACGAGGTCTCCACGCCGCTATCCACCAACTGGTTCGCTGGCTATCAGAAGGGGGAGCTCTATGGGCTTGCGCACAGCAGCGAACGACTCAAGCAAGACTGGCTCCGGCCGCAAACCCCCATCAAAGGCCTGTGGCTCACGGGCCAGGATATTCTCACGTGTGGCGTTACCGGCGCCATGATGTCGGGGCTGATGACAACCACCGCCATGATGGGCCCCCGTCGAATGACGCCGCTGATGAAGCAGATTTTTGGTGCCGAGGCGCAGCCCGCGCCCAACTAGCCTGTAGTGGGCTTATGCCGTTGGCGGACTGGTCGCAAAGATCCCTGACAATGACACAGAAGGTCCCTGCCAGCACTGCTGCCAGCGAAACATCAGCCAACGCTGGCGCCGAGGCGCGCTAGCGATTGGCGATAGCGATCTCTTCCTCGCTCAAGCCGGGCGGCGTATAACGCAGCCCGTGCTCCGCGGCCAGCTCTGCGCTGAGTTCGTGCGCAGCCTGGATCTGGTCGGGAGTGAGTTTGACGGTCAATGCGCTCAGGGCCCGAATGTTGTCAAGGTTGCCCCGCTGGATAGACAGTTCGATCCAGCTGTAAGCCTTGACGAGGTCCTTGGTGACTCCATGACCGCGAAAGTACATCACCCCGATGTTGAACTGAGCGGTTTCATCACCTTGGATAGCAGCCTGGTGGAATGCCTGATAGGCGGTGTCAAAATCTTTGACACGGTAGGCCGTTAGCCCGGCGTCGAAGTCAGCCAGTGCGGGGAAAGAAAGTGCCGTAGCCAGAAGCACGGCGGTAAGGCGATAACTCATAATGCCCTCCTCGAGAACAAGTCTCGAAACAAGCGGCAAGAGCGGCTTCTCTTGCCAACTCACGATCCAATATAGCAATTTCCGTCACCTCTTGCAGTGACGTCATCTTCTTCGAGTTGCTTCGCGTTACAATGAATCAGAGACGCGAGAGCCCAGGGGGAGTAGTGGCTGCACTGGTCTGGAAGCAGCGTTACAACTGGTTACCGTCCTTGTTTCTGGTTGCCAGTCTGGCGCTGATGGCATGGCTTATCCTAGCCAGCCGTGCCAGCGATCGGGAACGGATTGCACTGGAGACGCGCATCACGGCGGAACAGCTAAAGATCCGGCTGGAGGCGTGCTTTGATGCCCGTGCCGGCCTGGTTCGGACGCTAGCTAGCTATCCCTGGCAGTCGGCCGACGTGGTTCGAGAAATGTGGGAAACGCGCGCGAGTTCGCTGATGCCGCTCTACTCCGGCATTCAGGCGCTCAATTATGTGGATACGGCCGGCATCATCCGCGTGATTCATCCAGTTGAAAGCAATCGACCGGCGCTCAACGCCGACCTCTCAAAAAACGCCAACCGTTCTGTTGTCCAAGCGATCACGGCTGCCGCAGCTTCCGGCCAGATGACGCGAACCGACATGATTGAGCTGCTGCAGTCTGGGCTCGGATTTGTGCTCTATCAGCAGATTCTGAGCGTCGACAACCAACAGCTAGGATTTGTTGACGGTGTTTTTCGCGTCGAATCGTTGATGAGTTCCTGTCTGCCCGAGGGGCGTTTGCGGGAGAACTTTCGGTTCAGCTTCACGGATGCCGGGACGGTGTTCTATGAGCAGCGCGACGAAGAGGCCAAGGCGCCGAGTCCATTCAGCCAGAGCCTGGCGGTAGAGGTTGTTGGTCGGCCGTGGCAGTTTCAGCTGGCACCGCTTCAGTCTTACCTCGACACCAGGCACAGCATGTTCGACGAAATCTGGGCCATGATAGGTGTTGTTTTCAGCATGATGCTGGCTTTGGTCATGCGCAGTGCGCTGCTGAAGCAAGCCAAGATCGAGGAGAACGAGGACAAGTATCGACTGCTGGTCGAAAACCAGACCGACATGGTCGTCAAGGTCAATCCGAAAGGTGAGTTTCAGTACATCAGCCCGAGCTACTGCGAGGTCTTTGGTAAGTCCGAGGATGAACTGCTGGGTTCGAGCTTTATGCCGCTGGTGCACGAAGACGATCGTGAGCTCACCCGCCGGTCGCTCGCAAGCTTAGCCGACCCACCTCATACCTCATACCACGAGCAGCGAGCGATGACCAAAGCGGGCTGGCGCTGGGTTGCCTGGTCGAATCGAGGCATCTTTGACGACGTGGGTAACCTGCAGGCCATTACGGCCGTCGGGAGAGACGTCACCGACATCAAACAGCTCGAACAGAGCATTTCTCACTCGCAGAAGATGCGTGCCATGGGCGAACTGGCCGGAGGCATTACCCACGACTTCAACAATTTGCTGCAGGTCATCCTCGGCAATATCGACTTCGCGCTGCTCGACGATGGTGGCGATGCGCAACATCGCGAATTGCTCGAACAGATTCGCAACGTGGCGAAACGCGCCGTTGGTTTGACGGACAAGCTGGCTACCCTCAGCCGTCAAGATGCGTCGCGTCCCGAAGTGTTCGACATCAATGAATACGTGGTTGAACTGAACGAGCTCCTGATTCGTACGCTCCCGGCGTCGGTTGAGCTGACGATCGAGTTGGCCAACGAGCCGCTACCCATCTGCATTGATAAATCGCAGCTCGAGCAGGCACTGCTGAATTTGTGTTTCAACGCCCGCGATGCCATCCAGGGTGCGGGCCGTGTATCGATCACCACATGTCGTACGACGCTCGATCGCCGAGCGCTTGAGGGGCGACCCAATTTGCTACCCGGCGATTATGTGTCGGTCTCTATCAAGGATAACGGTACCGGCATTGAACCGGATGTCCTGCCGCGAATCTTCGATCCGTTTTTTACGACCAAAGGCACCAAAACGGGTTCGGGTCTCGGCTTGTCGAACTGCTACAGTATTGTTGAGCAGCATAAGGGCCTGATCAACGTCGAAGCGCCGCCGGGCAAAGGCGCCTGTTTTACAGTTTTTCTCCCGCTGGCCGAAACCCCACCCATGGAACCGAAGACCGACGACAACCCGCCTAGAGAAAAGATGCCAAACGACGGGAAAGTAGCGCTGATCGCCGACGATAATGCCGAGATCGTTAATCTGACCCGGATGGTGTTGGAAAAGGCGGGCTATCGCACGCTGACGGCAGCCAACGGCAGGGAGGCGCTGGACATTTACAAGAGTCACCAGAGCGATATTCAGCTCGTGGTGCTTGATCTGGTGATGCCCGAACTCGGTGGTCAGGAGGTTGCGCTGGCGATCCGGGAGCTTTCGGAGGACGTTGCTATTTTGCTGGTTTCCGGTTTCATTCCGGAGGACGTGCAAAACACGCTTAAGGAGCCCATCATCAAAAAGCCCTATACGATCACGGCGCTGATGGAGGCGGTCAACAAGCTCTTCTAAAGGACGCCATTCCGGTCGTTCGCTCAGCTGGTTAGGTTGATGAGTAAGTCGAGTGCGCGATTGGTTCGCTCCATCACACGAACTGACGCTTCGACCTGCTGTCGGCTTTCGATCAGCGAAATCAATGCGTTATTGGTCTCGATAGCTCCGCTGTCGTTGCGAGCGATGGTTGACGCCGCTTCCCTCAGTTGCCGCAAGCCTCGCTGGATGCCGAGCTGCCCCAGCTGAAAGCTGTTTCCCGCCACCTTCATGGTTTTGTCCCTGCTGTCTTAGAGTCTCCGACAAACGCAAAGATCGGCCTAAAGTCTCGGGACTTTAGGCCTCTCGGCTGCAGGCGAGGAAAACATCGCCCAGCGAAGCTCGCCAGCCGCGCACTTCACGCAACGTTAACCTACGATGACGACCGTTACGCCAATATTTTTTTCTTGCTATCAGTTGGGACTCCAGTAGTTGCGCCCATGAAAACGAGCTCAGTCAAATCCCACCCGCTTGTCGACGATGAAGCCCCGCTGACGCGAAAGGATCAGGTGATCTGGGTGGCTTTTCAGGAACCCGAAATCCCGCTGATCTAGAGCCCTCAGCGCCTGCTTGTCTGGGAAGACGGGCCAGGTAGACGCTGGCCAGGTCCGCTTGTCTGAAAGTAAGGCTTAGCTCACTGAACCGGTTCTGGTGGACCGCTAAGCTCAGGGCCATGCAACGCCTACTCATCATGGGTGCCTGGCTGATGTGGAGCATCAGCAGTGCCCGAACGCCCGATCAGGCACCGCCGCTCCCGCCGCTCGACACATCGTTTACGGTGATCAACGTCTCAACGGCTCAGCAGTTAGCCGACGCCTGCTGGAACCTCGGCAGCAACCAGGCGATTGTCATTTCGCCCGGCGTTTACGATCTGGCCTCGGTGAATTTCCCCAATGGCGTCGACGGTCGGCTGACCGTGGGTCGTTTCGGTGCGAGCCCCATCAGCAACATCCAGCTGCGTGGGAGCACCGGCAATCCGGAGGACGTCACGCTGCTCGGCGCCGGCATGCTGGACACCCGCGTGCCTTTCGGTATTCAGATTTTTACCGCAACGAATGTCACTATCGCCGACCTCAGTGTCGGCAACGTCTATTACCATGCCGTGGCGATTCAAGGTGATCAGGGTGCTGCGGGCGTACGCCTGTATCACAGCCGATTTTTCGACGCCGGCCAGCAGATCATCAAAGCCTCGGGAGGCAACGCTGACGATGTCGTCATCGAGTACTCCGAGATTTTCTACAACGTCGGCGCGCTAGTGCATCCGGAGGGCAGTCCACCGAACTCGTGCTACACCAACGGCATCGATGCGATCGGCGTCGACGGGTGGGTGATCCGAGACAACCTGATTCGAGGGATCAAATGCCAGAACCAGGCGGTGGCCGGCCCGGCGATTCTGATGTGGCAGGGCTCGAGCAACACGGTGGTCGAGGGAAACACCATCATCGACTCCTCCCGCGGAGTCTCGTTGGGCTTGATCGGCGGTGTCGATCACCTGGGCGGAAACGTTCGCAATAACTTTATCCGCTGGGATCCGGCGGCGCCTTACGCTGTCGACGTGGGCATCTACGCTGCATCCCCGAACGCCAGCGTCTTGCACAACACGGTGCTCACCAGCGGTCGGTACGAAAACGCGATAGAGGTGCGTTTTGCAGACACCACCAATGTTGAGGTGCAGCATAATCTGCTCGACGCGAACATCGCGCTGCGAAACGGCGCGTCGGCCAGCATCGCTGACAACCAAACCAACGCTGAGGCCGGCTGGTTTTCCGATCCGCCAAGCGGCGATCTGCATGTTTCTCCAGCCGGTGCGATGAGCGCCCAGCTTGTCCCGCGCTCAGCTTCGGCGCCCTTCGATTTCGATGGAATCCGGCGGTCCGCGCAGACGCTCGTCGGCGCAGACGAGCCGGTGACCATCCTCTTCAGCGATGGGTTCGAGGACTGATTTAGCGTCACGGTCTGCCGGGAGGCGGAATACGGTATACACCTCGCCAGCGCTGCCCCTATACTCGACAATCATTTAAATCGTTGGGGTAGTTCCATGGCCGATTCGGTCTTCCAGAACGTAAGTGCCTTTGAGGTTGGCGAGCAGGCCGGCCTGGATTCATTGAGCCGCGTGAGTCGAGAGGTCGGTGAACCGGGACCCGGCGAGGTGCTGGTCAAGACTCAGGCTGCTTCGCTGAACTACCGGGACATTATGGTGCTTGAAGGCCGCTACGGCGCCAAAAAGCCGGAAGATCGGATTCCGGTGGGTGATGGCGCTGGCGAGGTGGTGGCCGTAGGCGCAAACGTTGCCGGGATCTCGGTCGGAGACCGTGTCTCAGCGCCTCACTTCAATCTCTGGCTCGACGGTGAGTACAACCCAAGTATCTTTGCTGCAGACATGGGTAACTCGGCCGATGGCTGGCTGGCCGAAGTGGTTCGGCTTCCCGCGAGCGCCTGTGTGAAGCTCCCCGACAACCTCAGTTTCGAGTCCGCGGCCGCCTTGGGCGCCGCCGGCATTACGGCCTGGCGCGTGGTGGAGGTTCTGGGCAAGGTGAAAGCGGGTGATGTGGTCCTGACGCTCGGCACCGGCGGTGTGTCCATCATGTCGCTGCAAATTGCCAAGATGAATGGCGCTAAGGTGGTCATTACCTCTTCGAGCAATGAAAAGCTTGAGCTGGCGCGTTCGCTGGGCGCCGATACCACCATCAACTACCGCGAACGATCCGACTGGGAAAATGCGGTCCTCGAGGAAACCGGCGGTGCTGACATCGTGGTCGAAACCGTGGGGCTCAGCACCTTGGATCAGTCGCTGGCCGCCTGCGCGCCCAACGCGCGGCTTGGCTTTCTGGGCGCCCTGGGCGGCATGCCGGCGGAGGGTCCCAAGCTCACCGCCATGCTCATTAAGAACGTTGTGGTCCAGGGGATCACGGCGGGCAGCCGCAAGAACTTCGCGGACCTGCTGCGGGCGTGCAGCCTAAACGGCGTTCGTCCGCACATTGACCGTCGCTTTTCCTTCGATGAGGCGCCCGCCGCGCTTGAGTACCTCGCCAGCGCCCAGCACGTCGGCAAAGTGGTGATCAATTTCGGCTAACGAGCGCCGATTCGGCCTTTTCCCGGCGGGCGGTGATCCCGTTCACCGGCCTTTTGCGCTTATGACCTTTGAAGCCCTTCAAAGGAACCATCATGAGCGTAAGAACCACGGCTCTGCTTTTCGCTGCACTACTGACCAGCTTTTCCGCCGCAGCACAGCTCCGAGAAACGGGAGCGGATGACTTTCGAATCACCAACTTTGGCCCGGCTGACGACACGTTCGCCTTCGCCGCCCGTCAGACCATGGTTTACAACCCGCAGAACGATGAGTTCTATGTGGTCTTTCTGGGGCGCCGACCTGAGGCCCCGGTCGCTTCAGACGAAATCGAAATGTACGGGCTGCGGCTGGATCGGCTCGGGTCGCCGATCGGCGATCCGGTGCTACTCACCAGCGTGGACGGCACCGGTTCCGCTGGAGGGTCGCCGCAGGAGCGTCGACTCGCCTATGACCCGATTCGCAACGGTTATATTGTGGTTTACAACGCGCAAGACTCGGAGTTTAGCGCTGCCAGCGTGGATATCTACGGACGCCTTATCGGCGCAGATGGGCAGCCTGTCGGTCCGGTTTTTGTGGTTGACGATAACGTCACCAATGATGTCCGCCCTGATATCGCCTTCAACTCACAGGACGGCGAGTTCCTTGTGGTTTGGACGCGCATTACAGACGGTGTCTTCAACCGAACGACCGAGGCTCGGCGGTTCAACGCTACCGACGGAGCCCCGATCGGGGATGCCTTTCGGGTGGACAGTATCGATGGATTCAAGCTCAACTCGACTGTCGCGTACAACGATGTGGACAATGAGTATCTCGTCATTTGGGCGAACAATACCGAGAGCCCTCGGTATCAGATCCTCTCGTCCGACGGCACGCCCCAGCTAACGCCTGAGCGTGCCTACGCAACGCCGGGGTTTTTCACCGCGCGATCGGAGATTGCTTTCAATCCCGACCTCAGTGAATACCTGATTGTGTTCGCCCACAGTGACCCTGCTGAGGGCGTCGTTCAAGAGTCGTATGAGATGTTCGGGCGTCGGGTCGACGCAGCAGGCAATGCGCTTGGAGCGGGCAAGTTTCGGATTAGCTTCTCGGCGTTTGTCGACAGCTTCACAAGATCCGGAGTCAACGTCGACTGCCAGCCAGGTGGCCAATGTCTCGAGGCGGGACGGCCGGGTTTGATTTATTCGAGCGGTGAAGGTGCCTACTTTGTAACGTGGAGCGGAAATCTGCGAGTACAAAACGATCCGGACCGCGAGGTCTACCTTCGAGTGCTCCGAGCGGGTGCTGACCCGGCGCCCGGTGCTGATCAGGCGCAGATCAGCAATATGGGCGGCGACAACATCAACTTTATTGGGTTGCTCCCGACGGTGGCGGCTTCCACGGCCGGTGTGCTGGTCACCTGGTGGGGGGATGACAACGTCAACGGCGGTATCGACAACAAGTTTGAGCTCTGGGGGCAGCGACTGCTGCTGCTGCTCTTTAACGATGGCTTTGAGGTCACTTCCAACTAAGGGTCAGGTAGGCCGGCGCGATCGATTGCGCTAAAGATTTGATTTCGGCCGCCGATGGGTCCTCTTTAAAGGAAAGAAACGGCCCGCTCTCGTGAACCTGGCAGAGGTCAAAATCCGAACCAATACCGTGCGTATTGGCATGTTCGTCAGCCGACTCGACCGGCCCTGGCTGGAAACGCCGTTTTCGCTGCAGGGATTCCACGTACGAAACCCGGATCAGCTGCAGCAGCTCACGAAGTTCTGTCGGCACGTGTTTGTGGACACCAGCCGCGGCGAGGCCCCCGACCCCCGGTTTGTGGTTCATGACGACCACCAGGAGCTCGATCCGCAGGCGGTGGCGGAGATCGAAGAGCTTCGAGACACCGATTATGAGCAGCAGACCGAGATCCGGGATGAAATCGGTCCGGCCTCCCAAACCTATGATTCGCTGAACCAAAACATCAGTCAGGTGATGACAGATCTGCGTCACGGCAAAAAGCTCGATCTCGATCGTCTTTCCGAGGGGGTGGCGCTGATGATCGATTCGATCATGCGATGTCCGGACGCTTTTGCCTGTCTGACCGACCTCAAACGCAAAGACGTCTACTCCTATCGACACTCGCTGGGGACCTCGGTCTGGGCCGCCACCTTTGGCCGCCACCTGGGTTTGAATCGCGGATCGATCGAGCGTCTGGCGCTCGGCGGGTTGCTGCTGGACGTGGGCAAGACCCGGATTCCCGTTGAGCTGCTCAACCATGCTGAACAGCTTTCGGAGGGTGCGCTCAAAACGCTCCAGAGTCATGTGCAGCACAGCGTCGACATCCTGTCGGAAACCTCTGCGGCTGACGACAAGGTGATCGAGATGGTTGCGACCCACCACGAGCGTTTTGACGGGAACGGCTATCCCGCAGGTCTGCGGGGCCGCGAAATCCCGATGTTTGGCCGCATTGCGGGCATTGTGGATACCTATGATGCGCTGACTAGCGAGCGGCTGTACGCCAAGGCGATGTCGCCCCACAGCGCAGTGAACCTGCTGTATGAGTGGCGCGGGGTGGATTACCAAAGCGAGCTGGTCGAACAGTTTATTCAGGCTGTGGGCATTTTCCCCACCGGTACGCTGGTAGAGCTCAACAGCGGTGAGGTGGGTGTGGTGATCTCACTCAACGGTATCCGCCGCCTTCAGCCGAAGCTGATGCTGCTGCTCGATAGCAACAAGCAGCCGCTTGACGAGTTTGTCGAGCTGGATCTGAAGGAGCTTGATGAGGCCGGCGACGACTCCATCACGATCAAGCGGGGCCTGCCGCCAAGCTCCTATGGTCTCGACACCGAGAACCTGTTCCTGTGAACGAGGACAAGCTCACAGGCTTACAGGACCGGGCCAGCTTCATGCAGCGCCTGAAACTGCACTGTGAGCAGGCGATCACCATGGGGCATCTGCTCGGACTGGTGATCATCGACCTGGACCGCTTCTATCGCATCAACGACCAATTTGGCTTTCAGGTCGGAGATGAAGCGCTGCGCCACGTGGCGTCGCTGGCTACCGGCGCGGCTCGCAAGCGTGATCTGGTGGCCCGCATCGGTGGCAACCAGTTTGCGTTGATCCTTCCAGGCATCATGAATCAAGGCCATGCCGTCCTGGCCGCCGCCAAGCTCTTCCGAATGATGGAGGCGCCGATTGAGCTATGTGGCCACAAAGTGCTGGTGAAAGGCTCGGCCGGTATAGCGGTCAGCCCAAATCACAGTTCGAACTTTGATCGGCTGTTTGCGCACGCTGAACGCGCCATGAGGCAAGCCCGCGAAAGTGAGGAAAGCTACCGGCTCTCAGATGCGGATGCCGACGAGTCGGACGACAATGCCGTCAGCCTCGAATTTGAGCTGGAGTCGGCCTTTGCGTCTGGCGATCTGCGGATGTTTTTCCAGCCGAAGGTGCAAATGAGCAGCCGCCGGCCGGTAGGCGCGGAGGCGCTGGAAGAGCGGCATTCGCGGCTATGTTCCGCCGGAGCAATTTATTGCGGCGGGCGAGCGCACCGGGCTGATCAACAGCATGACTCAGTGGGCCCTCAACGTGTCGCTTCAGCTGGCGGCCAAGTGGCCGGATCGTTTTGGCGCCCAGACGATTGCCATCAACCTGTCACCCACCGTGATGGCTGACCCGGATCTCCTGGACATGGTGAGCAACTGTCTCGGCGTATGGGAAGTGCCGCGAGATGCCCTGTTGCTCGAGATCACGGAAAGCTCCGCGCTGTCCGACCCTGAGAAGAACTTTCAGAAGTTTAAGGAGCTGGCGGACCTCGGTGTCCAGATCTCGCTGGATGACTTCGGCACCGGCTACTCCTCGCTAGCCTACTTCCGCGACATCCCGGCCGATGAGGTCAAGCTCGACAAGATGTTTGTCCAGCGGATGGTTTCCAACGAGGCAGTCCGAAAAATCGCTCGGCTGGTGATCGAGTTGGCCCATGCCTTCAACATGTCGATTACCGCTGAGGGCGTCGAGGATGCGGAAACGTTTCGCCTGCTGGCGAGCATGGGCTGCGACTACGCGCAGGGCTTCTTGATTGCCAAGCCCATGCCCCATGAGGACTATCTCGTTTGGCTGCGGCAATACGATGGGCTCAGCCAGAGTGGCGCAAAATTCTGCAAGGCATCCTGAAGCCGCCAGCCCTGCTTATCGATCCTGCTTGGTTTGTTGAGCCTATGGGCCTGGCGGTACCCAGCTGGCACCTGGATGAGGGACCAGCAGCAGGTCGCAGTTCATCTTCGGAATGAGGTCGCGTGGCGTGCTGCCTTGCAACACTAGCAGCCAGGAATGCTGCCGTTTATTCGTAAAAGGTCGTATTGCTGCGGGGTATCAGGGGCTGGGAGGCGAGTCCGAGCCGGGGGAAAGCCGGACGTCAACGCGGATGGCGGTCTTGCGAAATGCGAGCTGGCATAGCCCATAAAAGCCGACCAGCAGCAAAGATAGGTTCCATTCGAGGATGTTGCTAAGCGCCTTTCGATCAAGCGCCCATTCTTTGGCCGGCACGCTGGCCAGGCCCATCAACAGCAGTAGCACACACGAGGTGAGCATGGCACGCGACAGTCTGCGTGAAAGGCCCCAGGACTCGCCGTGCCGCGAGACGAAACCGGCCAGGATGAGCTGGGCAAGGTAGGAGAGGCCGAAGTAGCAGTTGATGCCGTAGCGCCGCATCAGCCGGTAGCCCTCACCGCTGCTGCCGAGATAAACCACGTAGACAATCAGAAACAGACTGCCCCCGATTCCCAGCCAAGTCATGGCGCGAAGCCGCAGGCTGGTCGGTACCGATAGCAGGCGGAGCCAGACGGCGGCCAGCGTCCAAAACAACATGGTCAGCACCGCATTCGCGATCATGGCACCGCGGAACATGAAGATGGCCGGCTCGCCGCGCCCGGCGGCACTGATGCTGGCGCAGCCTTGCAGATAGGGAATACAGGCGGGGATCGCTTCGGCTTCGGTGGAAATCCACCACGCCAGGTTCACTGCGAGCACCGGCAGAACAAACACCAGCAGGGGAAGCCAACTCAGCCATTGAAGGGGCAGCGAATCGGCGACCAGCTTTGGCACCTAGCCGCCTCGTGCCCCGATCGGCCAACGCTGAAATCGCGGAAGTACCCGAACCGTCGTCACCTGTGATTGAACCTGCGGCGATCGAATCATCGGAGCGAGGGCGGCTCAGCCCAGCAGGCCGGGTAAGGTCAGCAGCATCGCAACGGCCAGTCCGAGACCAAGGAGCATACCGACACTGACGAGCATGACGTCCAGCTTATGCAGCCGATCAAAGCGGGCGTTTTCGCCCTTGTCTCGTGCGGCGTTGATGGCTGGGATCAGGCGCCATCCGATCGCAAACAGGATCGTCATCACCGCAGCAGGGATCAGATACCCCAACGCCAGCGTTGTCGTCAGACTGCCGGTGAAGCTGATCACGGCAGCCCCGATGGTAATCACGACCCCGCCCGCGACCGCAAATGCATGGTATCGAGGCCAGTAGGCCCGCAGCAGCGGTCCGCCGGTTTGCTCGCCCAGAACCCGGATTACCAGGGGTGCGACGGCGCCGGAACCGAAGACCAGCGCGCCTACGTAAAACGTCAGCACGCTGAGCAGTCCGAGCAGCAGATAGCTTTGAATCGAAACGTTCATCACATCGTCCTTTATCAACTCCAGCTACGGTAAGAAACTGCTCGTCAAGCCTTCGTCATTGCATCGAAACACATTCAGCGGGGGCGTGTACCCCGGATGCCCAGCCATACGGCGTCGAGCAGATCCAGCGGCAAACCGAGCCGGATCTTGCGCAACGTTGCGGCCCGGATACGTCGTTTGGACCTTCGATGGGCATAGGGATCGAGTGCCTTATAGTCCTCAGCGGCCCGCTGGGCTTCCTTCTGCAGCTCCGATGGATCGGCGAGCTGGTCAAAGAAGCCCGCCACCAGCGCCTCTTCGACGTCAAAGAACGCCGACAGCGTGACGGCCCGCTGATAGGCGGCTGGCGTCAGGCGGTGTTTCAGAGTGAGTGCCGCCACCCGTGGCATGGTCAGCCCGAGGGCAACCTCGTTGGCGGAAATCTTGAAGTCGCCGCGGCTTCCGATCACGTGGTCGGCGGAGAGCATCAGAAAGACGCCCATGGCCATGGCGTGGCCGCTGCAGGCGGCAATGACCGGATAGGGATAGGACATCACCCGCGCGGTCATGCCATAGCCGGCGCGAAGCATCCCCAGGGCTTGGGCGCCCCCACGCCTCATCACCTTCAGGTCAAAGCCGGCCGAAAAAACGTCCTCGCGACCCGTGAGAATGATGAGCGCTCGATCTTGCTCAGCGCGGTCAATGGCCTTGCGGAGCGCATGGAGCAGGGACGGCGAGAGGGCGTTTCGCTTGCCGTCATCCATGACGATGGTGGCTACACCGTCAACCAAACGGTACTCAACGAAGGGGGAGTCCATCAGCGTTTGGTTGGTCCGCGCTGACCTTATTGGGGCGCGTAGACCGTGAGCTCCAGCTCCACAAGCCCGGTGTCGGTAAACAGTTCGCTGACGCCGATGGCGGTCCAGGCGGGGGTCTCCGTTCCCATGAACTCGCGTTTGACGTCACGTATCGCGGCCATGTGCGCGAGTTTGCCCTCGGTGAAATACGGACTGGAAAACACGTGATAGCTGTTGATCCTTACAACGTCCTTCAGCGATGCGTCGAGCGACTGCAGGGTTGTCTCCAGATCAGCAAAGGAGCGTCGAAGGCTTTCTTTGAACGCCTCAGCACCGATCGGTTCGGAGCCCGGCGGGCCGGCGATGACGCCTGACATATGGATATAGTCTCCGGTGCGAACGGCCGGCGCATAGCCCCAGCTTGCCTGGAAGTCCCGGGCGCCCTGGCTGGCGGCAACCGCAACGGTTCGATCGCCGTTTGAATCCTCGGCTTGGTTTTTCTCCTGCGCCTGTACGGGTGCCAGGTACAGCAGAATCAGAACGATCATGAGTTTCTGGATTTGCATGGATGCCTCCGGCTAATGCTGTCGCGCTATTGTCCCACGAGAATCCGGCTTCGGGCGGTGATTGCTTCCCAGAAGGATCTTTGGCGACGTCACCTGATTTCACATAGCCAGCGGACAAGGGCTGCTACACTCTGGATTTATACCACCTGGCGTCCCGACATTGCCGACCAGCCGCTTTCAACATGCTGCTCGTCTCGGAATCACCAGTCTGCTTCTGCTGGTTTGTGGTGCGCGGCTGCCGCACGCGGCTGAAGCGCCGGTTTGGTCCAGCCCCAGCGCCGTTCATTTTGACGTCCTGACCTTGGCGGATGGCCTGTCGGATTCAACCGTCTACAGCGTCTCCCGAGATAGCCAGGGACAGATGTGGTTCGGTCTTGCGGCCGGCGGGGCCAACCGCTACGACGGCTATCGGGTAGAAGCCTTTCTGCACGATCCGGCCACCCCATCATCGCTCTCCCATTCTGCGGCTGGTGAGGTGCTGGCCACCCGCAGCGGCGCCGTGCTCATCGGAACCTGGGGCGGCGGTCTCAACCGTATGCTCGACGCTGACGGTCGCTTTGAACGGCTGAATCCGGAGAAACCACCCCAGCGAATCCAGGTGCTGTTCGAAGACCGCGAGAGTCGGATCTGGGTGGGCTCCGCGGATGACGGCCTCTATCGCTTGGAGAACGCCTCCGGCGCCGACCTGGAGCCGGTATTTCGGCCTGATGGCGAGGGGTTTGGACGGGTATGGTCGTTGACCGAAGATCCGTCTGGCAGGCTCTGGGCGGCAACCGATCGAGGGCTTTTCGATCTGCGCGGCACCGAGGTGCGCCCCAAAAACGGCTGGACCGGGCATCCTCGCGCGGTGCTCCACGACGGGGAGTCTTTGTGGGTGGCTGACAGCCAGGCGGTTTTTCGCTGGCAGGATGATCAACTCACGGTGCTGCAAACGGGACTGCCGCTGATCAATACGCTGGCTCGCTCGCCGTCGGGCGACGTGTTGGTGGGAACGCTTGCCGGCCTGGTGGCCTTCGACGCCGACGGTCAGCGTGTTGCCCCCTTCGGGCGTGCGGAGCTCAGCCTTTTTCCTGATCGCAACATTCGGCGGGTCTATTTTGACGAAACCGGTGTCGGCTGGATTGCCACCCGGGAAGCTGGCGTCATCCTCGCACTTCCGACGGCCCAGGGATTTGACGGGTTCTCGCTGGATTCCAGGCTGGATACGGCCGATACGCTGATCGAGCTGGATGTCGACGACGTGCTGATCGGCTCCCGACGGGGCCTCTGGCGACTGAGAAAAGCGCAGGGGTCTAGCCCGCTGGAACAGATCCCGGGCAGCGAAGGCCTGTCGATCAATCGGCTGGCGCGGACCGAGGACGGCGTGCTGCTGGGCACGTATGACGGTTTGCTGAGTTTTGACCCGGTCAGCGGACTTTTAAGTTCCACGCCTGAGTTTGCTGCCGTCAAAGGCATGATGGTCACAGCGGTCAACGTGGCACCCGACGGGACCACGGATGTCGGCACGTTTACCGACGGGCTTTTCCGGTTTCGGCCGGACGGCGAGGTTGAGCAGCTGGTGCGGAGCGGCGTCAATCCGATCCCGGGTGTAGCCGTCAGCGATATCGAAGTGGATAGCCTCGGGCGCACCTGGCTCGGTCTTTGGGACGCAGGGATTGCAATGATTGATCAGCAAGGCGCGATCTCGTCATTTGAGCGTGACTCACTGGCCATCGAAGGACTGATTCATGATCTGCTGCCAACCGACGAGGCCTTGTGGGTTGCCACCAGCTTTGGCTTAAGCCGGTTTGATCCTGTGACCGGCGAGAGCTTGTCGGTCAATCTCATTCGCGAGTTCCCCAACACGGCGGTGCAGCGTCTGGCCGAGGGGGCGGGCCGCATCTGGGCCGGAACGACCCGTGGAGTTGTTGCTATCGACCCCGCGTCGCTTGATGTGACCCGGTTTACCACCGCTGACGGACTGACCGTCGAAGAGTTTTTTGCGCGCGCCGGCTATGTCGGCAAAAGTAATCGGGTCTATTTTGGCGGTCTCGGAGGGTTCGTCAGTTTCCTGCCTGATCAGGTGCTGCTCAATCCCCAGCCGCCGCGGCTGGCGATCACGAGAGCCTGGATTGACGGTCAGCCGGTATCGACGCAGCAGCCCATGGTTCTGACCCCGGGCCAGTCCACCGTTCGGGTGCGCTATCTGGCTTCAGATTTTCGGAATCCCTCAGCCAATCGATTCCGCTGGCGCCTGCTCGGTGATGATGACGACTGGTCTGAAGCGACCGGCGCCCCGGAGACGCTGCTGACGGGGCTGGCCCCGGGCGACTATCGCTTCGAGCTTCAGGGTGCTAACGCCAACGGCATCTGGAATCGGGAATCCACGGTGCTCCCGATTGTGGTGCAGCCCGCGTGGTGGCAGACCCTGCCGGGCAGGGCGACAGCGGTCGGTGCGTTGCTGCTGACCGTTTTTCTCCTAAGCTTCTGGAATACGCAGCGGATTCGGGGTCGCAATCGGGTCTTGACGGCCGAGGTCGAACGTCAGACCCGAGCCTTGCGCGAGGCAAATCATTCGCTCGCGAAATCCGCTGCTACGGATCATCTGACAAAGCTCGCCAACCGTCGAGGATTTCTCAAACAGGTGGAGTCGGAAGCAGCCGACTCGCAGCGCTATTTCGCCCTGCTCGACGCGGATAACTTCAAGCAGGTCAACGATCTGCATGGCCACGAGGTCGGCGACAACGTGCTGCGTCACGTGGCGGACGTCTTGCGGGATGCTTCACCCGCCAACGCGCTGGTGGCCCGCTGGGGCGGCGAAGAGTTTGTGATTCAGTTTCGCGCGACCGACATGGAAGCCGCCCACGAAGCTATGGAGCAGGTCCGACTTGCGGTGCTCCATCGCCAGCCGGGTGGCAACCTGGCGGAAACCCCGGTTTCAATCACCATCGGCCTCGCCCAGACGGCGCCCGGCGAACCGCCGATGCATACCATCAATCGAGCGGACGCGTGTCTGCTGGCCGGAAAAGACAGCGGCAAGAACCGCGTCTTTTCAATCCCCGGCTCCGCCTGAGCGCACGACCCAGAGACGGGATCTTTCCATCCACCGTCGTTTCCCGCATGATTCGCGCTCGACGTTAACCGGGTTGGTCCTGCCGCTCACGCAATGACGCTAACGCGCTTCAACAACTTGTTTGTCAAAAGTCTGCCCGCCCTGGCGGATGTCGCCTGGGGGGCGGTGGCTGTTGTCGCGCAGGCGGGCACGCTGGTAATTGTGGGTGGCGGCCTGAGCAGCACCAACGACGCCGTCTTCGAGTCTTTTATCGATGCGCTCCCGAATCCTCAAACCGACACCATTGCGGTCATCGCCGCAGCGTCCGCGGAACCCGTCCGTGCCGCTGAAAGGTTCACTGGGGATCTCGCTGACTTTGGCGTTGCGTCGGCTAGGCTGCGGCCGATCGCGCTCGCCTCGCGAGATGATCCCGCAACGCCCGATGTGGATGAGAGCACCTGGGCAGGCAACGGCAGCAGCCTCGAGGAAGCCGCCAGACTGGAAGAGGTGGGTGGTATCTGGTTTACGGGCGGGGACCAGCGCCGGCTGTCCGAGGTTTTGCTCGACCAAAACGGTCAGCCCACGGTCATGCTGACGGCCATGTTGGAGCGCTTGGCGTCGGGGGCCGTTATCGGCGGAAGCAGCGCGGGCGCTGCGGTGATGTCGGATCCGATGATCACCGGCGGCGACAGCCTGACCGCGTTGCTCGATCGGGGGGCAGATAAGGCCGGCGAGGCGCGGAGGCTGGATGCCGGGTTGGGGTTTCTGGACCGTGCGGTTGTCGACCAGCACTTCGGCGAGCGCGCCCGCCTGGGCCGGCTAGCGGTCGCGCTGGCCGGGGCGCCGGCAGAACGTCGGCTGGGCATCGGGATCGACGAGGATACGGCGGTGGTTGTGGATGTTGCGACGGCTGAGGCTCGGGTTGTCGGTTACGGGGATGTCACGGTACTGGATGCGCGGAGTGCCGAGCTGAGTTCGGGCACGGAACGCTTCGCCGGAGAGAACCTTAAACACTCGGTCTTTTCGGCGGGTGATCGCTTTTCGCTGAGCGGTCCGCAGGCGATTGTCGACGCGTCGCGACAACGGTCCGTCGGCAACGAATACTTCAGCCGCCCACCCCGGAACGGCGGCGGCATGGCGTTGCCGCCGGAGCGCTTGTCGCGGCTGCTGGGTACCGAGCTGCTGGATAACGCCGAGGCCGAAGTCCTGAATCGAATGTCGTTTGACGGCACCGCGGGTGTGCTGTTTCAGTTTCGGCAAACGGCGGCGAGCGAGGGCTACTGGGGTCGAGACCGTTTTGGTCGCGAGCAGTATTCCATCACCGAGCTTGAGTTTTCGATTATTCCGATCAGCGTGAAAGCCGAGGTTCCGGCCACGCGTTAGCCATCCACTTCAAAGCCGCTGGCAAACACCAGCTCTGGAAGTGGTTCGATAGTGGGGCTCAGCATCGCCGCGTCACCGGCGATAAACGATACGCCAAACGTGTTGGTCGCATCGACAACGGCACCGCGTTCACTCTTACTTTCCAGCTGCATAAACACGTAGACCTCATCACCCGGATTGAGCGTAAACTCCAGCGTGTCTTCCGAGAGGTCCAGCGTCGGCAGCAGAAACAGCTGGGCTTGATCGAGCACCTCCCCCTCGCCCGCAACTTCCTCAAAGATGAAGGTGGCAAAGTCGGTGCTGAAGGTAGCGTTTTCATACACATACACCGCAATCCGACCTCGGATGACCCCTTCGGCCTGATTGTCAGGTTGATCGACCGTGCCGGTCAGCGAAGCCAGAACCATAAAGGTCTCCGGTGACGCGCCCATAAACGTATAACCCTGGATGGCCGTCACGATTGCGTCGACCGCGTTGTTGTCATCCAAAGTCGAGCGGGCACGCGCCCGCAGCAGCGGGCTAAACGCATCACCGGTAAACGTCGCTGAGCCAAAACCGTTTTCTGTGCCACTGTTAAAGAGGCTCGCCGCAGCGTTTTCAAAAAATTCGCCACCGTCGACCTGTTGATCGTCGAGGCCGCCGGGGCGTAAACAGATCGTTGCGCAGCTGTCGAAAAAGCCGATATCAGCAATGGCACCGTAGCCGCTGGTGATTCCGCTTTGGGCGGCCGCCGCAGAGGAGACCAGCAGTAAAGCGAGGGCAAAGGAGGGGCGATGTTTCATGGCTCAGCTTCCTCTCATGCGGGGAATGACATTCCCAATTCATGCTAGAGGCCTGGCCGACACGATACAAGCGCAGGACGGGGCCGCTAAGTCGTGCCGCTCTCCGAATCGGTCTCCCCTACGTCCAGCCCTTCTTTGACATTCGTGAAGAGCTGCTCGAGCGGCACGTTGGCCAGGGACCCTGCGCCGAGCCCGACGCTCTTGATGATCTGCAGGCCCAGCTCGCGATAGGCTTCAAAGTGTTCTTCGTCGTAAAACTGATCGGCCGTCGGGTCATTGGGGAATGCTGGGTCTTTGCGCCAGAAGGCGTAAAGGTCGGCGGTCATTTCCCGGCACATCATCGGTCGAAGATAAAGGATCTGGCCGGTGGTGCCGTCCGCATACGTCACGCTGCCCAGGGCGTGGGCGCAGTCCGCCAACGGCTTGTCCATTTCGTCGTACAGCTCATCCACATTCAGCGATACGCTGGCCCGAAAATCCACGCGGGCTCGCTGGATGGCCTTGCCCATCTCGTCCATGGTGAGCTTGGGGTCGGAGCCGGCGTCGGAAGCGATGATGAACCGGCAGCGCCGCCGGAGCAGTTCGTACAGCCCAAGGTTCTCAAAATGAGCGCCATCTGAGAGGTGCAAGTGCCCCGCCTTTTCGTTTAGCCCGACGCCCAGCATCTCGCGGGTCATAAACGCCAGCCACGCCGCCAGCGGTCGCCGGCCGGTGGTTCGCGGGCTTCGGATCCAATAGCCCAGGCGAATGTTCAGCAGTGCCATCAGGAACGCGATTGGTCGCGCCCGGGTTGCCGGGGTATTCGGGTCGAGCGCCGCGCCGGAGATGGTCAACGCGGTCGACAGCTCCATCGCGCCGTTAAGAAAATTGGGGGTGCGTCGAAAGCCCGTTGAGGTTGCGCCGCAGTAAAGCGGTGAGAACGTAAAGTTATCTCCGCCACGCCCGCGCAGCTTCACCGATTTGGATGACGTGGTGTTCATGTTGGCGTTGAGAACATGAAAGGGTCCACCGGACTCAGGGGTCACCTGCTCTAGTCGGAAGGCCATCGCCTGGCGATCGCCACCCTCGCTGCTGTCGCCCTTCAGGGTTCTCGGCATGAAGGCGTGCGCCATGCGGGCTCGATAGTAGTGGTGCATGGAGATCAGGTTGACGTCACAACCCAGCGCCAGCAGCACCGAGAGTCCCAGCATCGAAACGAAAACCAGGCTGTCCAGCAGGTTGACGTGAGCAACCAGATGATAGGTCAGGACCAGACAGCCGTAGAGAAATAGCCCGAGGCCAATCGCCGGGCCGTTGCCGGTTTTGGCGGACTGTTTGCGGATCATGGTGATTAGCCCGGTAACAATCGGGATCATGTACGTCAGGCTTCGGGTGGTCGCCGCCGCCAGCTCTGAGCTCAGGTGCCGCATGGCCAGGTCGTCCAGGCTGTGAAGCACCGGCACCATGCCGACCGCAAACAGCGCGATCGACCCAAACATCAGGTTGCCCATCAGCCTGCGCACGTCGACCAGACCCACGCCTGACCGAGCGAATGGCGCCGCGCTTATCGCGGCGAAGGCCAGCACCATCAAGAGATAGGTGAGCGCGGCGGTGCCGGCCAGATAGAGCGACAGGGCAAAACCGTCATGGCCCTGAAGCGGCGCGCCGCCGGGAATGAGCAGCCAGGATGGAAAGTTCAGCGGCAGCCAGTCTTGCGCGGCCAGCGTCACCAGCAGCAGCATCGGTGGGACCATGACCGCAAGGTTCAGCAGCGTGCCGGCGAGGATCGCCGCCAGCAGCGTCCAGATGGAAAAACCGCGAGGGCTGATCAGGTAGCTGCCGTTGTTGCGAAGCCAGTCGACCACCGTTCCAGACTCGTTCGCCAGCGGCGCATAAAAGGTCTCGGACGCCTCGGGTCCCAGCCGGTGTCGCAGCCAGGTGAGACACGAGGCGATATAGCCACCGCCAGAGACGGAGGACAGGTAATCCACCCGTTTGAGCAGCCCCATCGACTCCAATCCCTGGAGCACGCCTAGGTTGAAGACCGCTGAGCGGATTCCCCCGCCAGAAAAACACACCGCCAGCTGCTCTTCGTCTTCGGGTTGACCCGCGGCTAGCCGCCGCTGTCGGAGCCAGGCCTGCTCATCGTGCAGCACCTGGTCAAAGTCTTTGGTGTAGTTGCCGTCTGTCAATGCCAGGGTCCGCAGGCTTTGGGCTCAAAGTCCGCCGGCGTGCCCGGCTCGTCCCTGTGAATCTTGAGGTATTCGACCAGGGCCCACCGCTGCTCGTCCGACAGCAGTGGGCCTATCACGCCGCCGGGCAGCGGGTTGGCATCGGGGTCCTGCTGGTGGGCCTCCCAAACGTCGGGGCTCGCGGTGAAGCCGTGCCCTAGGTTCCGGTTGCCCGGCAGGCTCGCGTCAAACCAAAACCCGTGATCTTCGGTGCCTGCCAGCGGCTCGCTGACGTAGCCGGCGTGGCGCGGATCGTATTCCTGCCGGCCGACGAAGAAGCGTGATGGACGATCTTCCGGCGGCAGCAGCATGTGGTACAGGCTGGGCACCGAGCCGTTGTGCAAAAAGGGTGGGGTGGACCACACACCTTCCAGCGGGCGGGGTTTGTACCCGTCGACCACCTGGGGCAGATCCAGAATACCGAAGCCCTGGATACAGGCTTTCTCCTCGGCAGTGACGCCATAAGCCTCAAAAAAGCGGTTTTTGATCATGAGCCCAACGATGTTGAGGCCCTGGCCCAGACTGACCTGAGAGGTATCGACAGCCGCAAGCGTGGCGTTAGCGTGCTGACGCCCCTGCGTTGTGAGCCAGTAGAGATGCTCGGTTTGGCAATCGAGTTCGCACGCGACGGTATCGGGCGGCGGCTGATCGGCACGCGTCTCAGGAGGTGTTGGCAACAGCTCGTCGAACGCTGCGGCGATCTGGGTGAAAAACTGATCTACTTCACCGGGCGGCGTCTCCTTGAGCAGCGGATAGGCCGCAACCAGCGCTGGGAGCTCGCCTACAGCGAGCTCGGCCTGCTCCCGTCGGGCCAGCACCTCGCGTAGCCGATAGCGGCCATTCCGGCGCAGGCTCTCATCGAGCAGCGGGCCGACCAGGTTTGCCACCTGCTGATTGGTGATACCCGCGGCGGTTAGGTCGTAGCGACGCTCGACAAATCCATTCGCGGAGGCGGCATCGGTTCCGATTTCCGATACCGGAATGACCGGAATCTGCCACTCGGTTGACGGCCCCGGCTTGCCAGGCGCGCGCGCCTCCTGTCGAGCCTGGCTGGCGACATGAGGGCCGTGGCAATGCTGGCAGAGGTCCTGGAAGAGCCTTTTGCCGTCTTCCGCCAACGTCTGGTTGACCGGGCCCAGGATGTTCTCGGGCCACTCAGGCGGCGTCAGCTGCTGCAGGGTTCGCTCGATCTTGACCAGGTCGCGGATGTCCACCGAGCTGGTAAAGCGGTCTTTCTCCGGAACCGGACTCCCGTAGCTGTTGGTCAGATTGATCATGGCGCCAACGCCTAGCGCTTCGCCGACATTCCGAGCGAGCGGTTGGTTCACCGATCCGGTGTACTGCACCCAGTCGAACTTCCAGATATTCCAGACGTAGGGGAAGCTCACCGGGGCATCTGAGACTTCGTAGTTGGCCGGCACCAGGTGATCGCCAAAAACCGTGTTGGCAATCCGTCCCAGTGCATCGGTGCGGCCAAATCCCTCGGTCATCGGGTAAAGATGTCGCAGCGGGTTGTTCTGACCCTGTTTCAGGAAGGCGCCGATCGTCCGGCTCAGCTGCGAGCGAAGCTGACGTTTGCCTTCCGGGTAGTTCGGGCCAATTACCGCTTCGGCAAAACGGCTGAACTTAAACGGGTTGGTGTAGGTGGCGATTAGGGACGCCAGCAGCACCGGACCGAAGTTTCCCCGGCTCATATCGGTAAACGCATGCATGGCCTGACCACCGTCGATGCGCAGGGCGTAGCGCTTGCCGTCTTTGGCGTAATGGATCTCCCCGGAGTGACATGCGGCGCAGGTCAGGTCGAGCACGTCCTCGCCGAGCAGCGGACTGAAATGACGCGTGAACCCCACCGGCAGAAGATCCGGATTGGCCGGCGTTGGCTCGCTGTCGACCAAAAATCGATAGCGCCTCAGATGGTCCGGGTCGGCAAACCGTTCCCGGCTGAACGGCAGCTCGAGATTGACGAACCACTGGTAGCGCAGCGGATTGACCGTCTCGCCCTGAGGCAGGCTCGTGCCCTGCGGCGTGTAGTAATAGGTCTGACGTGGCTGCGAGCCACGCTCACGACCCCATCCCTGGCCCAGGTAGACGATCTCATCGACCGGCTCGTAGGCCGGGATGGACGAGACCGGCGCCAGGACAAACACCGCGAAGCCAACGCCAGCCACTAGCCCCAGCACCACGCCGATCACCAGCACCCACTTGATGATTCGCCCGAGCGTAAGGCCCGCCACGCTGCCGATTAGCCGGCGAACGGCGCCTGGTCGTCCGTCAGTCATTCGTTCCCCCTACAGTGTCTTCAGGTGTTCCAGCAGATCCATCCGCTGTGCTTCGGTCAGCTCGGCACCGTACTCATGGCCGCTGTTGCTGTTGCCCGGCAACGCCGTGTCGAACAGACTGCTATGCAAGCTCTTATCGGTTTCGAGGCCCAAAAACTTGGGTTGATACTCGCGTGAACCCACGTAAAACCGCTTGCTCCGCTGCTCGGCCGGCAGCAGAAGCTCGTACAGGCTCGGTACCGATCCGTTATGAAGATAGGGGGGTGACGCCCAGATCCCGTCGAGGGCTCGCGCCTTATAAAAATTCGGCCGGTCGTCCAGCTTCGCCTTGAGCACGGCGTGATAGCCGGTCAGGGTTGCGTGCAGCGCCTCAACCGGATGCCGGAGCGTCGCGCCGAGGGCAAGGTTGACCACCATCAGGATGGCTCTGGACGACTCGCCAAACCGTTCGCCTGCCACCACCGCCTGATGTTCACCCTGTAACGGTCCGGTGGCAGCCGTCGCGTTGATGAAATTGGCCGCAGCCTTGGGGTCAGTACCGATTTCTTCCACCGGCGTTAACACCGCTCGCAGTTTGCGCTTCGGGTCAGTCCGATCGACACGCTCGTGACATCCCTGGCACAGGCTGTCGTAGAGCGCGCCGCCGCGCGTTGCCGCCTGGCGATCGATGGCCCCAAGAATGTCCTCAGGCCAGGCCGGTGCGGTCAGCTCGAAGAGGTCGTTTTGTATCTTGCCGAGATTGTCGAAGTTGACGCTGGATCGGTAGCCGCGCGCCGAGGCGAGACCCGACGCCGGTGCGTCCAACTCGACGCTCCCATAAACCGCGATCGCCGTGGTCACGTTCTGGATCAGCGGGCCGGGCGCCGTGTTGGGTGCCGAGCCGTTCCACTGCACCAAATCCAGATGGGGGGCGCTCCAAAGCATTGGAAAGCTGACGGGCGCGTCCGGCGGTTGCCCGTTGCCGGGCTGGGCGGTAAACGTCACGGTGGCGGCATTAAAGATTTGACCGAAAGCGTCCAGTCGACCGAAGCCATACTGAACCTCGGTTTGATTCATTTGATGGCGGGTGCTCAGGTTTTCTTTGATGCGCTTTAGCTGAGTACCAAGCGGGCCGTTGACGTCTGGAGACTGCCCCTGCGCATTGGCGAAGCGTGCGAATTTCTGCGGCTGTTTGAGGGTGGCGTCCAGCGCATCCAGCAGGGACTGCTCAAAGGCGGTGAGGTTGAGCATGGCGGGGCCGCCGTCGATCCGCATTCGGGTGCCGCTGAAATGCAGCTCCCCAACGTGACAGGCAGCGCAGCCGAGTCCCACCCATGCGTCACCCTGCTCGTCAACATCACGGGTGAAGCCGACCGGCAGTGCGTCAGGATTGTGGGCGGCCGCCTGCTGCGGCAGGAGGCCAAGCGCTTCGACGTTCGTTGACTCGAGCCATCGCTTATCGCTTGCGGCCTGCTCCAGCGCGGTGATCCAGGCATATGGCATCAGCCGAGAGCCGAAGCTGGCCGAATAAAGCCAGCTACGCGTGGCCGCGGTCCAACCCTGTTCCAGCGAAACGACGTCGGGCGAGCCGGTCACGGCGTCGCCGGTTTTTATGGCCGGCCCCAGCTGGGCCCGCTCCCGCGAGAGTGTGAACCATGCCGCTAGGGTAAGCAGGGTCACCACCGACGCGATTAGCATCAACTTGCGCATACATCCCCCAATGAATCACGCAGGCCCACCATGGCGTGAGATTGTCTGGAAAGCAACGGGAATTTTTGAACAAATTTGACAAAAGTCCCTCTGTTTGTAGGATCGAGTGTTGAAGTAAACGATTCAGGTGCGAAGCTTTGGGGGTCCGGCAACTGAAATCTATCGGGCTTCTTTTGTTGTTGCCTGTAATGGCTCTGGCTCAGCAGCCAGAGCCTCTGCCGTCAGCTGGTTCCCAACCAACATCCGACTCAGTGGCCAACACAGACAGTCGAGGCGCAATTCCAGCGGCTTATCGGCCAAACTCCATTTCCGTAACGCTGACCTCCGAGGTGCTGGATCTGACGCCGCACATCGGCGTATTCGAGGACACGGAGGCGGCGCTAACGATCGACGAGATCAGCGCGGCATCCTACGCCGAGCGCTTCAAGGGCGTTGACGGATCACCCAACTATGGCTTCAGCTCGTCGGCTTGGTGGGTTCGGGTTAGCTTTGCCAACGACAGCGAGATCGATCAGGCGCTGTTGCTCCGCGAGTCGTATCCGCTGCTGGACCACCTGGATCTCTGGTATCGGGACTCCCAGGGATCCAGAGACTGGATTCATCGACAGACCGGCGATCGTCTGCCTTTTGCTTCCCGGGATATTGCGCACAAGGACTACATATTCCCGGTGGTGCTTCCGGCTGGTGCGGAGGTCGATTTTTACTTCCGGTACTACACTCGCGGCTCGGTCAATATCAGCCTGACCGCCAGCCAGCAGACGTCGATGCTCGCAACGATCAGCCGTCAGCAGCTGGCGTTTGGGATTTACTACGGCGGTTTTGTTGTGCTGGTTCTGTACAACCTTTTGATGTGGCTAACGGTCAAGGACAAAGCGTTCCTTTACTACCTGCTGTACGTGGCCAGCTACGGCATTTATTTTGCAGTCAACAACGGTTTTGCGTTTCAGTACTTCTGGCCCGACATGCCCTGGTGGGCCAACCAGTCGCTCGTCGTCATGCTGACATTGTCGCTGTTTTTTGCCATGCACTTTACTCGCGTTTTCCTGCGGCTTTCGGAAAACGCGCCGCGGCTCGACACGGTTTCGATCTACCTTCAGGGGGTGATTGCGGTGGTGCTCGTCGTCGGGTCGTTTTTGCCCTATCGATCGATCATTGTGCCGCTGTCAGGGCTCACGGTCGTGGTGGTCTCGCAGATTATCCTCTGCGGCACCGTGACCCTGCTGAAAGGGTATCGCCCGGCGCGCTACTTTATGCTCGCCTGGGGAGCGCTGCTGCTCGGCGTCATGGCCTACATGCTGAAGACCTTTGGCTTGCTGCCCCATAACGTGGTCACGGAACACGGGCAGCAAATCGGTTCGCTGATCGAAATGGTGCTCCTCTCGCTCGGGCTCGCCAGCCGGGTGGACACGCTGCAGCGCCAGAGCCTGACCGATCCGCTGACCAGCCTGGCAAATCGGCGCTTCTTCGATGAAAAGCTCCTGGCAGAGTTTGAGCGAGCCGGCGGCCAAGGCCAGGCGCTTGCGCTGCTGATGGTGGACATCGACCACTTTAAGAATTTTAACGACCGCTTTGGCCACGCCTGGGGTGACGAGGCGCTCAAGATGGTCGGGGCGGTCCTGCAGGACAACGCGAGGCCGCAGGATCACGTTTGCCGCTACGGCGGCGAAGAGTTTGCGGTCATTATGCCCGGAGCCGATCGAGCGGCCGCAGTCGACGTCGCCGAGCAGCTGCGAATCAGCGTCAGCGAAGCGGACATGCGCGGCGAGCGACTCTCGGTAAGCGTCGGCGTAGTCTCGATGCAAGACGATCGCTTCACCACCGCGGCCGCGTTTTTTGACGCCGCCGATCGCGCGCTTTATCAGGCCAAGTCGGACGGGCGCAACTGCGTTGTGGGGTTTTCACCGACGCTGGCCAAGCGTTACGCTCGCCGAGCGACCGATCTGCTGCCGGTGCGCTCCTAGCTGCGCACAACTAATGCGCCGGTCTTATCGCTGGCCATCCGTTGCCAATAGATCGGCAAACCAGAATCCATCGCGCTCAACCCGTTCCCCGACGCGGACCTCCACGTCGACAGAGAAATCTGGGGATCGGGTTACGAATGTGTGGAACTCCCCGTTTTCGCCGCAGGGGTCAACGCTTGTCGGAAGCGCGTCCAGCAGCTGGCGATCAAAGCGCCGGCCGACCAGCTGTGGGTCCAGTGCTTTGGGGTCAACACAAGTGAGAAAAGCGTCGAGTCCGCCCTCGATCATCTCGACGGCCAGTTCTTTGGTGTTGCGTTGCCAAAGCGGGAAAATCGGCTCGATACGCGACTCGGCCAGCAGGTTCTCCCGATAGGCGCGGATGTCTTCCAGGAATAGATCACCAAACGCCATGTGGGTCACGCCCGCAGCCTCCGCCTTGGCAATCACCCGCGCCGCCGCTGCCTCATAGGCGCCGTTCGGGCAGGGATAGGGAATCTCAGCGATCAAAACAGGCAAATCCAGGGCAACACCCTGCGCCTCCAGCAGCGTGCGCCGCACCGCGTGCATTGCGACGCGATCGGCGTCCGCGTTGACCGACGTGACCAGTGCTTCCACCTGAAACGCTGGATCCTTATTCAAGGTGTGCAGCGTCCAAGCACTGTCTTTACCGCTGCTCCACCAGAGCCAGGTTCGCTTTGTCACCCCGAATACCTCACCGTCGAAGGTTAATGGCCAGCATCTTTGCACATCATTAACTCGCTGGCTTTGGACCTGTCCGTCAAGCGATACAATCGGCGCTTCTGCAAGGAGTTTCGAGATATGCGCGTGATTGTCGCATCCAAAAATCCGGTCAAGGTTGCCGCGGCGCGCGCCGCTTTTGAGGCGCTGTTTCCCGACGCTGCGATCGAGGTTGTCGGCGTCAGCGTGCCGTCGGGTGTTGCTGAACAACCAATCGGCGACGAGGAGACCCGCGCGGGCGCGGCCGGCCGCGCAGCGGCGGCCCGGGAAGCTCGCCCTGAGGCGGATTTTTGGGTGGGTCTCGAGGGCGGGATCGACACAATCGGGGCGCAGCTCCTGGCGATTGCGTGGATGCATATTGAAGGCCCGGACGGCATGTCGAGCCAGGCGCGCAGCGCGAGCCTGCCGCTGCCTCCTGCCATTGCAGCGATGATCGACGAGGGTCTGGAGCTGGGTGAGGCAAACGACCGGGTGTTTTCGACCCTCAACAGCAAGCAGGGTGGGGGCGCGTTTGGTCTTTTGACAGACGGGCGCTTAACCCGTGAGGGTGTGTATGCTGACACCCTGGTTCTCGCGCTTATGCCTTACACCAATAGCCTGTTTCCCCATGCCGTCTGAGATTCACTGAGCTGCACGCAGGTCGTCGCTTTCTAAAGGAAACCATAGTGAAAAATGCCGTTGTCGCCATTGTTGTAATCGCTGGCTTTGCCGCCGGCTGGTTCTTTGTCTCACCGCTGTTCATCGACGAGGCGGTCGACGAGCCGCTCACCTTTGTACTGGAGGACGGCTCATTCGATATGGATAGCGTCATGTCGATGCCGGAACAAAAGCGAACAGCGATGAAGGACGACATCATGGCCGCAGCCGCCGGCATGGCCGACCGGTCTACCGCCGAAACGATGCCCCCGGAGACGCCGCGTCTCGTTGCAACCGGTTCGTTTATCGACGCGGACGCCATTCACAAAGGCGAGGGAACGGCCAAGCTTTATGCTTTGCCCGACGAGCGTCACATCGTTCGTTTTGAAGATTTCCGCACCACCAACGGGCCGGCGCTATATGTCTATCTGGCGAAGCACCCCAACCCGACGACGGCCGCGGACGTCGAGGACGGAGGGTACGTCAGTCTGGGTGAGCTGAAGGGTAATGTCGGCAACCAGAATTATGAGGTGCCACCCGAAGTCGACGTCAGTGACTACGGCAGCGTCGTGATCTGGTGCCAGCTTTTTGGGGTGTTGTTTTCGCCCGCCGCGCTCGCCGCTGAGTAAGCGTCAACGGGTTGCCGAACTCCCCTAAAAGGTGCCGCTGATGTCCAGAAATACCTGGCGCGGGCTGGTGCCGTCGCGTACCTCGGTAAAGGCCCGGACCCCGTCGCTTCTGGGGCCGTCGAACACTTCGCGCCGGCGTTCCGACCCGTTTCCCAGGATATTCTCAAAACCCAGGCGTATGCGCAGCGCGCCGATGGCACGCGTTTCAATAAACGCGTCGAGGTCAACGCCGTTTTGGAAGTTGTCGCGCTCATCCAGGCCAAATTCAGGCGCGTCGTCAAAAAAAGATATGTCGCCGCCCCAGGCGAATTTTCGGGCCGTGAGGTCCTGACGAAAGGCGATGTCAGCCCGCCAGCGACGCTCTCCAGAAAGACGCCGATCCTCGCTGGTGAGCGGATCGGTAACCGAAGACGTTTGCCACTCTCCCGAAAGATCGAGGCGGCCGTTGGATACGCCAACCGCGTCGAGAGGCAGTGTTGCGGTAGCGTTCAATCCCGACCGGGTCCCGTCGCCGATGTTGCCCGGAACCTCCAGCACCCCCTCCAGCGGCAGCAGGTCCTGCACGTCGGAGATATCGTCGTGAAACGCCGTCAGCGTCATCACCCCCAACTCTCCAAAACGTCGCTCGAGCGACGCCTGCAGCGCGACGGTGGTCTCGGGAGACAACGCTGGGTTGCCGAGCGACAGCTCAACGTCACCGAGATCGGCCGCGCTGGCAAAGTCATTGAAGTTGAGCTGACCGATTTCGCGCTGAGCGTTAAACCGATACTGCAGCGCTTCCGTGGGTGCGTAGGTCAGAATCAATCCGGGTTTGAAGAAGGTGAAATCCCGCTCATCGGCAAAGCCGCCGGTTTGGGTGATGGTCGAAAACTCGGCCGCCAGGATCAGATCTACTGCCACGGGTCCCACCGCAAAACTGTCGGATAGAGTCAAATCCGTCCGTTCCTCCTCAATTTCCGTCACCGCGCCTGGCACGTCCTGGAGAACCAGCGACCCGTCCACGTTGCGGCGCAGCTCAAACTCACTTTCCAGGCGATTGACGGCGCCTTCAACCGCCGCCTCAATCAGATGCCCGTCCAGGCCCGCGTAGTCAAATTCGAGGCGCAAGATCGATTCGGTTTCGACGGAGTCAAACAAGGTGGCTGTGTTGGTGAGATTCTGATCGCGGAGGACGAGCGAGCCCGTTTCGGTAAAGTTGGTCCGGCGGTAGATGCCAATGACTTTTCCGTCGAGCGAGGCGCTCAGCGGGCGCTCGCCGTCGAGGCCAAGTTCGAGCGTGTCTCCTTCGTCGGTATCCCCCTGGAACAGGACAAAGCTTGAGCCGCCCTCAGGTGTTCTCACCGATGTCTCGCCGCCGTCTTCGTCAAACGCGAAGTAGCTGGCGTTGAAGCGGAGCGTTGCGTCCCCGACAGGCATCCGGCTTTGGAGCGTAAACGTGCCGCGGGTTCCTGTCTCGCGGAAAACCTCATCGCGGGTCTCCAGCAGATCGCCGACCGGTCCGAGTACCCGCTCATCTCGGTTGCGCACGCGCAGATAGTGATCTGCCTCCAGGCCGACATTAACGCTGGCCCGGCCTAGCTCAGTCGCTGCTGAAACGCGCCCGAAGGGAAAGCCAACGTTGTCGTTTTCATACGCGTTGCCGCCGAGGGTCCACGCGCCTGACGTCCCGCCCCGCCGTCGAATAACGTTGGCAATGACGGTCTGTCCTCGTAGATCGGTCCCGCCGGTCTGCCCCCGGATGACCTCGATCCGCTCGATCCGGGAGGCCGGGATGCGCAGCAGAACGTCAGAGGGCTCTTCGCTCTTAGACGAAACACGTTTCCCGTCGAGCAAGACATTGCCGGCGCTGCCGGCGAAGCCTCGTGAGCCGTCGCCGTCGTCCAGCGAAAATCCCGGGACGTTCTGGACCATATCCAGCGCTGTCACCGGGGCATAGCGCGTAAAGAACCCGGCCTGGTAGGTCACCGTACACGAAGCGCCGTCGCACACCTGCTGCCCCTGAAGTACGTTCGTACCGTCTACGGCGCTGGTCGCGTCGTTTTGGGGTTTGGCGAGAGATGTTCCTGCGCCGAAAAGCATAGTGAGCGCCAAAGCAGACAACCCAGGAGTCCATCTCGCTGGTTGTTTTGTGGGGCTGCTGTGGGTCGGCGAGATCATATAAATCGTGAGCTTAGGCTTGAATTCTCGGTTGGTGGCGATTTTCTGGGCAGCGAGGATACGCTACTCGATACCTCGTTAATACCGCTAAAAGTCTATTAACGACGTTTCCACACCAAAATTTTGCGAATGCACACCGTTTTTTTCGCGTAGCCCCGATTGTTGCGTTCAACAAATCGCGAGGCGGGCCGCACGCAAGACGATTTGCTTTTCTCTAAAGCATTGATATTAAAAGTTTTTCGCAAACCTCTTCCCCAAAAACTCATGTTGGCACAGTGCTTGCTCCATAGGGGCCATCGATTCACACAACGGACTGTTTGACATGAAATCACTGAGCACAAGCATCAAGAAAGCGCTGGCCGCCACCGCCCTGGCAGGGATCGCCACCGCTGGCATCATCATGACCCAACAGCCCACGGCTGCACCGGAGGTGGCCCGCGACGTCATCGTCCAGGGCGCGTCGCTGGAGCACGTGGTGACCGCGGTTACCACCGTCGGCGGTGAGATCACCCACGAGTTGGGGATCATCAAGAGCGTCGGCGCTGAGATGACCGATTCGGAAATCGCGGAGCTGAAGACCCGCTTCCCCGGCGTGCGTTTGATGCACGACAACAAGGTCGAAGTCGCCGACCGAAATGAATACGAGGGCAAGCCAGCTGGCGCCCCACGCGTGGTAGATGCCAGCGCCCTGCACAGCTCCGGCGTTACCGGTCGCGGTGTCACCGTGGCGATGATCGACACGGGTACTAAAAAGCTGGATTCACTGCGCTGGGGCCCAGGTGAGGACGGACGCCGAAGAGTCACGGTCGGCTACAACGCTATCACCGATACGGCTGGCTCTCTGGACGTGGTCAGCGACTCCTACGGCCATGGCAGCCACGTCGCCACAGTGATGGGCAGCGGCTCGGGCGAGGAAGACGGCGAATGGTCCAACGGGATCGCGCCGGAGTCAAACCTGGTGATGGTCAAAGCCTTCGGTGACGACGGCACCGGCACCTACGCCGACGTGATTCGCGGGATCGACTGGATCGTTCAGAACCAGCAGGCGCACGACATCCGCGTCCTGAACCTGTCGTTCTCGGCCGAGCCCCGCTCACACTACTGGGACGATCCGCTGAACCAGGCGGTGATGGCGGCCTGGGAAGCCGGCATTGTGGTGGTGGCCTCCGCCGGCAATGACGGTCCGGATGCGATGACTATCGGCGTTCCGGGCAACGTGCCCTATGTGATCACGGTCGGCGCGATGACCGACAACTACAGCCCCGATAATGGGTCTGACGACCTGCTGGCGAGCTTTTCCGCTGCGGGCCCGACCTACGAAGGCTTTGTGAAGCCGGACATCGTTGCGCCTGGTGGTCACATGCTCGGACAGATGGGTCGCAATTCTTACCTGGCCACCTCCTATCCGGAGTTTAGATCCGGAGAGTCTGGCTACTTCACCATGTCCGGTACGTCTCAGTCGGCGGCGGTCGTCTCAGGCGTCGTCGCGCTGATGCTTGACTATGACCCGAGCCTCTCGCCGGACGACGTGAAGTGCCGGCTGATGGCCAGCGCCCAGGCGGCGCGGGAGCCGAACGGCGACCTGGCGTACAGCATCTTTCAGCAGGGTAGCGGCATGGTGAATGCAGCCGAGGCAGTCCTGAGCACGGAAACCGGCTGCGCCAACGTCGGCCTCGACGTCTCGGCTGATCTGGCGGGCACCGCCCACTTCGGTGGCCTGGCTCGCCAGAACGAAGACGGCGACTTCTATATCGAAGGCGTGGATGGCTACCTCTGGGCCAATGGCTATCTCTGGGCGAACGGCTACCTGTGGGCCAACAGCGAAGCGGAAGCCAACGGCTACCTCTGGGCCAACGGCTATCTGTGGGCCAACGGCTACCTTTGGGCCAACGGCTACCTCTGGGCGAATGGCTACCTGTGGGCAAACGGCCTGACCGAGACCACCAGCGTCAACAGCTGGGTCGAGCAGGAATAGGTCGGGCTAGCTACAAGGAGCGTAGCCATGAGAGATGCAAACAAAGTCGTACCGATCCGCCAGGCCAAGCCTGACAGTGCGAACCGGTACAGCGTTGAGGAGGTCCGTGCGGCGCTGAGGGAGGGCCGCATGGAGCTTCACTACCAGCCTCAGTACTGTCTGAACAGCGGCCGTACGGTCGCCGCCGAGGCATTGGCGAGGCTTCGCGATCGCAACGACGAGCTGGTCTATCCAGATCGGTTTATCGAGGAGCTGGAGCACCACAACCTGATCGTCGAATTCGGACGGGCCGTGATTGCGCGAGCCTGCGAAGACCTGAAAACCTTACGCGGCCGTCAGCTGCCCGGCATCCGTGTTGCTGTGAACCTCGCAGCAAATCAGCTTAATCTGGACTGCACGCTGGCCGACTACGTCACGGCGGAGCTCAACAAGCACGGCCTGGAGCACGGTGACATCGAGTTTGAGTTGACCGAACGCCAGGGCTTTTCAGCAGCAAGCCCAGGCGCGAGCCAGCTGGTCAAGCTGGCCAGCCGAGGCTCGAGAGTCGTTCTGGACGACTTTGGTGTCGGCTACGCCTGCGCGGCGTCACTGCGCGATCTGCCGTTCAGCGCCATCAAGATCGACCGGCTGGTGCTACAGGACACGGGTCGATCCGAGGTCCGCCTCGGCATGCTCGAAGGTGTACTGGCGCTGGCGTCCCGGCTGGGTCTCGAGGTCATCGCTGAAGGCATTGAAACCATCGACCAGGAGCAGACGCTCAAGACCCTGGGTTTTCGCTGGGGGCAGGGTTTTGGCTACGCCATGCCCATGCAGGCCGAGTCGCTCATGAATTTTCTGAGCGACGAGGTTCAGTGGCCGGCCAGCCTGGTGCTGGGCTAGTCGCCATCGGCACCGCATGGGTGTCGAACGATATTCGAACCAAAACACTCCTGCCGGCTAAAGGACGCGCCGGCGAAGCCGATGAACAGGTGTCATCGAAGCTTACCGCTGTAGCCGCCATGGATGGCAGCTGCCGCGGTTTTCTTTTTTCATGGCTCTGGTTGGGATGATGGCCGTGATGGCCGGGGTCAGAGTAAAGGGACAGAGTTGTTACCAAGATTACTCGAGGATTCCATGGAATACTGTTCACTTGCTTGGGCGCAGCTTCAACGAAGTGTAGCAAATCCTCAAAAGTTCACGCCAAGTCC